>JACPVA010000158.1 GCA_016191995.1 Burkholderiales bacterium | reverse complement strand
GTTGCGCCGGCGACTTGGCCAGCAGCGCGCGCACCAGCGCCGCCAGCGGCGCCGGCACGCCGGGGCGGCGCGCGGCGGGGTCGGGCGCCGGGTCGGCGGCGATGCGGCGCATCAGCTCGCCCAGCGCCGGGGCGTCGAACGGCAGCTCGCCGGTCAGCAGCTGGTACAGCAGCACCCCGAGCGCATAGAGGTCGGTCTGCGCATCGGCCGGCGCGCCGGCGAGCAGCTCGGGCGCCATGTAGGCCGGGCTGCCGAGGACCAGGCCGGTGCGCGTGCGCTCGGCGCCGGCGACGGCGGCCAGCCCGAAGTCGGTCAGCACGACGCGGTCGGCGGCCCAGTCGACGACGACGTTGGCCGGCTTCAGGTCGCGATGGACGACGCCGCGCGCGTGCGCGAAGGCCAGGGCGCGCGCGAGGCGCTCGCCGATGCGCACGACGACCGGCTCGGGCAGCAGCCGCGCCGGCCGCGTGTAGCGCGCCAGGTCGGTGCCGGCCAGCAGCTCCATCAGCAGCCAGGGCCGGCCCAGCGTCCGGCCGGCGCGGTGCACGCGCACGATGCAGGGATGGACCAGCCGCTGCAGCGTATCGGCCTCGCGCGCGAGGCGCTCGGCGGCCTCGGCGGCCTCGGCGGCCTCGGCGCCACGGCTTGGCGGCGTCAGCAGCTTCAGCGCGCGCAGCGCCTGCGGGCCGTCGCCGGCGGCCAGGTCGGTGACGGCGTACACCGCGCCGTGCGCGCCGCGCGCGATCAGGCGCTCGATGCGCACCCCGGCGAACTGCTGCCCCGGCGCGAGCCCGGCCGCGCCGTCGGAGGGCGAGGGCGCGAGTGCCATGCTTCGTCGCGGACCTGGCGGACCGGCTCTCAGGCCGTGGCGTCGGCGGCGCCGGCACGCCGCGCGGCCCACTTGCCCCAGGCGAGCACGAGCAGCGCGCCGGCGATGCCGGCGGCGTACTTGACCAGCTCGCTCTGCGGCAGCTTCGGCACCCAGATCCAGGCCGTGCGGTCGGCCACCGCGGGGTCGCTGACCGCCATCGTGCCGGCGATCCAGCCCAGCAGCATGCCGCCGGCGACGATGACGACCGGGAAGCGGTCCATCAGCTTGATCACGAACTGGCTGCCCCAGACGATGATCGGGATGCTGACCAGCAGGCCGAAGATCACCAGCGGCATCTGGTGCCCCTGCCCCGCGCCCTGCGCGGCGCCGGCGATCGCGATCACGTTGTCGATGCTCATCACGAGGTCGGCGACGATCACGGTCCTGACCGCCGCCCACAGCTTGTCGCTGGCGTGCACGTCGCCGTGCCCGCCCTCTTCTTCGGGGACGAGCAGCTTGATGCCGATCCAGACCAGCAGCGCGGCGCCGACGAGCTTGAGGAAGGGGATCGCCAGCAGCGCGAGTGCGAAGAAGATCAGCACCACGCGCAGCGCGATTGCGCCGGCCGTACCCCACAGGATGCCGGCGGTGCGCTGCGCCGGCGCCAGCCGCCGGCAGGCCAGCGCGATGACGACCGCGTTGTCGCCGCCGAGCAGGATGTCGATCATGATGATCTGACCGACGGCGATCCAGAAGGCGGGGGTCAGGAACTCTTGCATGCGACTCGCGGTGACCTGGGGGCGACGGCCGCGCCCGATGAGGACGAACGCCGCAGTGTAGGCTGCGGCGTTCGTGCAGACGGGTCAGGGCGGCAGCGGCTGCCGCCGGCGGCGGCGGCGGCTACAGCAGCGACTTCAGCAGCCTGCCCATCTCCGACGGGTTGCGCGTGACCTTGAAGCCGCATTCGTCCATGATCGCGAGCTTGGCGTCGGCGGTATCGGCGCCGCCGGAGATCAGCGCGCCGGCGTGGCCCATGCGCTTGCCCGGCGGCGCGGTGACACCGGCGATGAAGCCGACCACGGGCTTTTTCATATTGGCCTTGCACCAGCGCGCGGCGTCGGCCTCGTCCGGGCCGCCGATCTCGCCGATCATGATGACGGCGTCGGTGCCCGGGTCGTCGTTGAACATGCGCATGATGTCGATGTGCTTGAGGCCGTTGATCGGGTCGCCGCCGATGCCGACCGCGCTGCTCTGGCCGATGCCGAGCTCGGTCAGCTGCGCCACCGCCTCGTAGGTCAGCGTGCCGGAGCGGCTGACGACGCCGACGCGTCCTCGTCTGTGGATGTGGCCCGGCATGATGCCGATCTTGATCTCGTCGGGCGTGATCGTTCCCGGGCAGTTGGGGCCGAGCAGCAGCGTGCGCTTGCCACCCGCGGCCTCCTTGGCCTTCATGCGGTTGCGCACCTCGAGCATGTCCTTGATCGGGATGCCCTCGGTGATGCAGATGACGAGGTCCAGGTCGGCCTGCACCGCCTCCCAGATCGCCGCCGCCGCACCCGCCGGCGGCACGTAGACGACGCTGACGGTGGCCCCGGTGGCGGCCTTCGCATCGGCGACGCTGGCGTGGATCGGGATGCCCTCGAAGTCCTCGCCCGCCTTCTTCGGGTTGACGCCGGCGACGAAACATTCGCGGCCGTTGGCGTAGTCGCGGCACATGCGGGTGTGGAACTGCCCGGTCTTGCCGGTGATGCCCTGCGTGATGACGCGGGTGTTCTTGTCGATCAGGATGCTCATGTCGGGTCCTCGCGGGGCGTCACTGGACGGCGGCGACGATCTTGGTCGCGGCCTCGGCCATGGTGTCGGCGCTGATGATCGGCAGGCCCGAGCCGGCCAGCATCTTCTTGCCGAGATCCTCGTTCGTGCCCTTCATGCGCACGACCAGCGGCACCTGCAGGTTGACCGCCTTGCACGCGGCGATCACGCCCTCGGCGATCGTGTCGCAGCGCATGATGCCGCCGAAGATATTGACCAGGATGCCCTTGACGCTCTTGTTCCTGAGCATGATCTTGAATGCCTCGGTGACCTTCTCGGCGCTGGCGCCGCCGCCGACGTCGAGGAAGTTGGCCGGCTCGCCGCCGAACAGCTTGATCGTGTCCATGGTCGCCATCGCCAGCCCCGCGCCGTTGACCAGGCAGCCGATATTGCCGTCCAGGCTGATATAGCTCAGGTCGTGGTGGCTGGCCTCGACCTCGGCCGGGTCCTCCTCGTCGAGGTCGCGGTAGGCGACGATCTCCGGGTGGCGGAACAGCGCGTTGCTGTCGAAGTTGAACTTGGCATCCAGCGCCTTGATGTTGCCGCTGCCCTCGAGGATCAGCGGGTTGATCTCGGCGAGGCTGGCGTCGGTCGCCATGTAGCAGGCGTACAGCTTCTCGAACACGTCCACCGCCTGCGCCTGGCTCGCCTCGGGCACGCCGATGCCGCGCGCCAGCTCCGTCGCCTGGGCGTCGGTCAGCCCGACCAGCGGGTCGACGAAGACCTTGATGATCTTCTCCGGCGTCTTGTGCGCGACCTCCTCGATGTCCATGCCGCCTTCGGAGCTGGCCATCAGCGCGACCTTCTGCGTCGCGCGGTCGGTCAGCGCGGCGACGTAATACTCCTTGCGGATGTCGGCGCCCTCCTCGACCAGCAGCCGGCGCACCTTCTGCCCCTGCGGGCCGGTCTGGTGCGTGACGAGCTGCATGCCGAGGATCTGCTCGGCGAGCGTGCGAACCTCGCCCAGCGCGCGCGCCAGCTTGACGCCGCCGCCCTTGCCGCGCCCGCCGGCGTGGATCTGCGCCTTGACGACCCAGACGCTGCCGCCGAGCTTCTGCGCCGCCTCCTCGGCCTCGCGCACGGTGAAGGCGGGGTAGCCACGCGGCACCGGCACGCCGTGCGCGCGCAGCAGTTCCTTGGCCTGGTATTCGTGGATCTTCATGGGGCTCCTCGCGGGGGGCGGGTCAGGCGGGATCGCGGGCCGCTGGGCCCGGGTGGGGGACGCGGGCCGCTCGGCCCGCTTCGGGATCGCGGGCCGGGCGGCTCGCGCCGGCATCGTGGGCCGGCTGGCGCGAGCCGGCGGCAGACGCTTCGCCGGCGTGCGGATCGGCGACGGACTGCGAAGGCGCGCGGTACCAGCGCGGGTAGTGCGCGCGCACCGCCTCGCCGTCGCTGCGCAGCGCGTGGCAGCGGTCGATCTGGAACGGCTTCTCGTCGCCCAGGCCGCGGGTATCGATGACCTCGCCGGCGAAGGCCTGCACGACCGCGGTCGGCAGCGTCTGCGCCAGCTCGGTGATGTGGGTGCAGCCCAGCGCGCCGCCGACGCGCTCGCGCAGCGCCTGGCGGAATCCGCGCAGCAGGTTCAGCCCGGCCAGCCGGCCGTAGACGTCCCCGTGGTCCTCGCACTGACCGGCGTAGGGAACGCGCATCGACTCGGCGCCGCTTTCGACGATCGTCATCGTGCGGTCGACGACCAGCCGCAGCAGCATGTCGTGGATCGGCTTGCCGGCCGGCCGCACCCCGCCGGCGAGGTGGGCGTCGCGCGTCTTGACGTCGCTGATGCGCGCATCGACCTCCCACAGCCCGTCGTCGCGGGCGTAGGCCTGGATGTCGATCTGGCGGCGGTGGCGGAGCTGGCGCGAGGCCTGGCTGCGGGGAAGCGGCATCGGGCAGGCGACGCGGGGCGCCGCGGCAGTCGGGGAGGGCCCGGGGCTGGGCGACGGGAATTTAGCATGTGGCACCGCAACAATGGCTTACAGCGGTGGGGCCGCCGGCCCGCGTCGACGCGGCATCGGGGCGAGGCGCCGCAGCTGGATGCCGCGGCGGGTATCGGGAGTCCGGCGACCGCGTGGCCGAGGGCGGCGCAGGCGTCAGCCAGACGAAGAAGGCGGTCGTCTCGGTGCGGCCGGCCAGCAAGCGGCAGCGGGGGTCAGTCCTCGCCGCCGCGCCCGCGCACGACGCGGCGCACGACCTCGGCGTCGAAGCCGCGCCCGGCGAGGAACCGCGCCTGGCGCGCGCGGCCGGCGGCATCCTCGGCGACGCTACCGAAGCGGCGCTGCCAGAGCGCCTGCGCGCGCGCGAGCTCGTCACCGCGCACGGCCTGCAGCGCGGCGGCGGCCTCGTCCTCGGGCACGCCGCGCTCGCGCAGCAGCTGGCGCAGCCGCAGCGCACCCAGGCGCTGCGCCTTGGCACCGACCAGCGCCTCGGCGGCACGGCGGTCGCTGAGCAGCCCGGCGGCGGCGAGCGCGTCGAGCAACTCCTCGAGCTGGCGCGCATCCGACGCATCCGGCGCATCGGGCGTGCCCTCGGTGTGGCGCGCCAGCTTGCGTGCGAGCTCGGCGCGCGTGTGCTCGCGCTGCGCGAGGTGGCGCAGCGCGCGCGCCTTCAGCGATGGGTGGCCGGTCTTCATCGCAGGGCCCCGGCGATGTCCGCGACGCGGCCTGGCGGCGTCGCGGCCGGCTGCGCGCGGCGTCCCGGCCTACGCCGACGCCGCGGTGGCCGCCGCGGCATCGAGCGCCCGGATGCCCAGCGACGCCCGTACCTTGTTCTCGATCTCGCGCGCCAGGTCCGGGTTCTCGCGCAGGAACTCGCGCGCGTTGTCGCGCCCCTGGCCGATCTTCTCGCCGTTGTAGGCATACCAGGCGCCGGACTTGTCGACGACGCGCGCGGCCACCCCCATGTCGATGATCTCGCCCTCGCGGCTGATGCCCTCGCCGTAGAGGATGTCGAACTCGGCCGACTTGAACGGTGGCGCGACCTTGTTCTTGACGACCTTGACCTTGGTCTCGCTGCCGATGACCTCCTCGCCCTTCTTGATGCTGCCGGTGCGGCGGATGTCCAGCCGCACGCTGGCGTAGAACTTCAGCGCGTTGCCGCCGGTGGTCGTCTCGGGGCTGCCGAACATGACGCCGATCTTCATCCGGATCTGGTTGATGAAGATGACCATGCAGTTGCTCTTCTTGATCGTCGCCGTCAGCTTGCGCAGCGCCTGGCTCATCAGCCGCGCCTGCAGCCCGGGCAGGCTGTCGCCCATCTCGCCCTCGAGCTCGGCCTTCGGCGTGAGCGCGGCCACCGAGTCGACGACGATCAGATCGACCGAGCCCGAGCGCACCAGCGCGTCGACGATCTCGAGCGCCTGCTCGCCGGTGTCGGGCTGGCTGATCAGCAGCTCCTGCAGGTTGACGCCGAGCTTCTGCGCGTACTGCGCATCCAGCGCGTGCTCGGCGTCGATGAAGGCGCAGGTGCCGGCGAGCTTCTGCATCTCGGCGATGACCTGCAGCGTCAGCGTCGTCTTGCCCGAGGACTCCGGGCCGTAGATCTCGACCACCCGGCCGCGCGGCAGGCCGCCGACACCGAGCGCGACGTCCAGCCCGAGCGAGCCGGTGGAGACGACCTGGATGTCCTCGACCACCTCGCCGTCGCCCAGGCGCATGATGGTGCCCTTGCCGAACTGCTTCTCGATCTGCGCGAGCGCAGCCTGCAGGGCCTTCGCCCTCTCGGTGTTCAGGGCTTTGACGGGTGCGTCCATGGTGTCCTCCGGGTGTGGCGGCATTATCACCGAAGCTGGATGTTCGTACAGTGGCGCGAAGGGGGATCCGTGCCCCTCCTGCGGGGGCCCCGGGGCGGGGGACGGGGCCGCCGCGCCTCGCCTGGCCGGCCGTCCCGGCCGGCGTCGATCGGCACGCGGCGCCGGCGCGGCAGCCTCCTAGAATGCAGGCTCGCCACTGGACGAGCGCGGCCAGGCGCGCGCGGCCGGCGCAGCCACCGAAGGAGACCGCCATGCGCATCCTCATCGCCGAAGACGACCAGGTGCTCGCCGACGGGCTGTTGCGCTCGCTGCGATCGGCGGGCTATGCGGTCGACCGCGTGGCCAGCGGGTCGGAGGCCGACGCGGCGCTCGCCTCGCACGAGTTCGACCTCGTGATCCTGGACTTGGGGCTGCCCCGGCTGCACGGCTTCGACGTGCTGCGCAAGCTGCGCGCGCGCGGCTCGGCGGTGCCGGTGCTGATCCTGACCGCGGCGGACAGCGTCGAGCAGCGCGTCAAGGGGCTGGACCTGGGCGCCGACGACTACATGGCCAAGCCCTTCGCGCTGCAGGAGCTGGAGGCGCGCGTGCGCGCGCTGACGCGCCGCGGCCTGGGCAGCGCGTCGGCAATCATCAAGCACGGGCCGCTGTCGTTCGACGCCAACGGCCGCGTCGCCTACCTCAACGACCAGATGCTCGAGCTGTCGGCACGCGAGCTGTCGCTGCTGGAAGTGCTGCTGCAGCGATCCGGGCGGCTGGTCAGCAAGGACCAGCTGGTCGAGCGGCTTTGCGAGTGGGGCGAGGAGGTCAGCAACAACGCGATCGAGGTCTATATCCACCGCCTGCGCAAGAAGATCGAGCACGGGCCGGTGCGCATTGCGACCGTGCGCGGGCTGGGCTACTGCCTGGAGAAGATCGCGGGCTGAGGATCGACGCGGGCGCCGCGCCCGGCGCGCGCCGCGCCGCGGATAGCGGATCATCGCGGGCATGAAGCGCCCGACCGAGCAGCGATCGCTCTTCGGCGAGATCCTGGACTGGATGCTCGCGCCGCTGCTGCTGCTGTGGCCGATGAGCGTGGCCGTCACCTGGGTCGTCGCGCAGGGGATCGCCAACCGGCCCTACGACCGCGAGCTCGGCGACGTCGCGCGCGCGCTGTCGCGCCAGGTCACGGTGCAGGCGCCGCAGGCCGCCGGCGGCCTGCCGCTGGTCGAGGTCGCGCTGCCGGAGGCGGCGGTGGCGCTGCTGCGCACCGACGAGGAGGAGCAGGTCTTCTACCAGGTGCTGGGCGTGCGCGGCGAGTTTCTCGCCGGCGATGCCGACCTGCCGGTGCCGCCCGACCCGGCGCCGCCGTCGGGCGACGTGCGATTCCGCGACGACGAGGTCAAGGGGCTGCCGGTGCGCGTGGCCTACCGCTGGGTCGTCGCGCCGCCGGGCGTGGAGCCGCACCACGCATCGCTGGTGCAGGTGGCGGCGACGCTGGACAAGCGCAGCCGCCTGGCCACCGAGATCGTCAAGGGCGTGATCCTGCCGCAGTTCGTCATCCTGCCGATCGCGGTCGTGCTGGTGTGGCTGGCGCTGTCGCGCGGCATCCGCCCGCTGTCGGACCTGCAGCAGCGGATCCGCCGGCGCGAGAGCACGGACCTGAGCCCGATCGCCGAGCGCGACGTGCCCGACGAGGTGGCGCCGCTGGTCGGCGCGATCAACGACCTGCTGCAGCGGCTGGACCGCTCGATGACGACGCAGAGGCAGTTCCTGGCCGACGCCGCGCACCAGCTCAAGACGCCGCTGGCCGGGCTGCGCATGCAGGCCGAGCTGGCCGAGCGCCAGATCGACCGCGGCCAGGGCGACGCGGCCACGCTCAAGCACGCGCTGCAGCAGATCGCGCTGTCGAGCCAGCGCTCGGCGCACATGGTCAACCAGCTGCTGGCGATGGCGCGCGCCGAGAACCGCGATGCCGCGGCCACGCGCGTGGCCGACGTCGACCTCGCCGAGCTGACCGTCGATGCGGTGCGCGACTTCGTCCCGCAGGCGCTGGACAAGCGCATCGACCTCGGCTACGAGGGCCCGGAGCGTGGCGCGATGCTGCGCGGCCAGCCGGTGCTGCTGCGCGAGCTGGTGCGCAACCTGGTCGACAACGCGCTGCGCTACACGCCGGCCGGCGGCACCGTCACCGCGCGCATCACGCCCGACCCCTTCGGCCAGGTCCTGGTGCTGCAGGTCGAGGACAACGGCCCCGGGATCCCGGCCGCCGAGCGCGAGGCGGTGTTCAGGCCGTTCTACCGCGCGCTGGGCACCGGGGTCGACGGCAGCGGACTGGGCTTGTCGATCGTGCGCGAGATCGCGACCCAGCATGCGGCCGAGCTGACGGTCGAGGACGCGCAGCCGGGCGGCGCGCGCGCGCGCGCCGGCTTCGGCCCGGGCGCGCGCTTCACGCTGCGCTTCCCGCTGCAGGCCGGCGCCGGGCGCGGCGCCGTCGGCAGCCCCGCCTGACGGCGAGCGCGCCGGCCGATGTCGGCGCCGGCCGGCATCGGCCGGCAGCAATCGAGGTGCTTCCGTGGCGCCCGGCCGGCGCGCCCGATGCGTCAGCTCGGCATCAGCCGGCGCGCGCGCGCGACCGACATCAGCACCCCGAGCGCCAGCCCGAGCGTGACCATCGCGGTGCCGCCGTAGCTGACGAAGGGCAGCGGCACGCCGACCACCGGCAGCATGCCGCTGACCATGCCCATGTTGACGAAGGCATAGGTGAAGACGTTCAGCGTCAGCGCGCCGGCGAGCAGGCGCGCGAACAGCGTCGGCCCCAGCGCCGCGATCCACAGCCCGCGCAGGATCAGGAACGCGAGTGCCGCCAGCAGTGCGAGCACGCCCAGCAGGCCGAACTCCTCGGCCAGCGCGGCAAAGACGAAGTCGGTCGTGCGCTCGGGGATGAATTCCAGGTGCGTCTGCGTGCCCTGCATGAAGCCCTTGCCCGCCAGCCCGCCGGAGCCGATCGCGATCTGCCCCTGCAGCACGTGAAAGCCGGCCCCCAGCGGGTCGCGCGTCGGGTCCAGCAGCGTGCACACGCGCATGCGCTGATAGTCGCGCAGCAGCGGCCAGCGCACGCCTTCGGCGCAGATCGCGTCGCCGCTGGCGACCAGCGCGCCGATGCCGAGCAGCGCCAGCGCCAGCACCGGCACGACCAGGCGCCACGACAGCCCGGCGAAGAAGATCACGTACAGGCCGGCGGCGCCGACCAGGATCGTCGTGCCGAGGTCGGGCTGCTTCAGGATCAGCAGCAGCGGCAAGGCGAAGATGACCCCGGCCACCGCGAAGTCCGCCATCCGCAGCTGCCCCTCGCGCTTCTGGAACCACCATGCGAGCATCAGCGGCAGCGCGATCTTCATCATCTCCGACGGCTGCACGACGATGCCGACGTCGAGCCAGCGCGTCGCCCCCTTCTTCGTGATCCCCAGCAGCGCCGTGGCCAGCAGCAGCGCGACACCGAGCGCGTACAGCGGCAGCGCCAGCTGCATCAGCCGCTGCGGCGGCACCTGGGCGACGAGAAAGAGCACCGCGAGCGCGATCAGCATGTTGCGCGCGTGGCCCTCGAAGCGCGTGCCGTGGTCGTAGCCGGCCGAGTACATGACGACCAGCCCGATCGCCGCCAGCAGCGCCACCGCCAGCATCAGCGGGCCGTCGAAACCCTGGAACAGCCGCAGCGCGCGCCGCCAGGGCGAGGGCTGGTCGAATACCGTGCTCATCGCCGTGCCCTCATCGCGCTGTCCCGTGCCGCGTCCGCGCCTTCGCAGCGCTCACTCGGCAGCCGCCGCCAGCATGCCCGGCGCGCCGATCAAGGCCTCGATCGACACTTCGTCGGCGCGTCGCGGCGTCCCCGTCGGCGCGGCCGCCAGCCCGCGCTGCGTCAGCGCGATGTCCTCCTCGCTCGGGACCTGGCCGAGCAGCAGGTAGTCGAGCACGCGGCGCACGATCGGCGCCGCGGCGACGGCGCCGAAGCCGGCGTTCTCGACGACCGCCGCGACCGCGACCTGCGGCGCGTCGACCGGCGCCAGCGCGATATACAGGCTGTGGTCGCGCTGGTGCTCGGCGAGCTTGGCGGCGTCGTAGCGGGTGCCGGCGCGGATCGCGACCGCCTGCGCGGTGCCGGTCTTGCCGCCGCTGCGGTAGGCGGCACCGGCGAAGACGCGCGCCGAGGTGCCCTCGCGCGCCACACCCTCCATCGCCTCGAGCACCGTGCGCACATGTTTCGGGTCCAGCGCCAGCGGGTCCAGCGCCGGCAGTGCGGGCTCGCGCCGGCTGCCGTCGGCCCCGACGATCGTGCGCACGAGGTGCGGCACGCGGCGTTGGCCGCCGGCGGCCAGGGTCGCGGTGGCGTGCGCGAGCTGCAGGATCGTGAAGCTGTTGTAGCCCTGCCCGATGCCCAGCGAGATCGTCTCGCCCGGGTACCAGCGCTGCTGCTCGGGCGTGCGGTAGGTCTCGCGCTTCCAGCGCGTCGACGGCAGCACGCCGGTCAGCTCGCCGGTCAGGTCGATGCCGGTGCGCTGGCCGAATCCAAACGGCGCGAGCTGGTCGTGAATCAGGTCCACGCCCATCTCGGCCGCCAGCGAGTAGTAGTAGACGTTGCTCGACTTGACGATGCTGCGCGTCATGTCGGTCGGCCCGAGCGCATGCTCGCCGTGGTTGCGGAAGACCCGGTTGCCGAAGGTGAAGCGCCCGCCGTCGTGGATGACGGTGTCGGCGCGCCGCTTGCCGCTGGTCAGCGCGGCGATCGCCATGAAGGGCTTGTAGGTCGAGCCCGGCGGGTAGGTGCCGCGGATCGCGCGGTTGAGCAGCGGCCGGTCGATGCTCTCGTTGAGCTCGCGCCAGCTCTCGGCGTCGATGCCGTCGACGAACAGGTTGGGGTCGAAGGTCGGCATGCTGACCAGTGCCAGCAGCTCGCCGTTGCGCGGGTCGATCGCCACCAGCGCGCCGCGCCGGTCGCCGAACAGGCGCTCGACCAGCGCCTGCAGCTTCGCGTCCACCGTCAGCTCCAGCGAGTCGCCGCGCCGTGGTGGCTGGCTGCGCAGCTCGCGCACGGCGCGCCCGCCGGCGGTCTGCTCGACCTGCGCGAAGCCGGTCGCGCCGTGCAGCGCGTCCTCGTAATGCTGCTCGATGCCGAGCTTGCCGATCACCTGCGTGCCACGGTAGTTGGCCAGCACCTCCTCGGGCCCGTCCTCGAGCGCCCGCTTCTCGGCCTCGTTGATGCGGCCGATATAGCCGATCAGGTGGCTCGCGGTCGCGCCCAGCGGGTAGTGGCGCAGCAGCCGCGCCTGCACGTCGACGCCGGGCAGCCGCCAGCGCTGCACCGCCAACCGCGCCGCCTCGGCATCGTCGAGCCGGGTGCGAAGCGGGATGCTGTCCAGCCGCTTGCCCTCCTCCAGCGCGCGCCGGAAGCGCCGCCGGTCGCCCGGCGTGATGTCGACGATCTGCGCCAGCTTGTCCACGAGGGGGTCCAGCTCGCGCGCGCCGCCGGCCGCCGACGGCGTCACTTCCAGCGTATAGGCGGCCTCGTTGTTCGCCAGCACGACGCCGTGGCGGTCGACGACCAGCCCGCGGTCCGGCGGCAGCGGCAGCACCGCGATGCGGTTCGCCTCGGCGCGCGTGGCCAGCTCGTCGTGGCGGACGACCTGCAGCCAGGCCAGCCGCGCGGCGACCAGCGCGAAGCCGAGCAGCACGGCCAGCGCGGCGACGAGCAGCCGCGCACGCAGGCGGTCGAGCTCGGTCTCGACGTCGCGCAACTCGGTCATCGATCGCCCACCCTCAGCAGCCGCATGTTCACAGCGGCCGATTCTGGTCCGGATCCGGCGGCCGGCGCTGCGGCGCCAGCAGCACCAGGTGCGCCAGCGGCCATAGCGCGGCCTGCGCCAGCGGCGCCAGCCACAACGTCCAGCCCGGGTAGCTGCCGCCGACCGCCAGCCGCACCAGCACCGTGACCAGCTGCGCCAGCACGAACAGCGGCAGCACGTGCAGCACCTGCGACGCCAGGCCGAACCACAACACGCGGCGGTGGATCGTCACCGCGCCGAAGCTCAGCAGCGTGTAGGCCAGCGCGTGCTGGCCGAGCACCGCGCCCTGGTGGACATCGATCACCAGCCCGAAGGCGAATGCGACCGCGATGCCGACGCGCCGCGGCTGGTGCACGCCCCAGAACACGAGCACCAGCGCGAGCAGGTCCGGCCAGGCGGGATGGCGCGGCAGTGGCAGCAGGCCGAGCGCGAGCGCGACGAGCAGGCTGGCGGCGATGAACAGCGGCCGCGCCGGCAACAGCAGCGGGTCGCCCGGGCGCAGGATCACGGGTGCGGCCTCGGCGCGGCGGCATCCTCGACCGCGCCGCCCGGTGCGGTCCGGGCCGGCGCGGTGCCGTCCGGCACGGCGCGGTCGGCGGCGCCACCCTGGCCGGCCGGCGCTGGCGTGGCCACGGGCCCGGCGCCAGCGCCGGCCGGCGGTGGCAGCGACGGCGCCAGCAGCAGCAGGTGGCGCACGCCTTCGCCGGTCGTCGCCGGCGTCAGCAGCACGCGCGTGAAGCCGCTGTCGGGGCGGCGTTCGACCGCGGCCGCGGTGCCGACCGGCCAGCCGGCCGGGTAGATGCCGTCCAGCCCGTTGGTCAGCCAGACATCGCCGGGCTGGACGTCCGCATTCGCGGCCAGGAAGCGCAGCTCGAGCATCGCCCCGGCGGCGCCGCCCGCGCCGCCGTAGGCGACCGCGCGCAGCCCGGTGCGCGCATTGACGACCGGCACGCGCGCCTCGTCGTCGGTCAGCAGCGTCAACTCGGCCGACCAGGGGTACAGCCGTGTGACCTGGCCGAGCACGCCGTCGGCGGTCAGCGCCGCCGATGCCGGCTGCACGCCGTGCATCGCGCCGCGGTCGACGACCAGGCGCAGCGAGTACGGGTCGCGCGCCTCGTACAGCACCTGCGCCGCGGTCTGGCGCGGCGGCAGCGCCGGCGCCAAGGCGAGCAGCCGGCGCAAGGCCTCGTTCTCCTGCGCCAGCGTCTCGGCGCGGCGCGCCTGCAGCGCCAGCGCCGCGAGCCGCTCGCGCGCATCCTGCTCGGCCGCGCGCGCCGCCTGCAGCCCGCGCAGGTAGTCGCTGCCGGCGTCGGCGGCCTCGAACGGCCAGGCCAGTGCGCGCTGCACCGGCAGCAGCGCGCTGGCCAGCGCCGCGCGCAGCGGCGCGACCAACGCGAAACGCGTGTCGGCGACCATCAGGAACAGCGCCAGCGCGGCGCTGACGACGAGCTGGGTGCGTGCCGACGCGCCCTGGCGGAAGAACGGCGGCGGCGTGCGGTCGAGCGTGCCCAGCGTCATCGATCGGCCCCGCCGGCGGGCACGGCGGCCCGGCCCGGCGCCCGGGCGCGCCGCCGCGGCATGGCCGGGCGGGCGGCGCGGCTCATTCGGAGGTGAAGATCGACCCGAGCCGCTCCATGCGCTCCAGCGCCATGCCGCAGCCGCGCACGACGCAGCTCAGCGGGTCCTCGGCGACCAGTACCGG
>JACPVA010000157.1 GCA_016191995.1 Burkholderiales bacterium | reverse complement strand
GAGTCGAGCGTTCCCGGGCGGCTGGCGCGTTTCCTGACCGAGCGCCGTCGTCGCAGAGCAGGTCATGACCTTTGCCGGCTGCATGCCGATGAGAGGCCGATCATGCCCCGCGTTCCTGTTCCCGCCGCCCCGTCGGCGGATTCCCCGGCCGCAGCGCCTGTCGCTGCGCTGCCGGACACCGGCTTCCTGCGCCAGCCGCAGGTGCTGTCCTTCGTCCCCATCTCCAAGTCCACGCTGTGGCGACGTGTGCATGCGCGCACGTTTCCGGAGCCGGTGAAGCTGTCCGAGCGCGTGACCGTCTGGCGCGCCGAGGACATCCGCCGCTGGATCGAGCAGCAGGGGGTTGCGTCATGAGACACCTGGAAAGGCGTCGGACGCATCGCGCTGCACGCGGTAACGCCTCGGCAACACGCCGGCACGTGCGCGCGGGCACAGTGATGTCGCAACGCCGCGGAGCGAGGCGTCGCCGTAGCCGACGACGCGACCGGGTCTGGCGTGTATCGGTCGCGAAAAGACTGGTCACACGGTGGTCCCACGGTCGCGCGTTAGACGCTGGAACGCCGTGCACGTGCCCGGGCCGTGCCGGGGTCATGCCGTCGACATCGAGGAAGCGTTTGGCGAGGCGCGACCACGTCGCAGCGTTCGGCCGGCGTCCGTCGGTGATTCCGTCGTCCAGGGAGTAACAAAAATGGAAGACGATCCGGAAACCGCCGGCGATCGCCGGCAGACATTGCAGACGATCCAGATGCTGCGCGAGGTGATCGACGGCGATCCCTACGCGACCGTGGCGCAGCGATGGGGGCTGTCGCGGTCGGCCGTCGACCGGCGCATCAAGGGCCTGGCGGTCCAGCTCACGCAGGCGGTCGGCGTCGATGGCCTGCAGGAGAGCAGCGCGGCCTTCGTGAAGCGCCTGCGCATGCACCGGGAAGCGATCCTCCAGGCGCTGGAGCACTTCGACCCGACGCAGGTGAGCTCCCAGCGCGAAGCCCGCGTGCTCAAGCTCGACGAGGTCGACCTCGGGGCGCGCCGCGTGCGCAGCCGGTCGACGCGGGCCCTGCACGATCTGGCGCTCTACTACCTGCCCTTCGCGACCGGCCTGCGCCCGCTGGAGGTCGCGCGCCTGACGGTGGGCGACTACCTGCTGGAGGGCGGCAGCGTGCGGCGAGAGTCGAGGGTGCGCGCCGATGTCGCGATCAACGGCAGGGACCGGCCGCTGTTCTTCAACCACCGGCGTCTCGACGAGGCGCTCGGCGCCTACCTCGACGAGCGCATTCGTGCCGGCCACGGCCTCGGCGCGGCCGAGCACTGGCGCGGGCTGGACCCGCTCGGCCCGTTGTTCCTGGGCGCAGAGGGCGAGGTGTATCCGATCACGCCGAACGGCGGCGAAGGCCAGAACCGCTACGTATGCCGTCCCCTGCTGGAGATCTACCGCAAGATCTTCCGTCAGGCCGACATACCCGGTCTGTGCACGCAGTCGGCGAGGCTGACCCTGATGTCGCGGATGTACGAGCGTGGCGCCGACGAGGACCAGGTCGGGCTGGTGCTGGGCATCGCCGATCGAAGTGCCGTGCGCGAGCAACTGCCCAGGCCGCGACCCGAGCTGGCTAAGGTGCTCGAGGAACTGGCGTGATGCGGCGCGCGCGCTGAGGGGCTGAAACGGCGATGGACGGACAGCGCTTCGCGATCGGTGGGCGTCTGGTCGACGCCGACGACCCTCAGCTGCAGGACCTGCTCGCCCAGGCCTACGAGGCGCCGGGCAGGCCACGCTGCCTGTGCGTGGCAGGCGGCGTCGAGATGTACGTCGCCTTCCATCGCCACTACCAGATCAAGCGCATGCCCGAGACCGGGGACCGGCACCACCCCGCCTGCCCGAGCTACGAGCCAGGGCCCGCGATGTCGGGCCTGGGCGAACTGGTCGGCGAGGCCGTCGTTCAACTGGACCCGTCACGGGTGGAACTGCACGTGGACTTCCCGTGGGCGCGTGTGCCCGGGCGGGCGGGGGTGAGCCGAGAGCTTGCGGAGCCGTCCGAGGTCGGCCGCACCCGTCGCCGGATGAGCCTGCGGGCGCTGATGCACTTCCTGTTCGAGCGGGCCGGCTTCAACCGCTGGTCGCCGGCGATGGCCGGCAAGCGCAACCAAGCGGTGCTTCACAAGTACCTGATGCAGGCCGCCGAGGCCATCCAGGTGAAGGGCGAGCCGCTGTCGAACCGGCTGTACGTGCCGGAAGCCTTCAGCGAGTCTGCGAAGGTCGAGCAGGCTGAACGGCGCCGTGCCCGGTTGTCGGTCCTGCAGCCGCGCGAAGGGCGTCAGCCGCTGGCGGTGGTCCTGGGCGAACTCAAGGGCTGGGAGTCGGCACCCTCCGGCGTGCGCGTCTGGATCCGCCACATGCCGGACACACCCTTGCTGGCAGACACGCGGACCTGGGCGCGGATGCAGCGTAGCTTCTCGCCACTCTTCGAGGCGCTCGACTCGGACGGTGGGCGAGGGCTGCGGCTGATGATGGCGGCGCTGATCCGGGCGCGTCGGGAGCACACCTACGAGATCGACGTCGCCAGCCCGATGCTGTCCAGCGAGGAGTGGATTCCTCTGGAGGGCGTGCACGAGGCGCCGCTGGTCCGGGCGCTGGTGGCGCAGGGGAGGCGGTTCGTCAAGCCGCTGCGGTACGACGCGCGCACGGTGGCGGGGTTCGCGAATGCCATCCTGCTGGACGTCGGCGCGGAGCCTGTCGACCTCCATGTCGTCAGCGGATTCATGAGCGAGGCCGAACAGGGTGCGAAGCGAAGGGCATTCGAGACCGCCCGGCCCCGGTCCTGGATCTGGTTGCCTGGCGAGGCCATGCCGGGCCTGCCTGGCCCGTCGCACGGGCTCAACGCTGGACTGGCGGCATGCAGGCCGCATGCAGGCTCGACAACCGTCCGACCGAGCCCCGCAGGCCAGGGGCCTGGCTGACGATCACGATGACGTTGGCCAGCATCAGCGAGAGCAGGTTGCGGTTCTGCAGCACGGACGTCAGCTTTCCTGCCGGGTAGCCGCGAAGGGCGTGGACAACCAGATGGACGCCCCCGTGCACGAACGAGTGCATCACCTTGACCGTGCCATGCAGTCGCTTCAGTTCGGTGGCCGCCGGGCCGGCGACCGCACCGATGGCGTCGATCATGGCGGGGATGGGTGGCCCCATCTGGGGTTCCGAGAGTTCGCCGTCCGGCACCGGCGCGGAGAACTTGTCCAGCCAGTCCTCCCTGGCGGCGTGAAGCACCCAGGCGGCACGGACAACTGCCTCGAACTGCAGGCGGATCAGGCTGAGTGCGGTTCCCGTCAGGCCGGCTTCGATCAGGACCCGCTGCGCGATCGCATGCTCGATTGCCGAACGACAGAAGGCCAGGCAGATGGTCGAGCGTCGGGACGATGTGTTCCAGCCGGCTCGTAACAGTGCGAGCAGATCATCGTCGAAGGCCTCGGAGGCGGCGAGTACCCGCCGCAGTTCCTCGTCGTCTCGGTCGGCGCTGTCTTCTGGGCTTGAGGGCGACTCGGCTTGCCTGGAAGAGACGGGTTCGGGCGATGCGACAGCACGGGACCATGGCGTGCGGACCGAGTCGCATCATGGCATCCGGACGGCACTCGGGGTTGAAAACCCGGGCCGAGGCGGGACGATGGTTCGTCGGAATCCCCCGACGCCCACCGAGGAACGCCGATGGCCTCTTCTCCATCCCCCGATCCCCGGCCCGCCGTCGTGCTGCACGGCGGGCCCACCGCTCTGCCCACCCTGCTGGGCGGCGGCACGCCCCGCCTGCCCACGGGCGGCAAGATCCGCGCGGGCATCAAGGTCCTGACCCGTCGGGCTGCCGAGGTGCCGCGTGCGCAGGCGATCTACGAACAGGGCCTGAACCAGGGCCAGTCGTTCGACCAGATCGAGCGTGCG
>JACPVA010000156.1 GCA_016191995.1 Burkholderiales bacterium | reverse complement strand
TCGTGAACTGACTCGCCGCCACTGTTTGAGCGGAGCGACCGAAGGGAGCGCAGCGAGTTCGGCGGCGGGCCAGGAGCGCGAGCATCGCAGGGGAGTCGGCCCAGCGGGCCGACCGCCTCCGCCGCGCGCCCCGGCCGGCCCGCTCCCGGCTTCGCCGCGCAGATCTTCGAACACAAGCTCTGCCGACAGCGGACGCTGATTGTCCGTTCAGGGCCGAAAGCCGGCATCGGCTCCGACACCCGCGACAGCCCCGTCCGCCGCACGACGCTCACCCCGCCCCCACGGCCTTCTTGATCTGCTCAAGCACGTCCTTCGCGCTCGCCGGGATCGGCGTGCCCGGGCCGTAGATGCCCTTGACGCCGGCCTCGAAGAGGAAGTCGTAGTCCTGCGGCGGGATCACGCCGCCGACGAAGACGACGATATCGTCGGCACCCTGGCGACGCAGCTCGGCCAGGATCGCCGGCACCAGCGTCTTGTGGCCGGCGGCCAGCGTCGAGACGCCGACCGCGTGGACATCGTTCTCGATCGCCTGGCGCGCGCATTCCTCCGGGGTCTGGAACAGCGGCCCGATGTCGACGTCGAAGCCGAGGTCGGCGAAGGCGGTCGCCACCACCTTGGCGCCGCGGTCGTGCCCGTCCTGGCCGAGCTTGGCGATCATCACGCGCGGGCGGCGGCCCTGCTGCTCGCCGAAGGCGGCGATCTCGGCGCGCAGCCGGTCCCAGCCCTCGGCCGAGTCGTAGGCGGCGGCGTACACCCCGCTCACCTTCTGGATGTCGGCGCGGTGGCGCCCGTAGACCTGTTCCAGTGCATCGCTGACCTCCCCCACCGTCGCGCGCGCGCGCACCGCGTCGATCGCGAGCGCGAGCAGGTTGCCCTCGCCGCTGCGCGCCGCCTCGGTCAGCGCCGCCAGCGCCCGCTGCACGCGCGCCGCGTCGCGCACGGCCTTGATCCGCGCCAGCCGCGCGATCTGCCCCTCGCGCACCCTGACATTGTCGACCTCGAGGATGTCGACCGTATCGTGCTTGTCGAGCCTGTACTTGTTGACGCCGACGATGACGTCGCGGCCGCTGTCGATGCGCGCCTGCTTCTCCGCCGCGCTGGCCTCGATCTTCAGCTTGGCCCAGCCGGAGTCGACCGCGCGCGTCATCCCGCCCATCGCGTCGACCTCCTCGATGATCGCCCAGGCCTTGTCGGCCATCTCCTGCGTCAGCCGCTCCATCAGGTAGCTTCCGGCCCAGGGATCGACGACGTTCGTGATGTGCGTCTCCTCCTGCAGGATGAGCTGGGTGTTGCGCGCGATGCGGGCGCTGAACTCGGTCGGCAGCGCGATCGCCTCGTCGAAGCTGTTCGTGTGCAGGCTCTGCGTGCCGCCGAAGACCGCCGCCATCGCCTCGATCGTCGTGCGCACGATGTTGTTGTACGGGTCCTGCTCGGTCAGGCTCCAGCCCGAGGTCTGGCAGTGCGTGCGCAGCATCAGGCTCTTGGCGTTCCTGGCGCCGAAGCCTTTCATGATGCGCGTCCACAGCAGACGCGCCGCGCGCATCTTGGCGATCTCGAGGTAGAAGTTCATCCCGATCGCCCAGAAGAACGACAGCCGCCCGGCGAACTCGTCGACGTCCAGCCCCTTGGCCAGCGCCGTCTTCACGTACTCCTTGCCGTCGGCGAGCGTGAACGCCAGCTCCAACGCCTGGTTCGCGCCGGCCTCCTGCATGTGGTAGCCGGAGATGCTGATCGAGTTGAAGCGCGGCATCTCGCGCGCCGTGTAGGCGATGATGTCGCCGACGATGCGCATCGACGGCTCGGGCGGGTAGATGTAGGTGTTGCGGACCATGAACTCCTTGAGGATGTCGTTCTGGATCGTGCCGCTGAGCTGGTCCTGCCGCACCCCCTGCTCCTCGGCCGCCACGACATAGCCCGCCAGCACCGGCAGCACGGCGCCGTTCATCGTCATGCTGACGCTGACCTTGTCCAGCGGGATGCCGTCGAACAGGATCTTCATGTCCTCGACGCTGTCGATCGCGACCCCGGCCTTGCCGACGTCGCCGGTCACGCGCGGGTGGTCGCTGTCGTAGCCGCGGTGCGTCGCCAGGTCGAAGGCCACGCTCACGCCCTGCCCGCCGGCCGCCAGCGCCTTGCGGTAGAAGGCGTTCGAGTCCTCCGCGGTCGAGAAACCCGCGTACTGGCGGATCGTCCACGGCCGCACCGAGTACATCGTCGCCTGCGGGCCGCGCACGAAGGGCTCGAAGCCGGGCAGCGTGTCGGCGTGCGGCAGCCCCTGCAGGTCGGCCGCGGTGTACAGCGGCTTGACGACCAGGCCCTCGGGCGTGACCCAGTCCAGCGCGCCGAGGTCGGCGCCGGGGGCGGACCGCGCGGCGGCCGCGGCCCATTGCTGCAGCGTCGCGCGCCTGAAGTCGTCGGTGGCAGTCATCGCGGGGTCCTCCTGGGCGGTGCGGGGGATCGGTGTCGGCCTGGGCGGGCGCGGCCTCGGCGGCGCCGGGACCGGCTGCGAGATGCCGCAGCGGCCGCCGGTCCGCCGGTCCGCCGGCGGCCGAGCGGGTGCCGGTTTCCAGCGGCCGGTTGCCGGCACCGCGCCATTATGCATAATTATGAGTGCGTAACCGACACGAAGCTGACGTCCCCGCCATGGCCGCCGTCGAGACCCCTGCCCGCGCCCCGCTGGCACCGCGCCCGCTGTACGAGCAGGTGGCCGAGCGGCTGCGCGAGCAGATCTTCGCGCGCCAGCTCGAGCCCGGCAGCTGGATCGACGAGCTGGGCTTGGCGGCCGAGTTCGGCATCAGCCGCACGCCCTTGCGCGAGGCGCTGAAGGTGCTCGCCGCCGAGGGCCTGGTGACGATGAAGCCGCGCCGCGGCGCCTTCGTCGCCGAGATGTCGCGCGAAGACGTCGCGCAGGTCTACCACCTGCTCGCGCTGCTGGAAAGCGACGCCGCGGCGCGCGTCGCCACCGAGGCAGGCCCCGAGGCGCGCACCGAACTGCGCGCGCTGCACGACCGGCTCGAGAAGCGCCTGCGCCAGCGCGAGGCCTTCTTCGCCGCCAACGAGGCCTTTCACATGGCGCTGCTGCGCATCGCCGGCAACCGCTGGGCGATGCAGCTCGTCGGCGACCTGCGCAAGGTCATGAAGCTCAACCGCCACCACTCGCTGTTCAGGCAGGGCCGGATCACCGAGTCGCTGGCCGAGCACCGGGCGTTGATGGACGCGATCGAATCGCGCGACGCCGAGCGCGCACGCGCGCTGATGCGCGAGCATTTCGAGCACGGGCTGGCGGCGGCGCGCTGACGGCGCGAGGGCGCGACCGCGGCGGCCCGCCGGCGCCGTGCGCCACGCGCGCCCCGCGCAGCGCCCGGCCGTGCGCGGCTGCGGCGCGGCGCCACGCCGCAGCCCGGGCGCGTTCAGCGCACGCGCAGGCGCGCCGTGCCGACGCGGCCGATCTCGCCGATCTCGGCCACGGCGCCGAAGCCGTCGCGGCGGAAGATGTCCATCACCTCGCCGACGGACTCGGGCGCGCAGGCCACGAGCAGCCCGCCGCTGGTCTGCGGGTCGGTCAGCAGTGCACGGTCCTCGGCCGCGAAGCCCTCGGGCAGGTCGACGTCGGCGCCGTAGCCGACCCAGTTGCGCCCGGACGCGCCGGTCACGTGACCGCCCGCCACCAGCGTGCGCACCCCGTCCAGCAGCGGCACGCGCGACCAGTCGATCGCGATCTCGGCGCGCGCGCCGCGCGCCATCTCGAGCACATGGCCCGCCAGCCCGAAGCCCGTGACATCGGTCAGCGCGTGCACGCCGTCGATCGCCGCCAGCGCCGGCCCCGGCGTATTCAGCCGCGTCGTCGTCGCGATCATCTGCTCGTAGCCGGCTGGCGACAGCTCGCCCTTCTTCAGCGCCGCGCTGAGCACGCCGACGCCGAGCGGCTTGCCGAGCACCAGCCGGTCGCCGGCGCGCGCGTCGGCGTTGCGGCGCACACGCTTCGGGTGCACGAGGCCGAGCGCGACCAGGCCGTAGATCGCCTCCACCGAGTCGATCGTGTGGCCGCCGGCGATCGGGATCCCGGCCGCGCGCGCGACCGCGTGGCCGCCCTCGAGCACGCGCGCGATGGTCGCCGTCGACAGCACGCTGATCGGCATCCCGACCAGCGCCAGCGCCATGATCGGCGTGCCGCCCATCGCATAGACGTCGCTGATCGCATTCGTCGCCGCGATGCGGCCGAAGTCGAACGGGTCGTCGACGATCGGCATGAAGAAGTCGGTCGTCGCGATCAGCGCCTGCTCGTCGTTGAGCTGGTAGACCGCGGCGTCGTCCGCGGTCTCGATGCCGACCAGCAGCTGCGGCGGCACCGGCATCGCGCTGGTGTTGCGCAGAATCTCCGACAGCACGCCGGGGGCGATCTTGCAGCCGCAGCCGCCGCCGTGCGACAGCGACGTGAGGCGGGGTTCGGTGGGGGAGGTCATCGGGTCGGCTCCAGGGCCTGGCGGACGACGGCGCGCAGCGTGGCGCGCTCGTGTGCGGGGTCGAACAACGGGGCACGCGCCTCGCAGTGCACGCGCAGGGCCGGCAGCATAGCCGGATCGTCGCGCGCCTGCAGGAGCCGCGCCGCGAGCCCCTGGGCGCCGCCGACCTCGAACACCGCCGGGTAGTCCGCCCCCAGCAGCCCCAGGTTGCCGGCGATGCGCGAGGCGACCACCGGCGTGCCGCTTCGCACCGCCTCGATCACGACATGCGCGCCGCCTTCCATCCGGCTGGCGTGCACGAGCAGGTGCGCGCGCTGGATGCGCGCCAGCACCTCGCGGTGCGGCCGCGCGCCCAGCCAGCGGTAGCGCGGGCAGTCGGCCATCGTCGCGCGCGCGGCATCCGCCAGCGCCGGGTCGAGCGCGGCGCCGACATGGTCGATCAGGATGTCGTCGCGCCCGCGCAGCCGCCGCGCGGCGGCCATCAGCGTCGCCGGGTCCTTCTCGTCGCGCAGGTGGCCGACCATCAGCGCGCGCAGGTGGCGCGTCGTCTTGGCCAGCGGCCGGCGCGCGGCGCAGGACTGGAAGCTGACGACGCACTTGGCGCGGTACACGGCCGGCAGGTCCAGCGGCGCCAGCTCGTGCAGCACGATCAGCCTCGTCGCCAGCGCCAGCGACCGCTGCGCGGCGGCATCGACGTGGATATCGCGGTACAGGTCGGTGCCGGTCAGCGCCACCACGAGCGGCCGCCCCGGGTGCGCAGCGGCGAAGGCCGCGATCGACGGCGCCGACCGTCGCGCGTGCAGCGCCAGCAGCAACGCGTCGCGCCCGCCCTCGTCGGCGCGCCAGTCGCGCAGCACGCGCACCCGACAATCGCCGGCGAGCATGCGCGCCCAGCGCGACGCCGTGCGCCAGTTGCCGTTCGCGGCATCGGCCAGGTAGGGCGTGACCAGGCAGACCGTGGGCTTCATGGCGCGGAGGTTAATGCGGAAGTCGGCGCGCCGCGCGGTTCGCCGCGGCCGCGCCGCCGACCCTCAGCCTGGGCGCGGCGGCACGCCCGCGGCTTGCGGCAGGCAACGCGGCGCGCGGATGCGCACACGCTTGAGCGGGTTGGAACCTCCCTGGACCAGCTCGACGGCCGAATTCGCGACGCCGAACTCAGCCGCCAGAAATCCCAGCAGCCGTGCATTGGCGCGCCCGTCCTCGGCCACCGCGGCAACCTGCACCGCGAGCCGCCCGCCCGCCACGCGGCCGAAGCCGTCGCGACGCGCGCCGGGCTTGGCGCGCAGCTCGAGCACGAGATCCCCGCCGTCCCAGCGCCAGTGCGGCACCTGGGCGCCTTGCCCGCCCATTTCGCCTTGTGCGCCTTGTGCGCCTTGTGCGCCTTGTGCGCCTTGTGCGCCTTGTGCGCCGTCTGCGCCGGGATCGGCAGCCGGCGCGACGTCCTCACCGCCGCGACGCGCGGCACGGCCCCGGCCCTTCCCCGCCCCGCCCATCGCAAGACCGCGCCGGCCTACCCGGCCTGCGCGACGAAGACCGCGAACCAGCCGCGCGCATCGGTCCAGCCCTGCGTGCGGCCGAACCCGGCGTCGCGCAGCATGGCCTCGAAGTCGCCGCGCCGGTATTTGTACGAGTTCTCGGTATGGATGCGCTCGCCGCCGGCGAAGCGGCGCTCGCCGCCCGGCCAGCGCACCGTAAGCGCCTCGCGCGCCTCGAGGTGCATCTCGATGCGCGACGCCCGGGCGTCGAAGAAGGCGACATGCCGCCACTGCCGCGGGTCGAAGTCCGCGCCGAGCCGCGCATTGACGTTGCGCAAGAGGTTGAGGTCGAAGGCCGCGGTGACGCCCAGCGCATCGGCGTAGGCCGCCTCCAGCACTTCGCGCGGCTTCACCAGGTCCACGCCGATCAGCAGCGCGCCGCCGGCGCAGGCCGCGTGCACGCGGCGCAGCAAGACGAGGGCCTCTTCGGGCATGAAGTTGCCGATGCTCGACCCGGGGTAGAACAGCGTCCGAGGCCCCGGCCCGACCTGCGGCGGCAGCTCCAGCGCGGCGGTGAAATCCATGCCGACGCCGAGCATCGGCAGTGCCGGGTGGCAGCGCTGCAGCCGCTGCAACGCGTCGCGCACATAGTCGACCGAGATATCGACCGCCACATATTGCGACGGCTGCAGCGCGTCGAACAGCGCCGCCGCCTTCGCACAGTCGGCGGCACCGAGGTCGACCAGCGGCCGGCCGCGCCCGCAGGCGCGTGCGATCGCGTCGCGCTCGGCGGCGAAGATCGCCGCCTCGGTGCGCGTCGGGTAGTACTCGGCCAGCCGCGTGATGGCGTCGAACAGCGCCGATCCGAGCGGCCCATAGAGAAACTTCGGCGCCACATGCGCCGCCGGCGCGGTCAGCCCGCGTACCAGCTCGGCGCGCAGCGCGGCATCGTCTTCGCGCGCCAGCTCGACGAAGACGGGGGCGGCGGAGGCGGGGCCAGCCATGAGGACACTCTAGCAGCCTCGTGCAAGCCGGCGCCGGCTGCGCTGTAATCGCGGCCTCGCCCCCACAACTCCGGCCCCGCATGTCCCCGACCCTCAGCCGCCGCCGCTTCCACAACCTGATCGGCGCCGCGCTGCTCGCCGCCGGCACCGGCGTGCACGCGCAGACCGTGCTGCGCGTGACGACCATCCCCGAGGAGGCCGCGACCGAGCAGGCACGCAAGTTCGGCCCGCTGGTCGCCTACCTCGAGCGCGCGCTGGCGATGAAGGTCGAGTTCACCCCGGTCAACGACTACCCGGCCGCGGTCGAGGCGCTGGTCGCCCGCAAGGTCGACCTCGCGTGGCTCGGCGGCTTCACCTACATCCAGGCGCGCCGGCGTGCCGACGGCAAGGTGATCCCGATCGCGCAACGCGAGGAGGATGCGCGCTTCCAGTCGGTCTTCATCGCGCGCAAGGACTCGGGCATCCGCACCCTCGCCGACCTGCGCGGCCGTCAGGTCGGATTCGGCTCGCCGAGCAGCACCTCGGGCCACCTGATGCCGCGCGCCTTCCTGCTGACCGCCGGCCTCGATCCCGAGAAGGACTTCCGCCGCATCGCCTACTCGGGCGCGCACGACGCGACGATTGCTGCCGTCGTCAGCGGCAAGGTCGATGCCGCGGCGCTGGACATCACGGTCTGGCGCAAGTTCGTCGACGACAAGCGTGTCGACACGCGCGAGGTCGACGTCTTCTACACCACGTCGCCGTTCTTCAACTACAACTGGTCGGTGCACGCCGACATGCCGGCCGAGCTGCGCGACCGCATCCGCAGCGCGCTGCTGGCGCTGTCGCCGGCCGACCCCGCACAGGCCGAGATCCTGAAGCTCAACCGAGCGACGCGCTACATCCCGACCGCCCCCGGCAACTACGAGGGCATCGAGCGCGCGGCGCGCGCCGCCGGGCTGCTCTGAGCGCCGCGACGACACCCGACGCGATGCAGCTCGATCTCGACGCCGTCGCCGCCCGCCATCCGGCGGCGCGTGCCGGCGCCCGCGCCGCGCTCGGCCCGCTCGACCTGCGCGTCGCCGCGGGCGAGCAACTCGCCGTCATCGGACCATCCGGTGCGGGCAAGACCACGCTGCTGCAGACCATGGCCTGCGCGCTGCGCCCGGCGCAGGGCGCGCTGCGCATCGACGGCGCCGACCCCTGGTCGCTGCCGCGGCGCGCGCTGCACGCGTTGCGCGGGCGGCTGTTCATGGCGCCGCAGGTGCCGCCGCTGCCACCGCGCCAGCGCGTCGTCACCGCGGTGCTCGCCGGGCGGCTGCCGGCGCTCGGCCTGGCGGCGAGCCTGCGCTCGCTGTTCTACCCGAGCGACATCCCGGCCGCGCACGCGGCGCTGGATCGCTTCGACCTCGCCGACAAGCTGTTCGAGCGCGTCGACAGGCTCTCCGGCGGCGAGCGCCAGCGCGTCGGGCTGGCGCGCGCGCTGCTGGCGCCGGCACGGCTGTGGCTGGTCGACGAACCGCTGTCGGCGCTGGACCCGACGCGCGCGCAGCAGGCGGTCTCGACCCTGGTCGACGCCGCGCGCGAGGGCCGCCGCACGCTGGTCGCGAGCCTGCACCAGGTCGACATCGCGCTGGCGCACTTCCCGCGCATCGTCGGGCTGCGCGACGGGTGTATCGCGTTCGACCTGCCGGCCGCCGAGGTGACGCGTGCGCAGCTCGCGCGCCTGTACGCGCAGCACGAGGACGAGTGGCTGGGCGGCGGCGCGGCCGATGCCGATGCCGAGGCGCCCCCAGCGCCGGCCCCGCCGGCCGTCATGCACTGCCGCTGAGGCGCGGGCTTCGTCGCGCCACACTGCGCATCGTCGCTCTGCCCGTCGCGCCCTGCCCCGAACCGTGACGACCGTCGCCGCCCACGCCCCGACCGCCGCGATCCCGCAGCGCGACCCGGCATGGCGCGCCCGCCTGGGCTGGGCCGTCGTCGCGCTGGTGCTGCTGTGGCCGCTGCTGCAGGCGACCGAGTTCAGGCCCTGGGTGCTGGTCGAGCCCGCCAACCTGCGCGTCAGCGCGCAGTTTCTCGCCGGCTTCGTCCCGCCGGCGCACGGCGGCGACTTTCTCGCGCTGGTCGCGCGCGAGACCTGGCGCACGGTCGCGATCGCGACCGCCGGCGTCACGCTGGCGCTGCTGGTCGCCGCGCCGCTGGCGCTGGTCGCCACGCGCGTGCTGTCGGTGTCGGCGATCGGCGCCGTCGATGGCCGCATGGCCGCGCTGCCGGCGCTCGCGCGGCGCGGCGCACGCTGGCTGCTGATCGCGCTGCGATCGATCCCCGAGCTGGTGTGGGCGCTGGTGTTCGTCCGCGTCGTCGGCCTCGGGCCGACCGCCGGCGTGCTGGCGATCGCGCTGACCTACGGTGGAATGCTCGGCAAGGTCTACGCCGAGATCCTCGAGTCCGGCGACACGCACGCCTCGACCACGCTGCTGCGCAACGGCGCCGGGCGGCTGCAGACCTTCTTCCACGGCCTGCTGCCGACGAGTGCGGCCGAGCTGACGAGCTACACCGTCTACCGCTGGGAGTGCGCGATCCGCTCGTCGGTCGTGCTCGGATTCGTCGGCGCCGGCGGGCTCGGGCAGCAACTCGAGCAGTCGATGAAGATGTTCGCCGGCGGCGAGGTGGCGACGATCCTGATCGTCTTCGTCGTCCTCGTCGCGCTGGCCGACCGCGTCAGCGCCGGGCTGCGGCGCGCGCTGGGCTGACCGCGATGGACCGCCACGCCGCCAACCCGCCGTTCAGGCTGCCGCCGCGGCTGTTCGACGCCCGCTGCAAGGCCTGCTGGTTCACGGCCGCGGTGATCGTGCTCGTCGTCGCCAGCTTCGCGTCGCTGGACCTGCAGTGGGCGCAGTTTCTCTCGGTCGACGCCGCGCGCGGGATGGCGCGCTTCGCGGGCGAGTTCTTCCCGCCCGACCTCGACCCCGCCTTCCTGCGCCAGGTCGCGGTCGGCGCCTGGGAGACGCTGGCGATGTCGGCGCTCGGCACGCTGCTGGCCGCCGCGGCGGCGATCGTGCTGGCGCTGCCGGCGAGCCGGATGCACGCCGGCGATCGTGCCTGGGCGCGCGCGCCGATGCGGCTCGTGCTCAACGCGCTGCGGTCGATCCCGGAGCTGGTCTGGGCCGCGCTGCTGCTGATCAGCGCCGGGCTGGGCCCGTTCGCCGGCACGCTGGCGCTGGCACTGCACACGTCCGGCGTGCTCGGGCGCCTGTTCGCCGAGGCGATCGAGAATGCGCCCGCCGGCCCGGCCGACGCGCTGCGCGCGCAGGGCGTGGATCCGTTGCGCGTCTTCCTGTACGCGACGCTGCCGCAGGTGCTGCCGCAGCTGCTGAGCTACACGCTGTACCGCTGGGAGAACAATATCCGCGCCGCCGCCGTGCTCGGCGTCGTCGGCGCCGGCGGGCTGGGCCAGCTGCTCGTCTTCCACATGGGGCTGTTCCAGATGGACAAGACCTGCACCGTGCTCGCGGCGATGCTGCTGCTGGTGGCGCTGGTCGACTCGCTGAGCTATGCGAGCCGGCGCTGGATGACGCGTTGAGCGCCGCGGGCCGGGCCGCGCGCCGTCACGAGCCCGGCGGACACCAGGCAGCGACAAGTTACAGGTGCGGGCCTGGATACGGCCCCGTTGCCGCCACCGCCCGAGCGTTGTGCGCTTGACTTCCAGCGTGCGGGATGGACGAAGACAGACGCCGGATCAGTTTTCGAGAGCTTCTTTCGCCAAGCCGGACTGATTGAGGATGGAGTTGAGGGTGCCGGGGCGGATTTCCTTGCGCCCGGCCGGGACGATCACCACATGCTCCCCGTCGGTCAGCTTGATGTGGCTGCCACGCTGGGAGACCTGCCGGAAGCCCGCCTCGTACAACGCTCGCAACACTTCGGCGGTGGAATACCGCTTAGGCATCGATGCACACTTCCCCCAGGCGGACTCGGGTCGGTGGCACCAGGGGCTCGTGGCCGGTGGCGTCCTCGAAATAGAGCTCCAACGCCTCCTTGAGGTTGGCGATGGCCTCGTCCTGGTTGTCGCCCTCGCTGGCGATATCCACGTCCAGGCATTGGGCGACGAAGGCGCCGTCCTCTTCCCACGTCACGAAACTCAAGGTGCGCATGGTGTTGGACTCCATGTGATGCATGGCTTTGTCGATTCTACCGAGGGGAACCCCTGGCAGGCGGCGGTTTCCATGCTTGCAGACCTGCGACTCAGGCGCGCCGTCTCGAGACCCCGCGTCGGAACGGTGGCCGCGAGGCCGACCGAGGCCCGGCCGCTTGCCCGAGAACTACGCGCATGTGCTCGGCTTGGGCACGAAGCGCGCGCTCGTAGGCGGACGCCAGCGAGATGTGCGGGCCGACTTCAACCTTGTGCAACAAGCACCGCCACGAACTCAGCCACAACCTGCACGGCGCCCGCATCCTTTTCCGTCAGCACGATCGGCGAGTACTCGCGGTTCGTCGGCGATAGTGTCACGCGTGCATGCCGCCAGTCGCCGTCCTCGTCAGGCACCTTCTCCGACGCGTACCGCTTCACCGTGAACGCGCCACCCGTGTCCGGGTCTGTCGGCCCGCGATACTGTGCGAGCACGATCTTGCCCTGGCGGCTACCTGCCGGATTGGCGCGGAACACGACGTAGTCCCCATCATGGATCGTCGGCTCCATTGAACGGCCCACAGCGCGACAGACGAACATGCGTTCGTCAAGCCGACCGACTGCACCAGCCTCGATCCAGCCCTCGGCCTCCACCGCTTCACCATTGCCGAAGTATCCCGCTGCGGCCTTGAGTGAGTACAAGGGCAGCAACGACTTGAACGCCTCGCGCCTGGCGCGTTCGTCGTCGAGCGAGATCAGTTGCGCCTGCGGGCCGGGCCTGGCGCGGACCAGGGCGTCGGCCAACGCCGCCAGCGCCTTGACCCCCGATGCAAGCGCCGCCTCGAGCTTGCGCTGCGGCACGAACAAGTAACGCCACGCGCCATAGCGCGTGCCGCTCATCTTCTCGCACCACAGCCGCGCGGCTTCGCTCTTCAACGCGGTGTTCGCGCGCTCCTCGCCCTTGGTCTCGGCGATCCATGCCACCTCGCGGCCATCGCTCTCGCGCGCGAAGACGATGAAGTCGGGGTAGTACTGGCGCGGTCGGCTGTTTTCGTAGTAAGTGATCGAGAACCCAAGCCGCTCGTTCTTGAAATACCGCACCACATCGCTGGCCCGGTCCAGGAAGTCGGCAAACGACTTCTCCAGCGGCGTGTGACAGGGCACCTGGTTCGTGTGGCAGCGCCTGCCGTCCGCGACGATGCCGGTCCATTGAAAGCGGCGCAGCGCGAGCGTGTCCAGCACCTCGGGGCTGCCGAGGATGGGCAGCGCGGTCACGCCACCGTCCGCGACGCCGCGGATCGCGTTCTCGAGCACGTCCACCGCCTGCCGTCGCCAGAAGTAGATGCCGAGGTCGCGCGGGTCACTCTTGAATCCGCCGGCTTCCATCGGATGCACGCGGCCGGCCACGTAGCGGCGCGACACCTCCAGCAGCTCGTCGAAAGTCGGCCCGATCCCCAGGTCGCCCGCGGCACCCGGATTCGTCTGCGTGTACAGCTCCTCGGCCAGCAGGAACTGCGTGCGCAGCACCGGCCACTCCTCACGCACCCGCTCCAGCGTCATCACCGCCTCGGGCTTGCCGCCGACGACCGGCCTCACATGCACATCCGGCGGCGTCTGCCGCGGGTCGATCCTGATCTGAGGCAGATCCTCGACCCGCACCAGCTCCGCCAGCGACTGCCGCACGCCCACCGCCCACGAGCGTACGTTGGGCACCTGCACGCGGTACTTGGCCTTGCGCGGATCGGCTTCGATCCACACCGGCTTGTGCGTCCAGTCGCCCGTTTGCGGCCGTCTGCGCTTCTCGACCGGGAAGCCGACGAACGGGATCCCGAACGCGTCCACCGTCTCTTCGCTGCCCTCGGGCCGCTCGGCGAGCGGCTGATTGAGCACGTCGTAGTTCGTGCGCCGCAGGCCGCGGCCGATGATCTGCTCGGTGAGCAGCGGCGAGCCGAAGGCACGCAGGCCGAGGATGTGCGTCACGCTCTTCACGTCCCAGCCTTCCGACAGCATGTTCACGCTGACGATGCAGCGCACCCGCTCGCCGGGCCGGCCCGTCGACCCCACGGTGCTGACCATCTCACGCAGCGTGGCCTCGTTGCCTTTGTCCGCGTCGAACACCTTGGAGTCGATCGGAATCGTCACCCAACGGCTGCGGTCCTCGTCGTCGGGGTTGCGCAGCAGCTCGTAATCGCGCGTCAGGTGCTCGAACAGCCAGCGCGCACGCTCGGCGTTGTCGGCCACGCAAAGCAGCACGGGACTCGGGCCGCGCAGGAAGTCGAAGGTGCCCGCCCAGTCGTCGAAGTCCTGCCGCCACGACGAGTAGATGCTGGCGATCGCCCCGCGGCAGGCGCGCAGGTACTCTTCCTTCGTCCGCGCGCCCTTCACCATGTCCCACAGGTCCAGATAGACCCTGCCGTGTTCATCGGGATCCGGCAGCCGCACCACCTTGACCAGCCCCGACTCGAAGGCGTCGTAGACCGAGAAGTCCGACACCAGCCACTCGAACAGCGTGCCCTCGGGCTTCGGCGAGCCCGAGCCGTACCAGGGCGTCGCCGACAGGTCGACCACCAGGCTGATCCGCACCGCCTTGGAGACGCGCTCGAGGATCTTGCTCCACTTGATGTGCTCCGGATCCTCGCCCTTGCGCCCGCGCTTTTCGCCATAGACGTGGTGCGCCTCGTCGTTGATGACGACCAGGTCGCGCCAGCCGCCCAGCAACCGTCGGATCGCGGCGTTCGGGTCTTGCCGCGCGCGGCGCTGCATCGCGCGCAGCACGGCCTGGGGAATGAAGCGCCCCTCCTCGAGCGGCACCTCGCCCTCGCCGATCCAGTCCTCGCGCTTGGCCTCGAGCGGAATCCCCTGCCAGTTGCGCACCAGCACGTTCGGCCGGAACTCCTCGCGGTACTCGGGCGGCACCGTCTCGAAGGCGTCGTACAGGTTGTGCGAACCGGCGGCGTCCAGCCCGTCGCCGCGCGGCTGGCCGCTGACACGGTCGCGCACCGTCAGGTTGGGCACCAGCACGAGGAAGTTGCCCGACAGCGTGGAGCCGCTCACCTTGCGCTTGTGCAGCGTCGCCCAGGTGACGAAGAGCGCCATCACCACGGTCTTGCCGGTGCCGGTGGCCAGCTTCAGTGCATAGCGCAGCAGGTTCCCCGTCTCGGGCATCTTGCGGCGGTTCTGCACTTCGTACAAGTAGATGACAGTCTCGACCGCCTCCTGCTGGCAGAAGAAGAAGCGCCTGCCGACGGCCTTGCGCTCCTCGTCGCGCTCGAACCACCATTCCAGCAGACGGCGCGTCACCACCGCGGTGCCGGGGTAGCCGGCCTCGCGCCATCCACGAACCTCGTCGCGCAGCGCGTTGACGAACTCGTTCTTCTGCTCGGCCGCCGCCGACAGGTCGTCGAACAGCCCCGCCTCGCGGCCAACGATGCCCGTGATGCCGCCGCGCGTGTCCTGCGCCGAGGCCAGGAAGCGCATCGAAGGCCGGCGCGAAGCGACGCGGCGCGAGCGCCCGCCGGGCAGCAGCTGGTAGTGGCAGTCGGGCTCGCGAAAGGCGTCGCAGATGACGACGCGGTCGACGACGTAGGCCATGCGGGCAGCGCCTCGACTTCAGCCGGCGAAGCCGTGAGCCACCACCGGTCGCGACCTCACAGCGCCACTTCCAGCGGCGCCTTGCTCAGCGTGCTGACCCGCATCACCGAGAAGCCGAGCACATTGCCCTGCTCGTCCACCTTCTCCATCACCTGGTCGTTCTCGGTCTCGCGGAAGTACCCCGGGCGCTGGTCGAACATCACCTCCAGATAGTCGCCCTCGGGGTCGAACCAGACTTTCACTCGCTTGTCGGCCACAGTTGCACTCCTCTCTTCACCTTGTCGGTGAGGTATGCCGTCAGCACGAACGCGTCCGCCGGCATGACCTTGACCACGACGCACAGGTACTTGTCGCCCACCATCGTACCCACGTAGTAGCGGTAGTACAGGTTGGCCTGCGGATCGCTGGCCGATTGGATGACCACCTCCGGTTGCCGCAGTGCCTGCTCGATCGCCGCGTCCAGCGCCGCCATCTCCGGGTGCTCGTGGATATGCGCCAGGCGCTCGTCCGTCAGCCGGATGGCCAGCCCGCGATGGTCGCGCAGCAGCTTCATCAACCGAACTCCCGAACCATGGTGGACTCGTTGCCGTACACGTCCACCACCTTCACCGCGATGCGCTTGTAGCCGCGTAGCGGGAACGGCTCGGATTCCAGCTTGAGCGTGAACTCCCCGGGGTCCACCTCGGCCTTCAGCGCCGCCTTGATGTTGGGCGTCTTCTTGAAGTCGAAGAACATCTGGCAGTCGACGAAGCAGTCGCCATCGTAGTCCTCGTCCAGATACCACGCCGAGACATAGCCCGAGTCGGCCGCCTTGTACTCGGTGCTGCGGCGCTTGCGGTCGAACAGCGCCACGCCCTTCAGGGTGACGCGGATCTCCCGCTCGCCCTTGCCGTGGGCCGAGACATCGACCGCGATGTCGGGCAGCGCCAGCGGCGAGAACAGCATCTCGGGCTGCGTCGCCTTCAGCCCTTCGGCCAGCGTATCGGGGCGGATCATGATCAGCTCGACCTTGACCTTGCCGCGCTTCTCCAGCGCCGACTTCACCTCGCCGACGTTGGCCTCGAAGGCCCAGCCGAGCACGTGCACCTCGAGGATGCCTGAGGCCAGCGCGTCCTGGACAGCATCGCTGATCTGCTTGGCCGTGACACGGCCCGTGAGCGGGCCGACCGAGATCGCGATCTTGTCGGCCGCCGACTCGGCCACCGCGTGGACCAGTCCGCTCGCGCCCTGGATTGCGGCGTTCTTGCGGTACAGGCGGCAGATGGTCTCGATGTAGTTTTCCAGCTTGGCAGCCTCGCCCGGGCCAGGCTCGCGGACGACGTAGCCTTTCCAGTCTTCGATCGAGTAACGACCAAGGGTTAGCACCTCGACCGGCCCTGTCACCCGCACGGCGGCGGAGTCCCTCTCCGGCTGATCGCGCAACGCAACGCCTGGGTCTTCAAGACGTTTGGTCAGACTCTCCATTGTGATATGCGCGGCGCGCTTGTATCGGAAGCCGCTTCCCGGGCGTTCCGCAACCACGCAAGCCCAGTGTTCAAACACCGCCGACAGCAGCCGCTTCCTGGCTACATTGATCGCTACACGAGACGTGTCGCAAGTGATCCACCTTCGGCCCCAGCGTTCTGCACTGTAGGCCGTAGTTCCAGAACCACAGGTGATGTCAAGAACCACGTCACCCGGTTCGGTCGCTAAGTGCAGGCAGCGAGTGACCACAGTTTCTGAGGTTTGGACAACATACTGCTTGTTGTCGGCCCCTTTCGTGTCGGACCAAAGGTTAGTTATCGCAGATACCGGGTAGTCGGCAAGGTAGTACACATAGCGCAGAGTCGAGTCCTCCCCACCGGCGGGCACATGTAGTCTGCCGAGTTCTGCAAGCCTAGTCATGCCGTCAAGATCAGTCTTCCAGCATTGCCAGCCCGCAGACGCACGTGGCGGGCTGTATCTCTGCCCCTTGTAAGTAAATGCGAAGTCTTGGTTCGGCCTGTAGTCGGCAGGCAAGAGCGAAATTGGTTGAAATACCCGGCTGCCCTTCGGTAGTGCAGCGTGATCCTCGATCTCGTGTGCGGTGAGCTTCCGTCGGCATCCATCGGGCGTCTCAACCCAGCTCCATTGCTTATCTCCCTCTGCAATCTTGTCTCGGTAAATTGGATAAGCCCTCACTTGCGACTTGTCCCTTGCGTACCAGATAAGGTAATCACTGACTCCCTCAAGGTACTCGGCCCCGAGCGGCATCATCTTCTTGCGGAAGGTTATCAGCGCAATAAAGTTCGATGCACCGAACACCTCATCCATTAGAACGCGAACGTAATGCAGATTGGCATCGCTGATCTGCAGAAAGATCGATCCCGTCGAAGATAAGAGATCGCGTGCTAAGTACAGCCGATCGCAAAGGTGCCCAAGATAGGAGTGGATCCCAAGAGTCCAGGTGTCTCTAAATGCCTTGATGGAAAGTACATCCTCGTTACCAGTAAGCGCGCTAGATGTTTCACTGACCTTGACCTGTTCGCCCGCCTTCTTTCCTCCTGTGGCCAAGCGGACGTTCTGAATCGAGTCAACTCGCTGCTGGATGTTTGTGTTGTAGGCAATCCCATAGGGCGGATCGATGTAGATCATCTGCACCTTGCCGCGCAGATTCTCGTAGTGCAGCAGCGACTCCATGACGTGCAGCGAATCGCCGCAGATCAGCTTGTTCTTCCAGCCCTCCTCGTGGGTGTAGAACTCGACGCGCTTGCCCTTGTCGCTCTCGCGCAGGGTCTTCTCGAGGTCGGCGAACAGGTGGCCCTGGCGCGCCTGCCCCGACTTCTCTTCGGCAGCGCGGCGCGCCCGCTCGATGATCTGCGCGATGCGCGACTCGGAGACGATCTCGTTGCGCTGCAGCGGCAGCACCGGCACCTCGCGCCGGTTGCGCTTGCCGGCCCAGAAGAGCACCGGGTCGGCGGCCGGGTCCATGTCCACCACCACCGGCCGCTCGTGGCCGGGCTCCGCCTGCGGCAGCTTGCCGACATGCAGGGCCTTGGACCAGCCGTTGTCCATCGGCAGCGTGACCACCTGCTCGTCGGCCGGCAGCAGCGGCGTGTGGCCGGTCTCCGGCGTGCCCGGCTCGCGGATGTCGTCGTAGGTGTAGCGGGTGACCTTCTTCTCGCCGCGCGCGGCGCGGGGCGTCTTCGAGCGCGCAGCGGTCGGGATCTCGGGGGCCTCGGGCACCTGCTCGCTCTCGAGGGCGAACCCCGAGGTCTCCGACTCCAGCAAGCGCTCGATCAAGGCCGAGCGCCGGCCGACCGACGTCACCCCGATCGCGTCGCAGACGGCCTTGACCTCGGCCTCCGACAGCGGCTCGAGCAGGGCCGCCGCCGTGGCGCGGTGAGCGCGCGAGAGCTTGGCGCGCATCGCTTCGGCGCTGCGCCTGTCCACTTCGGTCAGGCCTAGCGCGTCGACGGCAGCCTTGAGCTGCTCGCGGGTCATCTGGACAAGGATCTGGCGCTTGAGAGTCAAGGAAGGTCCTCCTCGGATCGACAGGGGTCGGCGGGATCAGCGGCGACGGGCGCGCCGCCCTTCCAGCCACATCCACACACTGCGGCAGGCCAGCGCGTCCGCCAGCGCGCGGTGCGCCTGCCCGGTCCAGCGGTGCCCGACATGCTGGGCGGCCATATCGAGCTTGCGCCACGGGCCACCCAGCGCGGTCGCGAATTCGGTCATCGCGCAGACGACGCCGCGCGACTGTGCCAGGCGACCGGGGAAGAACGGCGCGTCGAAATTTGCGTTGTAGATGACGACCTCATGGTCGGCGATCACTTCCAGCACGCGCGGCATGAGCTGCTGCAACGTCGGCTTGCCGCGCACCATGTCGTCCGTGATGCCATGCACCCGGCACGCCTGCCAGGGTATCGCTCGGCCAGGGTCGACGAGCGTGTCGATCAGCGGGCGGCCGGCGCCGTCGACGATGGCGATCTCGACGATGGCATCACCACGGGCGGGGCTGAAGCCGGTGGTTTCGGTATCCAGGTAGACGGCCATCGGCTCACCCGTCATCGTTGTCCGGCGCTGCACGCCAAGCACATGCCCCGGTAATCACAGGCGGCACAGGTCTTCCTGGCTGGTGCTGCCCGCAGCGCCCCTTCCCGCAGCGCAGCGGCCGCAGCCCGGGTGCGCGTCTTCACGTCGGCGATGAAATCATCATCCACCGAGCGTGGCTTGCGCTTGCGCTCGTCGAGCTCGTAGGTTTCGACGTAGTCGGGCCGGCGGCCGGTGAGGTCCTGATAGCCGAGCGCGTAGATGTGCAACTGCGTGTCGGTGACCTCTTCCGGCTGGGTGCGGTCGCTCGACTTCAGGTCGACGATGGTGGTCTCTCCGGTGTCGATGCGGCGAACCAGGTCGATACGGCCGACGACGCTGACGCCGCCGCCGAGGCTGATCTCGATCTGCTTCTCGGAGAACTCGATCTTGTCGAACAGCTCGCGGTTGTCGCGCAGGTAGTCGCGGATCACGCGCTCCGCGGAGGCTTCCAGCTGCTGGCGCAGCGCGGGGTAGGCGTAGGGCGCGTGCAGATGCGTCGCCACCAGGGTCGGCACCTCGGCCTCGGACGCCAAGTCGCCGCGGATCGCCCTCTTGTGCACCTCTTCCAAGGCATCGTGCAGCGACTTGCCGTAACCGAGCGCCTCGTGGATCGGTGCATTGAAGCCGTACAGCACCCGCAGCTTGAACTGGTACGGGCACTCGAAGAAGTACTTGAGGTCCGAGAACGAGAAGACGACGTTGGCCACCCCGGCGCGTGGCGCGGGTGGCAGACGACTGCGCGGCGCGTAGTCAGGCGGTCTGCGCTTCACGTACCTGGACACCAGAATGTCGTCCCAGAACGGCGACACGCGCTGAAAGAGCTGGTTGCCGGGCACGCGTGCCCAGGTCAGGTGCAGGAACTTCTGGCTGCGCGTCATCGCCACGTAGAACAGCCGGCGCTCGTCCTCCACCGTCCCTTCGTACCGCGCCTGCCCCTTGATGCCGGCGCGCGGCAGCAGGTGCCAGACGTTGCGGCCACCGGGCTTCTTGGCGGGGAAGCGGTTCTTCAGCAGCGCCGGCACGAACACCACGGGCCACTGCATGCCCTTGGCCTGGTGCACGGTCATGATGCGGATGGCGTCGGGGTTGGCGTACTGGTTGTCCTGCCAACCCTCGGGGTAGGCGTCCTCGGCCCGGTACTGCAGGAAGTCGGCGAACGAGGCGTACTTCTCCGCCGGTTTGGAGTGGAAGTGGATCGCCTCGAAGTCCGAGATCAGCTGGCTGAATTTGCCGAGGTTGTAGAACACGACCTCGCCGCGGCCGTTCGGCACCTGTTCTTCGCGCAGAGCGGCCTGTTCGAGGAAGGTGAGAAACACGCGCTGGATCGAATACAGGCCCCAGCGTTGCTGGTTGTCGTCGGTGAGTGCGGCCTTGGCCGCAACGGCACCGTCGACGGCGGCACGGAGTGCGGCCGGGGTCAACCCGAGTTTGGCGTCGGTCCACACCCGTGTGATCGCTGCCGCGTCCAGCCCGGGCCGGTCGGCGATGAAGTAGAAGAGCTGACGCGCCGCCTCGGCCTCGGCGGTGCCGAACAGGTTGGTCATCCCGGTGACGACGAACGGGATGCCGGCGGCACGCAATGCATCGGTGATGGGCGCGGCGTTGGCCCTCACGCTGCGCAGCAGCACCGCCATGTCCGACCAGGCCAGTCCGCGCTCGGCGCCGTCCTCACTGAACGCAACGCCGCGCAGCGCCTGCGCCGTGCCAACAATGTGCCGCGCCTCGTCCGCCGGCGTGTCGAACGACAGCGCGACGATGTCGCCCGCTTCGTAGGGCTGGGCGCCGGTGGGCTTCATCGCCTTCGCCAGCCGCGCGGTGTTCTGCTCGATGAAGGGCCGGGCGGTCTCGACGATGCCATCGCTGGAGCGGAAGTTCTCCTCGATGGGGATCTGATCGACGGTCGGGTAGCGGCTGGCGAAGGTGAGAATGTTCTGCACGTCGCTGCCGCGCCACTGGTAGATGGTCTGGTCGTCATCACCGACGACGCAGACCTTGGCACCCAGCTCGTGCAGCGACCAGACGATTGCCTCCTGCACCGGGTTGACGTCCTGGTACTCGTCGACGATGACGTAGCGCACGCGCTCGGCCAGCCGGCTTCGCAGGTCGTCGTCGTTGGTCAAGACGTCGACCGCAGCTTCCAGGATCGACGAGTAGTCCAGGTAGCTGTGCGCCTCCAGCAAGGCGCGATAGGCATCGAGGCCGGCGGGAATGGAGCAGTTGGTCAACGCTGCATCGTCGCACTCGGCCTCGCGCAGGATCGACAGCGCGGTGATGTAACGTTGGGTGTCCAAGTAGCGCTTCAGGTTGGCACCCGCGAGATCCGTGCAGGCCGTGAGGCCGCTGCGCTTGCTGTTGCGGTCGACGAAGAGGCCCTGCTGTACCTCGTTGAGAACCTCGTACTTGAGGTACTTCGGAGCCTCGCTCTTGAGCAGCTCGAGGCAGTAGGCGTGGATCGTGCCGACGAACATCTCCGCCATGCCCGGCAGGTCGCCCAGCGCCTGGCGCGTGCGGGTGACGATGCGCTCCTTCAGCTCCGCGGCGGCCTTGTCGGTGAAGGTGAAGGCGACGATGTTGCGCGGGGCGAGCGAATCGGCCCGGCCCGGGGTCAGGAGATGCACGACGCGCCGTGCAACGACTTCTGTCTTGCCGGAGCCGGCGCAGGCGATGAGCTGGAGGTTGCGACCGGCGTGTTGGACGGCGCGGGACTGCGATGCCGTGAGCCTCATCGCGATGGGACTCCAGCAAGCGCAGTGTCCGACCGCAAAGACCTAGGCCCGGTCACAAATCGCCTACGCTGTCTGGCCTCCTGCCGGGCCGATCCCATCCCTGGCCGGATACCCATATCCTGCCCCCCGTTCGTGGCGGAGTGTGCCAGCATGCCCGTCCGCTTTCTAGCTCGAGTGTTGCTTGCTTGCCTGGCGACTCCGACAAGGGGGACGCGCAGACCCGAGGTGGGCTGGGCCAGCTGCTCGTCTTCCACATGGGGCTGTTCCAGATGGACAGGACCTGCGCCGTGCTCGCGGCGATGCTGCTGGTGGCGCTGGTCGACTCGCTGAGCTACGCGAGCCGGCGCTGGATGACGCGTTGAGCGCCGCGGGCCGGCCCGCGCGCCGTCACGAGACCGCGTTCGCGTCGGCGCGCTGACGAACCAGGCGCCGCCCGTCGCGCAGGTTGAGCGCCATCAGCGCGAGGTTGACCGCGCCGGCGACGAGCTCGACCGCCTGCACGGCGACGAAGCGGGCATCCAGCAGCGACGCCGCGGCCCAGCGGTCGAGCAGCAGCGCGCAAGGTACCAGCACCAGCAGGCCGTTGGCAGCGATCCACGGCATGCGCCGCTTCTTCGCCGCCACCAGGGCACCGCCCCGCGCGCGGGCGAGCGCGAACCCGCTGGCGCCGGTGGCGGCGATCGCCGGAATCAGCAGCAGCAGGCCCGGCATCACGATCGCGTGCTTGACGCGCGCCACCGCGTCGGCCGATCCCGCGAGCTCGACGCCGAGGGTGGCGATCCAGAAGCTGGCGATGCAGGCGGTGGCGAGCAGCGCCGCGGCGCGGTGGACGGTGGTGAGCATGGCAGCCTCGCAGGCGGTAAGGGGATGGCTGCCGAGCGTAGGGGCGCGGCGGCGCCTCGCCTAGCGAGGGGACGCGGACACACTGTCGGGCGAAACCCGACAATCGGGCGACGCCACCCGCCGTCGCTCGCCGCCCGTCGCCGATGCCCGTCGGCATGCGCAGTCCGAGCGCGTGCGCGCCGCTGCGCATCGACAGACGTCCGCCGGACGCCCGGGATGCCGGCGCCGGTCGAACCTCGTCCGAGAGTACGCCAGAAGGAGCCCGCGATGGATCAGCTCGAAGCGATGCGCAGCTACGTGCAGGTGGTCGACAGCGGCAGCTTCACCAAGGCGGCGCAGGTGCTGGCGCGGCACAAGTCCACCGTCAGCGAACAGGTCGCGCAGCTCGAGGCGCACCTCGGCGTACGGCTGCTCGTGCGCAGCACGCGCAGCGTCCGACCGAGTGCCGAGGGGCTGGCCTACCACGCGCGCGCGCGGCAGATCCTGGCCCAGCTCGACGCGGCCGACGCCGAGCTGCGCGCCGCGCGGCTGGCGCCGTCGGGGCGGTTGCGCGTGCAGGTGCCGGTCGCACTCGGCCGCCTGGTGCTGATGCCGGCGATACGCGGCCTGCTCGACCGTCACCCGCAACTATCGGTCGAGCTCGGCTGCAGCGACCAGACGGTGGATCTGGTGCGCGAAGGCCTGGACTGCGCGATCCGCGGCGGCGAGCTGCCCGACTCGTCGCTCGTCGTCAGCCGGCTCGGCGAGCTGCCCTTCGTGCTATGCGCGGCACCGCGCTACGTCGACGCGCACGGGCTGCCACGGCATCCCGACGAGCTCGCGCGCCACCTACGCGTCGGCTACCTCCCGGCGGGACAGCGCAGCCCGCCGCCGCTGCGGCTGGTCGACGGCACGCGCCACGTCGCCATCGAGGTCCCGGCAAGGCTGCTGACGACCGACAGCGGCGCGCTGCTGAGTGCCGGGCTGGACGGGCTGGGCATCGTCCAGGTCGCCGAGTTCGTCGCCCGCCACCACCTGGCCAGCGGCGCGCTGCTGCACGTGCTGCCAGGCTGGAGCTGCCCGCCGCTGCCGGTGCACTTCGTGACGCCGACCGCAGGGCTGCGCAGCGCCCGCGTGCGGGCGTTCCAGGACTGGGTGCGTGCGGTGCTGGCGCAGCAGGTCTGGGGCGTGGGAACGGCTGGGAACTGACTCCACAGATCGGCAGGCAGCCGCGATCGGGTCGCCTGCTCGCCGCGTCCAGGCCCGCCAAGGCTGGTGACACGTCGTGGCCCCGGACTCTGATCGCAGCGGCTGCCATGGCCCGGATGGTGGCAAAAGCGATACCATTTCCACCATGCCGGTCCGCGCGGTGATCGATACCAACGTCTTCGTCGGCGCCTGCCTCGGGCAAGGCGCCGCTTGGCACGTGGTGAGGGCATGCATAGCCGGGCGGGTGCGGCCCCTTCTCGGGGCCGCGCTGCTGGCCGAGGACGAGGATGTGCTGGGCCGCGCTGCGCCCTTCCAGCATTGCAGGTTGACCCAGGATGAAAGGCAGGAGTTGCTGGATATCTTCGTGGCGCAGTGCGAGTGGGTTCGCGTGTACTTCACCTGGCGTCCCAATCTGCCCGACGAGGGCGACAACCACCTCATCGAATTGGCCGTGGCCGCAGGCGCCCCGTTCGTGGTCACCCGCAACCTGCGCGACCTGCGGCATTCCGAACTGAAGTTTCCTGGTCTGCGCTGCGTGGCGCCGCAGGCCTTCCTGAAGGAGATCGAGCCATGACTGCCCTCACCGTCCGCCTGCCCGACGACAAGCATCAGCGGCTGCGCGCGCTGGCGCAAAGCCGGGGCACCACGTTGAACCGCCTGATCGACGAGATGGCCACCGTGATGCTCGCCGAGTTCGACGCCGAGACGCGGTTCAAGTTGCGCGCCGCTCGTGGCGCCGGTCAGGCCGAACGCGCCCTGGCCTTGCTGGACAAGGCGCGGCGGCCGCGCACGAAGGGGTCCGGCAGGTTGTAGACCGCCCGGCTCTTGCATCAAGACCGCAACGAGCCGCGAACGGCCCCAGCAGCGCCTCCGACCGCGCCGGCCGGTCAACCCGCAGCCGCCCCCATCCCGTAGCGCTGCATCAACGCCTCCCGCTTCGAGGGCAGGAAGTTGATGCACTCGGCGCGCCCGCGCACCGCGGCGACGACGCGCCGGTCCATCACGCGAAACCACAGCGGCGGCAGGTACGCGAGCAGAAACATCGCGAAGTAGCCCGACGGCAGCCGCGGCAGGTCGGGGAAGTCGCGCAGCGACTGGTAGCTGCGCCCTGGGTGCGCGTGGTGGTCCGAGTGGCGCTGCAGGTGGAAGACGACCAGGTTGGACGCCAGGTGGTTGCTGTTCCACGAGTGATGCGGCGCGCAGGGCTCGACGCGGCCGTCGGGCAGCCGGCGACGCAGCAGCCCGTAATGCTCGACATAGTTGGCCGAGGTGAGCTGGAACGCGCCCCAGAACGCCACCGGCAGCAGCACGCCGAGCACCTTCGGCCCGAAGGCCGCGGCCATCGCGCCCCAGACCAGCAGCGTCAGCGCGCCGGCCTGCAGGATCTCGTTGCCCGGGTGCCACGGGCCGTGGCCGGCGCGGCGCAGCCGGTCGGACTCCAGCCGCCACGCGCGCACGAAGGCGCCCGGCATCTCGCGCCACACGAAGCGCCAGATGCTCTCGCCCATCTTCGCCGACGCCGGATCCTCGGGTGTGGCGACATGGCGGTGGTGGCCACGGTTGTGCTCGATCGAGAAGTGCCCGTAGGCCCCCAGCGCCGTGTTGAACAGCGCCAGCTTGCGCGCGAAGAAATCCCGCTTGTGCCCCAGCTCGTGGCTCAGGTTGAGCCCGAATCCGAGCACGGCGCCGGTCGCCATCACGGTCGCCATCCACGCCGGCCACGGCAGATCGTGGGTGGCCAGAAAGCCGACGTTGAACAGCACCGAGACCCACAGCACCGGCAGTGTCGCGAACAGGATCGCGCGGTAGTACGGATCGGCCTCGAGCGCGGGCACCGCCGACTCGGGCGGGTTCGTTCGGTCCTCGCCGAGCAGCGCGTCGGCCAGCGGGATGCCGAGATAGAAGACCGCCAGCGACAGGTAGAACCAGGCCGGGCTCGTGGCGCCCAGCGTATGCGCCAGCGGCCCCGCCACCGCCAGCGCCGGCCCGACGACCGACAGCAGCCAGCCCCAGCGCTTGCGGTCGCGGAAGACCGGCGGTGCGGAAGGCGCACCGCGGTCCAGCGTCGCTTCGATGCCCATGGCGTCGGATCCCCCGGTCGAGACGAATGCCGCTATTCTGTGCGCACCGCGGCGGCGCGTCCACGTGCGGCGGCAAAGGCCTCGACGCGACGCTGCCGCCCGCCGCACCTACCCCGCAACGACCACCGCGACGACGATCGCGCTGCCGATCACGAGGTTGACGACGACCCAGCTGCGGATCGCCGCCAGCGCCTGCGCCGCGTCCGGCAGCCGACGCTGCGCCAGCGCCTGCCCCATGCGCGGGAAGAGCACGAAGCGGATGTGCGCGAAGACCGCGGCCATCACGGTCCCGAGCGCCGTCATCGCCCACCACGACCAGGGCATCACCAGCGACCCGCCGGTGGCGGCGACGCGTTGGTGCACGTCGCCGATCATCCAGAAGCCGCTGGCGAGCACCGCCAGCAACGCGACCAGCACGGCGCCGAAGAAGCGCCGCAGCACCTCGTGCATCAGCGCCAGCCGCTGCGGCGGCTCCAGCGCCGCCAGCGCCGGGCGCAGGAAGAAGTGCGCGAACACCATGCCGCCGATCCAGACGATGACGGCGGCGAGGTGGACGAGCTTGACCAGCGCGTAGATCAAGGCGTTACCCTCGGCGCCCGGCGCTGCCGGACGCGCGCGTGAAGACCGCACGGCGACCGCAAGAGACCTCCATGGCCCTTGCGCGCCACCCCCGACGCACGAAACGGGCCCCGCCAAGCCCTTGCGCGGATCCGGCTTCGCCGGTCCGCAGCAAGCGCCCCCTCGGGGGGCAGCGAACGCAGTGAGCGTGGGGGCTCGACGTCAATGCGCGCTCGCCGACCCCGGCGCCTGCTGCCCGGCCGGGGTGAACATCGATCCGACGTCGACCGCGTCGAAGCGGTACGGCCGGCCGCAGAAGTCGCAGCGCACCTCGACCTCGCCGCGCTCGGCGAGGATCGACTCGCTCTCGTCGCGCCCGAGCCCGACCAGCATCGCGCGCACGCGATCGCGCGAGCAGCGGCACGCGAACGCCGGCACGCGCGGCTCGAAGCGCTGCAGCCGCTCCTGCCAGAACAGGCGGCGCAGCACGGTGTCGGCATCCAGCGTCAGCAACTCGTCGGCGCTCAGCGTCGCAGCCAGGTGGGCGATGCGGTTGAAATCCTCGCCGGCGCCGATCTCGTCCTCCTGGCGTCGCGCGGCCTGCCCGGCCCCACCCTGCGCCGGCAGGCGCTGGATCAGCAGCCCGGCGGCGATGCGGTCGTCGGCCGCCAGCACGAGCCGGGTGTCGAGCTGCTCGGACTGGCGCATGTAGTGCGCGAGCACCGCGGCGAGGTCGTGCAGCGGCTCGCCCTTCCCGTCGTGCAGCGCGACCACGCCCTGGTAGGGCTGCTGGCCGGGCAGCCGCGCGTGCGGGTCGAGCGTGATCGCGCAGCGCCCCTGGCCGTGCGTGTCGACCATCGCCTGCAGCGGTGCGCCGGGCGGCACCGCGCCGACGACCTTGGCGGTGGCGCGGAATCGCAGGTTCGGCTGCACCTCCGCCACCGCCAGCTTGACCGGCCCGTCGCCGGCGATCTGCAGCACCAGCGCACCGTCGAACTTGATGTTGGACTGCATCAGCACGCCGGCGGCGCAAATCTGGCCGACCAGCGACGCGACCTCGGGCGGCCAGGCGTCGGCCTCGGCGCGGCGCGCGAGCACCTGCTGCCAGTCGTCGGCCAGCCGAACCAGCATGCCGCGCACCGGCATGCCGTCGAACAGGAACTTGTGCAGCTCGGACATCGCGCGCCGCGGCCCGATCACGCGATGCGCTCGATCGCGCGGTGGCGCGCCGCCTGCGCGATATAGAGCTCGGCGCTGCGGCGCAGGCCCTCGACCTGCTCGTCGCTGAGCATGCGCACGACGCGCGCCGGACTGCCGAGGATCAGCGCGCCGTCGGGGAAGGTCTTGCCCTCGGTGACGAGCGCATTCGCGCCGACCAGGCTGGCACGCCCGATCACGGCGCCGTTGAGCACGACGGCGCCGATGCCGATCAGCGAGCCGTCGCCGACGGTGCAGCCGTGCAGCATCGCGCGATGCCCGACCGTGACCTGGCGGCCCAGCCGCAGCGGGTAGCCCGGGTCGGTATGCAGCGCGGCGTGGTCCTGCACGTTGCTGCGCTCGCCGACCTCGATCCACTCGTTGTCGCCGCGCAGCACGGCGCCGTACCAGACACTGGCCGCTGCGCCGAGCCGCACGCGGCCGATCAGCTGCGCGCTGTCGGCGACCCAGGCATCAGCGGCGAGTTGCGGGCGGTCTTCGCCCAGGCGGTAGATCGCCATCGCGGGCTCCGGCGGAGGGTGTGCGCAGCATTCTAGGAGGCTGTCGGGCTGGGCGAGTTCAGACGTCGTGGCCTTTGCGTCCGCCGGCCGATACGACCCAAGGCGACGCAGGTGAGCGCGATCCCCGGCCACGCTGAAACGCGGCAGCGCGATGCTCACCGCAGCGGCTTGCGCGCCACCATCCCGATCAGCGCCGACATGCCGCTGTGGCCGCTGCCCTCGCGCAGCTCGGCGTCGTATTCGCGCATCTCGACGATCTCGAGCGCGGCGAAGGCCTCGCGCAGCATCGCCCCGGTATACAGGTGCGAGGCCACGCCCGGCCCGCCGGTGCGGTAGTCGAGCTGGCGCGGCGTGTAGCCCTGCAGCAGCAGCGTGCCGCCCGGCACCAGCCCGGCGACGATGCGCGCGAACAGCCGCGCGCGCAGCGCCGGGTCGGCGAACTGGACAAAGATCGCCGCGATGCCGTCCCAGGCCTCTTCGCGCCAGGCATAACCGTCGCAGTCGGCGACTGCGAGATCCACCTGCACGCCACGCTCGGCGGCGAGTCGGCGCGCTTTCGCCACCCCGGAAGCGGCGATGTCGAAGGCGTCGACGACGAGACCGCGCTGCGCCAGCCAGACGCTGTTGCGGCCTTCGCCGTCGGCCACGCACAGCACGCGCTGCCCGGGCTGCCACAGGCCGGCGTGCTCGCGCAGCCAGGCGTTCGGCTCGGTACCGAAAAGATAGCCCGGCGCGTCGAAGCGCTGGTTCCACGTGCCGGCCGGGTCGCCGAAAGCGCCACGCTCGGGTGCGGATTGCTTCATCGTGTCGGTTCGCTTCGATCGAGGGCAGGTCTCACGCGTCGGGCCACACGCCGGTCGCGCGCGCCAGCATCAGCGCCGCGACGACGGCGCTGACGGCGGCGAAGCCGCGCCGCAGCCCGACCGGCGGCAGCCGGTGCGCGACGCGCCGGCCCAGCAGCAGCGCGATCATCGCGCCGCCGCCGAATCCGGCCGCGAGCATCGGGTCGATCGCGCCGCGGCCGGCGGCGGCGAGCACGCCCGCCAGGCTCGCCAGCGCGATCACCGCGAGCGAGGTCGCCGCCACACCGTGCGCGGCGACATCCGTCACGCGCGTCAGCGCCGGCACGATGACGAAGCCGCCGCCGACCCCGAGCAGCCCGGTCAGCAGCCCCGATACCGCGCCGGTGGCGGCGAGCACGCGCGCGCAGCGCGGCGTCCAGCGCAGCCGGCCGTCGGCGGGGTCGCGCACGCAAGGCACTCTGGCCAGTTCGATCTCGTCCAGCGCGCCCGGCTGCCAGCGCGCCATGCGCCAGGCGGTGTAGGCCAGCAGCCCGGCGAACGCCAGCAGCAGCGGCTGCGGCGGCAGCCGCGCCGCGAGCCAGACGCCCAGCGGCGCGCTCGCCATCGCCAGCGCACCGATCAGCGCCGCCGCGCGGTAGCGCACGACGCCCTCGCGCAGCCCGAGCAGCGCCCCGAGCGCGGCCGACGCGCCGACCGCGATCAGCGCCACCGGCGCGGCCTGCGCCACCGGCAGGCCGAGCACGAAGACCAGCATCGGCACCGCCAGCACCCCGCCGCCGGCGCCGGTGAAGGCCAGCACGAGGCCGATCGCGGCGCCGCAGATCGCGCTCAGCCAGGGCAGCGCGTCCATCGCGCGGTCCGTCCGGCGGCACAGGCGGCATGGGTCCCGGCGTGCGCCGAAGCGGTGCCGAGGGTCGGTCGTGCGATCGCGCCGCGAGCAGGCATGCGCGTCAGTCGCCGAAGAAGTAGCGCTTCAGCCCCGCGAGCATCATCTCGATCGCGACCGCGGTCAGCACCAGTCCCATCAGCTTCTCGATCGCCGCGACCATCGACGCGCCGAGCAGCCGGCGCAACCAGTCGGCGGCCAGCAGCACGATGCCGCTGATCGTCATCGCCGCGGTGATCGCGCCCATCCAGGTCCAGAGCTGGTCCGGCTGGCGCGAGGCCAGCAGCAGCACGGTGGCCATCGCCGACGGCCCCGCCAGCAGCGGCACCGCGAGCGGGAAGACGAAGGGCTCGCGCTCGCCTCCGGTGGCGTAGACCTCGCCACCGGAGGCGAAGATCATGCGCATCGCGATGACGAGCAGGATGACGCCGCCGGCGACCTCCAGCGACCGCTCCGACAGGCGCATCAGCGCCAGAAAATGCTGCCCGCCGAGCATGAAGACGACGAGCACGCCGAAGGCGATCAGCGTCTCGCGCAGCGCCACGCGCGCGCGCCGCGCCGGTTCGACCTGGCGCAGCACCGAGATGAAGATCGGCAGGCTGCCGAAGGGGTCGAGCACCAGCAGCAGCAGCACCAGCGCCGACAGGAAGCTGTGGTCCATCGCAGCCGCCGGCGGCGTGGTCGGCGTTCAGGCCGCCGGGCCGTGCTTGTCGGCCTCGGAGGTGAAGGCGTCGGCGAAGAACGACTCCGGCGGCAACGCGCAGCGGGCGACGAAATCGAGCCGCGCGGCGTCGACCATGACCGGCGCGCCGCAGGCGTAGACCTGGTGCCGCGACAGGTCCGGCAGGTCGGCCATCACCGCCTGGTGGACGAAGCCGGTGCGCCCGCCCCAGCCGTCCTCGGGCGCGGGCTCGGACAGCACCGGCACGTAGCGCAGCTTCGGCATCTCGGCCGCGGCACGCTCGCACCAGTCGTGCAGGTACAGGTCGGCGCGGCGCCGGCAGCCCCAGTACAGCACCGCGTCGCGGTCGATACCCTTGGCGCGCATATGCTCGACGATCGCCTTGATCGGCGCGAACCCGGTGCCGCTGGCCAGCAGCACGATCGGCGCGGCCGAGTCCTCGCGCAGGAAGAAGCTGCCGAAGGGCCCCTCCATGCGCAGGATGTCGCGCGGCTTCATCGCGCCGAAGACATGGTCGGTGAACAAGCCGCCCGGCATGTGGCGGACGTGCAGCTCGATCGCCGGCGGGTTGCCCAGGTTGTGCGGCGCATTGGCCATGCTGTAGCTGCGCCGCGCGCCGCCGGCGAGGATGAACTCGACATACTGCCCGGCGTGGTACTGCAGGTTCTGGTTCGCCGGCAGCTGCAGCCGCAAGATCGCGACGTCCGGCGCCGGACGGTCGACCGCCAGCACACGCGTGGGCAGCTTCAGCAGCGGGAACTGCCCCGCGCCGGGCACGGTGCGCGCCTCGACCACGCAATCGGTCTGCGCCACCGCGCAGCAGGTCAGGATCCAGCCCGCGGCCGCCTCCTCGGCCGGCAGCGCCTTGAGCTGGTGCGGCCCGTGCTCGACCCGGCCCTCGACCAGGCGGCTCTTGCACGAGCCGCAGGCACCGTCGCGGCAGCCGTAGGGCAGGCCGACCCCCTGGCGGATCGCGGCGGCGAGGATCGCCTCGCCGTCGTCGGTGTCGAAGCTGCGCTCGGCGGGCTGGATCGTGATGCGGTGGCTCATGCTGGGCTCGCTCTTACACTGCGGCGCCGATTGTGCCGTGCGCCGCCTGGCCGCCCGCGAGCGCGGCCGCACCCGCACTCGGCGCGGGGTGCGGCCGGACGCGCGCCGCCCCGGCCCAGCCCCGAACGCCCCATGCCCAAGCTTCGCCCCACCTTGCTGATCGTCGGCTGCGGCGACATCGGCTTGCGCGTGCTGCGCGAGATCTCGTCCGGATGGCGCGTGCTGGCGCTGACCTCGCAGCCGGCGCGGCGCGCCGAGCTGCGCGCCGCCGGCGCGCTGCCGCTGGTCGGCGACCTCGACCAGCCGCGGACGCTCGGGCGTCTGGCGCGGCTCGCGGACGCGGTGCTGCACCTGGCGCCGCCGCCTTCGGCCGGCAGGCTCGACACGCGCTCGCGCCATCTGCTGCAGGCGCTGGCGCGCGGCGCGCGCGTGCGGCGGCTGGTCTATGCCAGCACCACCGGCGTCTACGGCGACGCCGGCGGTGCGCGCGTCGACGAGACCTGGCCGCCGCATCCGGCGACCGCGCGCGCGCACCGGCGTGCCGATGCCGAGGCACAGTGGCGCTGGGCCGGCCGGCGGCTCGGCATCGCGGTGACGATCCTGCGCGTGCCCGGCATCTACGCCGCCGACCGCGCCGGCGGCGACCCGCGCGATCGCGTGCGTCGCGCCGCACCGGTGCTCGTTGCCGACGACGATGTCTTCACCAACCATATCCACGCCGACGACCTGGCGCGCGCCTGCATCGCCGCGCTGCACCGCGGCGCGCCGCAGCGCATCGTCAACGTCTGCGACGACAGCGAGCTGAAGATGGGCGACTACTTCGACCTCGTCGCCGAGCTGCACGGCCTGCCGCGCCCGCCGCGGCTCGCGCGCGACGAGGCGCGCCGGCAGCTGTCGCCGATGACGCTGAGTTTCATGGGCGAATCGCGCCGCCTGGCCAATGCGCGCATGAAGCGCGAGCTGCGCTTGCGGCTGCGCTACCCGACGGTGCGCGAAGGCCTGCCGCCAGGCTGAAGCGCGCGGCCGCGCCTCAGCGCCGGCGCGAGCCGAATGGCGGCTGGCGCCGCCAGTAGCGGATCATCAGGAAGCCGCCGACCATGCCGCCCAGGTGCGCGAAGTGCGCCACGCCGCTGCTGCCGGCCAGGCCGAACAGCAGCTCCAGCCCACCGAAGACGATGACGAAGGTGCGCGCCTTCATCGGGATCGGCGGGAACAGCGGCATGATGGTGCGGTTCGGGAACAGCATCCCGAACGCCAGCAGCAGCGCGAACAGCCCTCCCGACGCCCCGACGGTGGGCACGCGCGACCCGGCCAGCGCGGTGATCAAGAGCTGCGCCAGCGCCGCCGCCAGCACGCCGGCGAGCAGGAACTGCAGGTAGCGCCGCTGCCCCCACAGCCGCTCCAGCTCGCTGCCGAACATCCACAGCCCGAACATGTTGAAGAACAGGTGCCCGATGCCGCCGTGCAGGAAGGCGTAGCTCAGCGCCTGCCAGGGCAGGAACAGCCCGCTGCCCAGCGGCCACAGCGCGAAATAGAAGTAGAAGCCCTGCCAGAACTGCTGCAGGACGAAGATCGCCGTGCAGGCGATCATCAGGGCGCGGGTGGCGGGCGGAATCGGTGGCATGGGCTATCGGCTGGGTTCATGGTGCCGGGGCCGGACTCGAAAACTGCCCGCGGAGCCGCACCGGCGCTTGATGTTTGGCCGTACGGGGGTGAACATGCCCCCGGAGATGCCCCCAGAGACGGGGCGCGGGGATCATACGTGAAGCTGAACGACGCAAAGATTCGGGCCCTGACCGCCCCTGGGAAGCACTTCGACGGCGGCGGGCTGTACCTGGAGGTGACGCCGACCGGCGCTCGGTACTGGCGCCTGAAGTATCGGCACGCCGGCAAGGAGAAGCGGCTCGCCTTCGGCGTGTATCCCGAGGTCGGCCTGAGGCTGGCCCGCGAGCGGCGCGACGAAGCCCGCCGCGTGATCGAGCGCGGGGAAGACCCCGCCGAGCTGAAGCGGGCCGCGCGGGAACAGGCCGTCAAGGAGGCCGCCGACACCTTCGAGGCGCTGGCCCGCGAGTGGCTGGGGCACCAGTCCGGCGCCTGGTCCGATGGGCACGCCCAGCGGGTCCGCGAGGTCTTCGCGGCCGACGTGTTCCCGAAGATCGGCCGGCGCCCCATCGCGCAACTTCGCCCGCGCGAGGTCTCGGCCGTGGTGAAGGCGATCGAGAACCGCGGCGCGGGCGAGGTGGCCGACCGCACCCTGCAGAGGATCAAGGCCGTCTTCCGCTACGCGGTGACGCACGACCGGATCGAGGCGAACCCGATGCTCGATCTGAAGCCCGCCGAGCTGCTCAAGCCGCGGGCCGTCGTGCACCGGCTGGCCCTGACCGACCGCGACCTGCCCGACTTCCTGCGCCGGCTGGATGCGTATCAGGGTGAGCCGACGACGACGGCGGCGCTGCGGCTGCTGATGCTGACGGCGCTTCGGCCTGGTGAAGTGCGCGGGCTCAAGTGGGCCGACTTCGACGACGACGCGGCCGAGCTGCGCATCCCCGCCGAGCGCATGAAGATGAAGGCCGCGCACGTGGTCCCGCTGAGCGCACAGGCCCTCGAAGTGCTGGCGGCGCAGCGACGCATCAGCGGCGGCCGCGAGCTGATCTTCCCCAGCCCCTACTACCCCGGCAAGGCGCTGAGCGAGAACACCTTGAACTCGGCGCTCGCCCGCATGGGCTACGCGGGCTATGCGACGGCGCACGGCTTCCGGTCTCTCTTCAGCACGACCGCGAACGAAGCCGGGCACGACGCCGACGTGATCGAGCGGCAACTGGCGCACCGCGAGCGAAACAAGGTCCGCGCCGCCTACCACCGGGCCGAATACCTGGCCGAGCGGCGCCGCCTGCTGCAATGGTGGGCCGACCATATCGACGCCCGCCGCGGCGCTCGCGTGGTCTCGTTCAAGCGGGGCGCGAGGGCATGACGACGGCGACTGTACGCGCGGCCGGCGCGAAAAATGGTCGGGAAGGTCGGGAAGTCGGGAACGCAAGCAACGGCGCGGGTTTGCGGGGCATAGGGAAGTCGGGAAGAAGTCGGGAAGAAGTCGGGACACTCTCTGTTCTCTCTTCTCTTCGTGCCCTTGAACGACCCGCCGCCGCTGACCTGGCCCCTTCCCTGGTGCGCCCTGTGGCCGGCGAGCCGCGCGAAGGCATCCCCGCCCCGCGCCCTACGCGGCGCAGCGGTGGCCGGCCGCCGGCCGAGCCCTTCGAGGTGCAGCGACACCGCGGCGGCCGTCACTGGTGCGTGATCCATGCTGGCGAGCTGGGCGACGCCGGATAGACTGCACCGGCCGCACCTAGCCGCGGGCTGATCCCCTGCGGCGAAACCCGGGCCCCTTCCCCGGCTGGTGCGGCCCCCTTCCGGAAGGGCGCATCGGAAGGGGTGCGACTGTGACGAAGACGAAGGAGCACGGCGCCGCGCTGCGGCACTTCGCCAACCTGTTCGACGCCGACGATGCGCGGCACGCCTGCGAGGCAATCGCCGAGGCGATACGCGGCGAGCTGCTGCCCGGTGCGATGGCTGCCACCATGCGAAGGCATCTTCTCGCGCCTGTGGAAGCCTATATCGCGGACCGCTGGCGGCCCGGCAAGGCCCCATCGAACGCCGTGCTGGCTGCCGAGCGGGTGCACGAAGAAGCCGCGCGGCTGGTGCACATGTTCGAGGTTCGGCATCCGTTCGGCCCCGACGATGCGCCCGCCTTTGCCGAGCCGCTGCGCCTGGCCTGGCTCGAGTTCATCGCGACCGCTGCCGGGCCCCTCGTTTATCACGGCGCGGTGAAGTCGCAGACCCAACGCGAGACCGCCGGCCGCCGACTGCGTGGCGCCGCCGCGAAGCTGACGCCCGAGGTGCTGGCCGAGCGCGTCCGGGCTGAAGGTGGGCAGTGGCGCGACTGGCTGGCGCTGGCGCTGGCCGACGAATTCGGCGTGAGCGAGCGCACCGTGTACGCGCGACTCAAGGCCGCGCGGGCGGCGGGGCTGGTGCCCTGACGGGATCGCCTGCAAGAACGGCCGCTGTTGCAGTGACCGGCCCGCATGGCGGGGCGATGCTCGGGCTCACTGAGCCGCCGCTAGGTGCATCGCGAATCACGACGGCTCAGGCAACCCGGGTTTGCCGCACGTCGCGAGTGTGGTGGCCCACTTGTCGGAGCTGCCATGCAAGACGTTGACCTTCCGGCCGCCGCCGCGCCCGATCGACTGCTCCGCCTGCCCGCGGTGATGGCTGCGGCGGGGCTAGGCCGAACTGCCGTGCTCGATCGCGTGAGGGCGGGAGCGTTTCCGGCGCCGATCAAGATCGGCCGCGCGACGCTGTGGAGCGAGCGCGAGGTTCAGGCCTGGATCGCGGCGCAGATCGCGGCGAGCCGAGGGGAGGGCGGCAAGTGAGCGCCGACGACAAGCCGCGCCGGCGGCACAGCCCGCTGAATGCTGCGGTTGAATTCGGCCCGAGCGGCCGCCGCCCTTATTGGGGTGTCGCGTATCAGCGTACATGCATCCTCTCGCGGCTGATGAAAGGCCCGGCGACTTGCGCCGAGCTGTCGCAACTGTGCGGCGCACGCTCCGCGACCAAGCGAGTTTCGGAGCTGCGCCGGGCCGGGTTTGCGATCGAGTCGGGTTGGGCTTCGATCGCGGGGCCCGGCGGAACGGTGAGCCTATCTGCTGTCTACCACCTGGCCGAGCCCGACGACCGACAGCGCGACCTGTTTGCCGAAGAGGCCGCCACGTGACCGGCGACGCCCGACCGAGCGCCGCCACAGTCGCGGCGGCGCTGGCCGCGATCCCGGCCGACCTTCCCCGCGATGAGTGGGTTCGTGTGGGGATGGCCGTGCATGCCGAGTTTCCCGGCGAAGATGGTTTCGGCCTGTTCGATGCGTGGAGCGCGACCGGCGAGAGCTATCGCGAACGCGACGCCCGCGACGTGTGGCGCTCGTTCAAGGCCGGCGGCCGCGTCGGCGTGGCCACGCTGTTTCACGTGGCGAAGGAGCACGGCTACAAGCCCTCGAAGAGCGAGCCGAAGCCGAAGCCGACCGCCGCCGAGCTGAAGGCCGCCGCCGCGGCCCGCCGCGCCGCTGCCGAGCGCGAGCGGATCGAGACCGAAGAGCGCCAGCGCCACGCCGCCGCCGAGGCGCTGGCGCTGTGGGAGCGCGGTGCAGACGTGACCGACCCGGCCGCGGTGCCGTACCTGGCACGCAAGGGGGTGAAGGGCTACGGGGTGCGGGCGCTGGCCGACGGCACGCTGATCGTGCCCGCGAGGGATGCGGCCGGCGATCTGGTGAACGTGCAACGCATCGCGCCCGCGCCGCCGGCCGACGGCGGCCCGGAAAAGCTGTTCATCCGCGGCGCCCGCAAGTCGGGCACGATGCACCGGCTCGGCGACTTCGAGGGCGCCGACTGGATGTTGATCGCCGAGGGCTACGCGACCGCTGCGACCGTGCACGAGGCGACCGGCCGCCCGGCGGCCGTGGCATGGGATGCCGGCAACCTGGCGCATGTGGCCCGCATCCTGCGCGGGCAGTACCCGGCCGCCCGCCTGGCGCTGTGCGCCGACGACGACACGGCGACCGAGGCCCGCACGGGCAAGAACCCCGGCCGCGACAAGGCGGCCGAGGCCGCGCGGCTGGCCGGCAAGGGCCGCGCCCTGCTGATTTTGCCCGCTGGCCTGCCCGCGGATGGCTCGGGCGGGTCCGACTTCAACGACCTGGCCGCCGCCGCCGGGCTGCCCGCGGTGCGCGAGATGATCGAGGGGGCGATCGCGGCCGCCGTAGCGCCCCCACAGGGCCGCGAAACGGCCGGCGAAGGGCAAGGCAAGGGGTCGGCCCCGAAAGCGCCCCCAGCGGCCGGAAAACGCGCCGCACGAAGCGGCAGCGACGATGCGCCGGCCGCTGCCGGGCGAGGCTTCCGGGTTGATGATGCGGGCTTGTGGTTCGATCCGCCCGACGACGGCGACGGCGGCGGCCGGCCGCTGCGAATCTGTGCGCCGCTGATCGTGGAAGCCCTCGCCCGCGATGCGCACGACAACGGCGCCGCGCTGCTGCTGAGCTTCGATTGCTTCGGCAAGCCGCGGCGCTGGCTGATGCCGCTTGCGATGCTGGCCGGCGACGGCGCCGCCTACCGCGGCGAGCTGCTGCATCAAGGCTTCATCACGCCGACCGACTCGAAGCGCCGGGCCCTGCTGACCGCCTACCTTGCGAACGCGCGGCCGGCCGAGCTGGTGCGCATCGTCGATCGTGTCGGCTGGCATGGCCGGGCCTACGTGTTGCCGCGCGAGACGCTGGGCGACGACGACGGCGAGCGGCTGATCTTCCAGAGCGAAGGCCCGATCGAGGCGACTTTCTCGCAGCGCGGCGACCTGGCGAAGTGGCGGGAGCTGATCGGCCGGCACTGCGTCGGCAATTCGCGGCTGGCCTTCGCGGTGGCGCTGGCCTTCGCGGGGCCCCTTCTCGCGTGGGCACCGGGCACCGACGGCGGCGGGTTCCACCTGACCGGCGATTCGAGCTCCGGCAAGACGACGGCGCTTCGCGTGGCCGCGAGCGTGTGGGGTGGCCCCGGGTATCTGCAACGGTGGCGGGCGACCGACAACGGCTTAGAGGCGTTGGCAGCGCAGCATTCGGACGGGCTGCTTTGCCTTGACGAGCTGGCGCAACTTGATGCCCGCGTGGCTGGCGAGAGTGCCTACATGCTGGCGAACGGGGCCGGCAAGAGCCGGGCCGGCCGCACCGGCGGCGCCCGGCCGCGCCTGACCTGGCGCCTGCTGTTTCTGTCGGCCGGCGAAATCGGGCTCGCTGAGCACATGGGCGAGGCGGGCAAGCGCACCCGGGCCGGGCAAGAGCTGCGGATGATCGACCTGCCGGCCGATGCTGGCACCGGCTCGGGCATCTTCGATACGCGGGGCGACTTCGAGACGGCGGGCGCCCTGGCGCAACATCTGACGCGAGCGGCGGAGGTCGCCTACGGCACCGCCGGCCGCGCCTGGCTCGAATTTCTGGTGGACCACACAGACGGGCTCGCCCGCACGGTGCGCGAGCGAATCGACGCGACCGAAGCCGAGCTGGTACCTGACGCTGCTGTCGGGCAAGTGCACCGCGTCGGCCGGCGCTTCGCCCTGGCGGCCGTGGCCGGCGAGCTGGCGGCCGTGGCCGGCATCACAGGCTGGCCGGCCGGCACCGCAACGGCGGCGGCCCGCCGCTGCTTCGAGGCATGGATCGCGGCGCGGCCCGGCGGCATCAAGCAGACTGAAGAGGCGCAGATGCTTCGCCAGATGCGGCACTGGTACGGATTGCACGGCGAAGCCCGCTTCGTCGATTGGTACCGCGCCGACGATGACCACGCACCGAAGACGATGAACCGCGCGGGCTGGCGCCGCCCGGTGAAGACCATGCACGGCGGGGAAGAGGTGAGCGGGTGGGAGTGGTTCACGCTGCCGGACGTGTTCCGCACTGAAGCTTGCAAGGGCTACAGCGAGCGGGCCGCGCTGCGGCTGCTGAAGGAGCGCGGGCACTTGAAGACCGAGGGGAAGGGCTTCTCGTGCAGCGCGAGGCCGCCGGGTGCGGAAGGCGTGCGGGTCTATCGCGTGCTGTCCTCGATCCTCGGCGACATTGACGACTGACCGCCGGCCCCGCGTGGGGGCCGTGGCGGGCAGTCCTTCGCGCGACATGGAATCGCCGAAGGCTTCGCCAGCGATGAACCCGGGCCGGCGGCGGCGGCGACCGGTCGCCCTGGGGCAAACCCTGTGTCGCGGGTATCTACCCGACACAGGGAAACCCGAGGTATCGGTTTCCCTAGGCCCGACTGGCCGCCGCCGGATGCTGTGCGGATGCCGCGGGGTTGCGCCGACCCTGACCCGGCGAGACACCGCCGACGGCGGCCCTCGGCCGGGTGCATGCCGACGGGTGCCCCCGAGCTGCTGCCCCCGGTCGGGCCCCTCGGCCTGGGCCCTCGGCTGGCGGCGCCCGATCGGCGGCCCGCGAGCGGCGGGGCTCGGCCGAGTGTCTTCGGCCGCGGGTAGGAGCCCGAGTTATCCACAGGGCAGGGGCAAAGTTATCCACAGGCTCCGAGCCCCTGTGCGGCTCGCGTCGGCGCCGCCGGCAAGCTGGCGATGCTGTCGGCACGCATCCGGGGGCCGCACCCCGGCGAACTTCGGCGGACAGATGGCCGGCGGGCTTTCCCGACTTCCCGACTACCGTTCCCGACTTGCGATCGGCCGGAAACCCGCGCCGATGCTCACTTTCCCGACTTCCCGACTTTCCCGACTTGTTTTCGCAGGGGAGCGAGTGCACGAGCGACGAAACAGGCTCGCGGCGGGCGATGCCGGCGGCCCGGCGCCGCGAGTTATCCACAGGCTCGAGCCCGCCGAGTGGGGCACCGGGTAGGGGGGGTCGGGAACTTCCCGGCGACGCCCGCCGGACCGATCGTGACCCTTCGCTTGCACCAAGGTGAGTTTCAGAACTTTCCTGGCGGGCCCGCCCAGGGCGCCCCCGAGCTGGTGCCCTCGGTGGGTGTCCGCATAGGGGGGGGGGCTCGGAAACTTCCACCCCTCACGTGCCGGACCGATCGTGACCCTTCGCTTGCAACCCGTCGAAATGGATAGGGGGGGGGGTGCGACTGGCCGGCCCTCGCCCTGGCGCATGCCGGCGGGCGGCCCCGAGCTGGTGCCCTCGATCGGCGGCCCGCCGCCGGGGGCATCGTGCGTCCGGATGGGCACGCCTTCGAGGCCCCCCGGGTGCCCCCGATGCCCCCGATTTCCGGACCCGTTCCCCCGGCGATGCCCCCAAAGGCCCCCGGATTCAGGCACACTTCAGCGGACGCCAGCGAACGAAAGAACGCCGGCCCCCATAGGGGAACCGGCGTCTAGGTGGAGCGCAGCGGAACTAGGCGAGTGCTCATGTGGTGCCCGGGGCCGGACTCGAACCGGCACGCCTCGCGGCGGGGGATTTTGAGTCCCCTGCGTCTACCGATTTCGCCACCCGGGCAGGACGATCGCTGCCGATGGCACACATGAAGCGGGCGATTATGCACGCCGGGTCGCGCGCGCCCCGCGCGCCCTTTGATGCGCGCGAAGCCAGGCCGCCGGGATCACCGCGCGCCGTGCCGGCGCAGGCCGCGGCTGCGACAATGCCGCCTCGCCTCGCCCACGCCCCGACCGCGCCATGCCCGACCCCGCCCCCGCCTACCCGACGCTCGAGGACCTGATCGGCCACACGCCGCTGGTGCGCCTGCAACGCCTGCCCGGTGCCGACAACGAGCGCCGCGGCAACGTGATCCTGGGCAAGCTCGAAGGCAACAACCCGGCCGGCTCGGTCAAGGACCGGCCGGCGATCGGGATGATCCGCGGCGCCGAGCAGCGCGGCGAGATCGCGCCCGGCGACACGCTGATCGAGGCCACCAGCGGCAATACCGGCATCGCGCTGGCGATGGCGGCGGCGATCCGTGGCTACCGCATGCTGCTGATCATGCCCGAGGACCTGTCGGTCGAGCGCGCGCAGACGATGAAGGCCTTCGGCGCCGAGCTCGTGCTGACGCCGAAGTCCGGCGGCATGGAGTACGCGCGCGACCTGGCCGAGCAGATGCAGCGCGACGGCAAGGGCCGCGTGCTCGACCAGTTCGCCAACCCGGACAACCCGCGCATCCACGAGCAGACCACCGGCCCGGAGATCTGGGACGCGACCGGTGGCCGGGTGACGCACTTCGTCAGCGCGATGGGCACGACCGGCACGATCACCGGCGTGTCGCGCTGCCTGAAGGCCAGGAACGCGGCGGTGCGGATCGTCGGCGCGCAGCCGAGCGAGGGATCGCGCATCCCCGGCATCCGCAAGTGGCCCGAGGCCTACCTGCCGAAGATCTACGACCCGTCGGCGGTCGACGAGCTGGTCCATGTGACGCAGGCCGATGCCGAGGCTATGGCGCGCCGGCTCGCGGCCGAGGAGGGGCTGTTCTGCGGCATCTCGGCCGCTGGCGCCTGCTGGGTCGCGCTGCAGATCGCCTCGCGCGTCGAGGGCGCGACGATCGTCTTCGTCGTCTGCGACCGCGGCGACCGCTACCTGTCCACCGGCGTCTTCCCGGCATGAATGCCGAGCCGCGCTACTGCCCGCAGTGCGCCACGCCGCTGCAGGCGCTGGTCGCGGCCGAGGACGGCGGCGACAAGACGCGGCTGCGCTGCCCGGCCTGCGCGTGGACGCACTGGAACAACCCGACGCCGGTGCTGGCCGCGATCGTGCAGTGCAGCGATCGCGGCGACCGCCTGCTGCTGGCGCGCAACGCGGCCTGGACGAACCGCATGTTCGCGCTCGTGACCGGCTTCATGGAGGCCGGCGAATCGCCCGAGGAGGGCGTGGCGCGCGAGGTGCACGAGGAGACCGGCCTCGTCGTCGAGCGCACGCAGCTCGTCGGCGTGCACGACTTCCAGCGCATGAACCAGCTCATCGTCACCTACCACGTGCGCGCGCACGGCGAGATCCTGCTGTCGGCCGAGCTGGCCGAGGCACGGCTGTTCGAGCCGGCCGAGGTGCGCTGCTGGCGCGCCGGCACGGGTCTCGCGCTGGCGCAGTGGCTGCGCTCGCAGGGCCACGAACCGCGCTTCCTCGACGAGCCGGCGCGCGGGCAGACGGGCACCGCCTAGAATCGCGCCGCCGGAGACCCCTGGATGCAAGCCGACAAGGAACTCGATACCCGCGGCCTGAACTGCCCGCTGCCGATCCTGAAGGCGAAGAAGGCGCTGGCGGACATGCAAAGCGGCGCCTTGCTGAAGGTCGTCTCGACCGACCCCGGGTCGATGCGCGACTTCAAGGCCTTCGCGCGCCAGACCGGCAACGAGCTGGTGGCGCAGACGACCGAGGGCGCGGATTACGTCCACCTGCTGCGCCGGCGCTGACGGCGCGCGGCGCGCCGCGGCGGCGCCGGGGCCGGTCGCCCGGCCCACGCCGCTGGCGCTACAGCGTCAGCCCGCGCAGGAATTCGCGAAAACCCGGCCCCAGCTCGGGGTGCGCGAGCGCGAGCTCGACATTGGCCTGCAGGAACCCCTCCTTGCTGCCGCAGTCGTAGCGCCGGCCCTCGTAACGGTAGGCGAAGACCTTCTCGCGTCGCAGCAGCGAGGCGATGCCGTCGGTGAGCTGGATCTCGCCACCGACCCCGCGCGGCTGGGTCGCGATCTCGTGGAAGACGCCCGGGGTCAGGATGTAGCGCCCGGCCACGCCCAGCCGCGACGGCGCGTCCTCGGGCGCGGGCTTCTCGACGATGCGCTCGACATCGACCATGCGCTCGCCGACCTCGGCGCCGGCGACGATGCCGTAGCGCCGCGTCTGCTCGGGGGGCACCTCCTGCACCGCGAGGATCGACGCCCGCCAGTCGGCGAACTGCTCGACCATCTGCGCCAGCACCGGCCGTCCCTCGCTCGGACCGACCATCAGGTCGTCGGCGAGCAGGACCGCGAACGGCTCGTTGCCGACCAGCCGCCGCCCGCACAGCACCGCATGCCCCAGCCCGAGCGCCTGCGCCTGGCGCACGTAGATGCACTCCATGTCGTCGGGCTTGACGCTGCGCACGACCTCCAGCAGCTCGCGCTTGCCGGCCTGCTCGAGCGCGACCTCGAGCTCGAAGGTCATGTCGAAGTGGTCCTCGATCGGGCGCTTGTGGCGGCCGGTGACGAAGATCATCTCGCGCACCCCGGCCGCATAGGCTTCCTCGACGGCATACTGGATGAGCGGTTTGTCGACCACCGGCAGCATCTCCTTGGGCTGCGCCTTGGTAGCCGGCAGAAAGCGCGTCCCCAGCCCCGCGACCGGGAATATTGCCTTCTTAATATACATTTTCTTACATAGACTCCGCGACTATTAGAGAGCGCCAGCCCATTGTGGCATGGGGCCACCGAGGAGTCTTCGCCACTCCATCACCGCTCCTCATGGATCTGATGATCGTCGAGCCGCTGGACCCGGACGTGGTCCAGTGGCTCGAGGTGCGCTACCGGGTGCAGCATGCCCCGGAGCTCGCGCGCGAGCCGCTCGCCTTGCGGCGCGCGCTGGCGCCGGTGCGCGCGATCATCGTGCCACCCGCGGTGGCGGTGGACCAGGCGCTGCTGCGCGCCGCGCCGCAGCTGCGCGCGGTCGGCCGCCTTTCGGCCGGGGCCGAGAATGTCGACGTCGAGGCCTGCGCGCTGGCCGGCGTCGAGGTCGTGCGCCCGACCGGCGCCAGCGCGGTGGCCGAGGCCGAGTTCGCGATCGGCGCGCTGCTGCAGCTGCTGCGCCGGGTGCCGGTCGTCAATGCCGAGGGGCTGCTGGTCGGCCGCGAGCTCGGCAGCGTGCGCGTCGGGCTGGTCGGCATGACGCCGGCAGCGCGCCCGCTGGCGCGGCTGCTGGCGGCGTTCGGCGCCGAGGTGCTGGGTTACGACCCGGCGCTGCACGCCTTCGACCCGATGTGGAACGAATGGGGCGTGCGCGCGATGCCGATGCGCGAGCTGTTCGAGCAGTGCGACGCGGTGTGCGTGCTGCTGAGCTACTTCACGCGCTACCGCGGCCTGATCGGCGAGCGCTTCCTGGCCGGCAGCAAGCCGGACCAGGTGCTGGTCAGCCTGACGCACTCGGATGTCTTCGACGAGGCAGCGCTGGCCGACGCGCTGGACAGCGGCCGCATCGTCGCCGCCTGGCTCGACGGGCTGGCGCCCGGCGCCCTCGACCCGGGGCGGCCGCTGTACGGCGTGCGCAACCTGCAGCTGACGCCGCGCGTGGCGGCAACGACGCGCGAATCGCGCCTGCGCTGCGCCTGGGCCGTGGCGCGGCGCATCGACGAGATCCTGCAGTCGCCGCCGCCGCCGCGCGCCGGCTTCAGGTCGACGGCGCCAGCCGACGTCGTTGATCTCGGAGACGATCAAGTGCCTGGCTGAACCCGGCCAGCCGCTCGCGCTCCTGCGCGACGACCGCCGCCGGCGCGCGCGCGACGAAGGATTCGTTGCCGAGCCTGGCCTCGGCCTTCGCCGCCTCGGCCTGCAGCCGCGCGATCTCGCGCTCCAGCCGCTGCAGCTCGGCGGCGACGTCGACCTCGACGTGCAAGGCCAGCCGCAGCTCGCCGGCCAGCGTCACCGGCGCGGTCGCGGTGGCGGCGGCGAAGGCGGCCTCGTCGGCCAGCAGCCGGATCTCCGACAACCGCGCCAGCGCCTGCAGCGCCGGCGCCGCGGCGTCGACGAAGCCGCCATCGCCCAGCACCAGCAGCGGCACGCGCTGCCCGGGCGGCAGGTTCATCTCGCTGCGCAGCTGGCGCGCGGCGCCGACCACCGCCTTCAGCCGCCCGACCCAGGCGTCGGCCGCGGGGTCGATCTTCTGCGGCTGGGCTTGCGGGTAGGCTGCCGTCGCCACCGTGCGCTCGTCGCCGGCGTCGCGCCGGCCGGCGACCACCGCGACCACGTCCCACAGCTCGGCGGTGACGAAGGGCGTGATCGGGTGCAGCAGCCGCAGCACGGTCTCGAGCGTGCGGATCAGCGTACGCCGGGTGCCGCGCGCAGCGGCCTGGTCGCCTTGCTCGGCCGCCTGCGCGAGCTGCACCTTGGCGATCTCGAGATACCAGTCGCAGAACTCGTCCCACACGAAGGCGTAGATCGCACCGGCGACGAGGTCGAGCCGGTAGTCGTCGAAGCCCTTGGCGACCGCGGCCTCGACACGCTGCAGCTCGCCGACGATCCAGCGGTCCGCGGCCGAGAATGCGAGCACGCCGCGCTCGCAGTCGCCGGGTGCGGGCTCGGCCGGGCCGATATCCTGCCCCTCGCAATGCATCAGCACGAAGCGGCTGGCGTTCCAGAGCTTGTTGCAGAAGTTGCGGTAGCCCTCGCAGCGCTTGCTGTCGAAGTTGATCGTGCGCCCCAGCGTCGCCATCGCAGCGAAGGTGAAGCGCAGCGCGTCGGCGCCGTAGCCCGGGATGCCGTCGGGAAATTCCTGCTGCGTCGCCTTGCGCACCGCAGGCGCCTTCTCCGGCTTGCGCAGCCCGACGACACGCTTGTCCAGCAGCGGCTGCAGCTCGATGCCGTCGATCAGGTCGACCGGGTCGAGCACGTTGCCCTCGGACTTGCTCATCTTGTGGCCGTGCGCGTCGAGCACCAGGCCGTGGATGTAGACGTCGCGGAACGGCACCTTGCCGGTGAAGTGCTTGGTCATCATGATCATCCGGGCGACCCAGAAGAAGATGATGTCGTAGCCGGTCACGAGCACGCTGCTGGGCAGGAAGAGGTCCTGCTCGACCGTGTGGCCCGGCCAGCCCAGGGTCGAGAACGGGACCAGCGCCGACGAGTACCAGGTGTCGAGCACGTCGGGGTCGCGCCGCAGTTCGCCGCGGTAGCCGGCGGCATGCGCACGCGCGCGCGCCTCGTCCTCGCTGCGGGCGACGAAGGTCTCGCCGCCGCTGCCGTACCAGGCCGGGATCTGGTGCCCCCACCAGAGCTGGCGGCTGATGCACCAGTCCTGGATGTGGTGCATCCAGTGGTTGTAGGTGTTGACCCAGTTCTCGGGCACGAAGCGCACCTCGCCCGACGCGACGGCGTCGATCGCCATCTGCGCGATGCTGCGGCCGTCGCCGCGCGGCCGGCTCATCGCGACAAACCACTGGTCGGTCAGCATCGGCTCGACGATCTGGCCGGTGCGCGCGCAGCGCGGCACGACCAGCCGGTGCTTCTTCGTCTCGACCAGCAGCCCCTGGGCGTCGAGGTCGGCGACGATGCGCCGGCGCGCCTCGAAGCGGTCCAGCCCGCGGTAGGCCTCGGGCGCGAGCTCGTTGACCGTCGCGTCCAGCGCCAGCACACCGATCGCCGGCAGGCCGTGGCGCTGGCCGACGGCATAGTCGTTCGCATCGTGCGCCGGCGTGACCTTGACGACGCCGGTGCCGAACTCGCGGTCGACATAGGCGTCGGCGATGACCGGGATCTCGCGCCCGACCCGCGGCAGCGTCACCGTCTTGCCGACCAGGTGCGCGTAGCGCTCGTCGTCGGGGTGGACCATCACCGCAACGTCGCCGAGCATGGTCTCGGGGCGCGTCGTCGCCACGACCACGCTGCCCGAGCCGTCGGCGAGCGGATAGCGGATGTGCCACAGGAAGCCGTCCTCCTCGGCGCTCTCGACCTCGAGGTCCGACACCGCCGACTTCAGCACCGGGTCCCAGCTGACGAGCCGCTTGGCGCGGTAGATCAGCCCCTCGTCGTACAGCCGCACGAAGGTCTCGGTGACGACCGCCGACAGCTTGTCGTCCATCGTGAAATATTCGTGCGCCCAGCTGACGCTGTCGCCCATGCGCCGCATCTGCTGCGTGATCGTCGCCCCCGAGCTGCGCTTCCAGTCCCAGACGCGATCGACGAAGGCCGCGCGCCCGAGGTCGTGCCGGCTGACGCCCTGCTCCTGCAGCTGGCGCTCGACGACGATCTGGGTCGCGATGCCGGCGTGGTCGGTCCCCGGCACCCACAGCGTGTTGCAGCCGCGCATGCGGTGGACACGCGTCAGCGCGTCCATGATCGTCTGGTTGAACGCATGCCCCATGTGCAGCGTGCCGGTGACGTTGGGCGGCGGCAGCTGGATGCAGAACGACGGCCGCGACGCGTCCAGCGTCGGCGCGTAGATGCCGCTGGCTTCCCAGCGCGGCGCCCAGCGCGCCTCGATGGCGGCGGGCTCGAAGGACTTCGCGAGATCGGTCATGATGCGGGCCGCGCGAGCGGCATGGCGCGCGCGCCGGGGGCGCGCCGGCGGCCGCGGGCGGTCGGGTCGGGCGGGAGGCGCGATTGTAGGAGGCACCCCCCGGCGCGGCATGCCGGGCGGCGGGCCGCGCCGCGCGCACGACACCGCGGCCAAGGAGGCACGATGCGAGCCCGGACCGGTTTGACCCTCTTCATCGCGGCGCTGCTCGTCGCCGGCTGCGGCGGCGGCAGCAGCAGCGACCCGGTCGCGCCGCCGCTGAGCTGCGACGCCGCCGACCGCAAGGTCTGGCTGCGCGACTACATGCGCGCGTGGTATCTGTGGGCCGGGCTCAGCCCGTCGCCCGACCCGGCACCGTTCGGATCGATCGACGACTACTTCCCGGCCCTGCTGTACGGCGGCGGCGGCGCGGTCCCGGCCGACCGCTTCAGCCGGCTGGAAAGCACCGAGAGCTACCGGCGCTTCTACGACGAGGGTCGCACGCTCGGCTACGGCCTGTCCGTCGCCGGGCTCGAGGTCGAAGGCCGCCCCGATCTGCCGCTGCGCATCCGCCACGTCGAGCCGGAGTCCGACGCCTGGACGCATGGCCTGCGGCGCGGGCAGCAGATCGTCTCGCTGGCCGGCCGTCCCGCCTCGGCGCTGATCGCCGACAACGATTACGCGCTGCTGGTGCCGGATTCCGAAGGCGAGCAGCTCGCGCTGGTCGTGCGCGACGCCGCGGGCGAACGCGCGCTCACCGTCACCGCCACCGTCCACGCGCTCGCGCCGGCGCCGGCCGAGGCGCTGCTGGCGAGCCCCGGCGGGCGCCGCGTCGGTTACCTGATGGTCAAGGACATGATCGACGCCGCGACGTCGCCAGCCGCCGCCGCCTTCGAGCGCTTCGCCGCTGCGGGGGTCGACGAGCTGGTGCTCGACCTGCGCTACAACGGCGGCGGCCGGGTCGCGGTCGGGCGCACGCTGGCGTCCCATGTCGACCCGGCGCGCACCGCGGGCGAGGTCTACGCACGGCTGCGCTACAACGCCGAGCGCGCGGGCGACTACGACCAGAGCTATCGCTTCGAGGAACTGCCGGGGCCGGGCCTGAAGCGCGTCTTCGTGCTCGCCGGGGCGCGCACCTGCTCGGCCAGCGAGCAGCTGATCCACGGTCTCGCACCCTTCGTCGAGGTCGTTCTCGTCGGCGACACCACCTGCGGCAAGCCGGTCGGTTTCCTGCCGCGGGACGACGGCTGCGGCACGACCGTCAGCGCGGTCAACTTCGATTCGGTCAATTCGCGCGACGAGGGCGGCTACTACGACGGCTTCGCGCCGCATTGCGCCGCCGCCGACGACCTCGACCACGCGCTCGGCGACCCGGCCGAGGGGCTGCTCGCGACCGCGCTGACGCTGGCCGACGGCGGCGATTGCCCGCCGCAGGCCGCGGCGTCGCGCGTGCGACCGCTGGCGGCCTCGGCGCGCGCGGCGATCCGGCGCGGCGCCGGCGAGCCGATGCCGGCGCGCGGGATGGTCGCCGACTGAAACCGCCGGCACGCGGCCGGCCAGCGCGCGGCGCGCCGGCGCTACATGAACAGGTGCTCGCCCGCGTTCTCGCCGCCGAGGATCACGTAGTTGACCCGCTTCAGGTCCGCGAGCACCCGCCCGCCGGCATAGCTGATCGAGCTCTGCAGGTCCTCGCGCATCTCGCGCAGCGTCTCGGCGAGCCGGCCCTTGATCGGCTCGAGGATGCGCTTGCCCTCGACATGCTTGTACTCGCCCTTGTTGAAGTCCGACGCGCTGCCGTAGTACTCCTTGTACAGCCGGCCGTCGACCTCGACCGTCTGCCCGGGCGACTCCTCGTGGCCGGCGAACAGCGACCCGATCATCACCATCGCGGCGCCGAAGCGGACGCTCTTGGCGATATCGCCGTGATGCCGGATGCCGCCGTCGGCGACGATCGGCTTGGTCGCCACGCGCGCGCACCACTTCAGCGCGCTGAGCTGCCAGCCGCCGGTGCCGAATCCGGTCTTGAGCTTGGTGATGCAGACCTTGCCCGGGCCGACGCCGACCTTGGTCGCGTCCGCGCCCCAGTTCTCCAGGTCGATCACCGCCTCCGGCGTGGCGACGTTGCCGGCGATCACGAAGGCCCCCGGCAGGCGCGACTTGATGTGCTCGATCGCGCGCCTGACGCTGTCGGCGTGGCCGTGCGCGATGTCGATCGTGACGTAGTCGGCGCCCAGTCCCTCGGCGGCGAGCCGGTCGACGAGCGCGAAGTCGTGCGCCTTCACGCCCGCGCTGATCGAGACGAACAGCCCCTGGTCGCGCATGCGGCGCGCGAACGCGACCGCGTCGAGGTCGAAGCGGTGCATGACGTAGAAATGCCCGCTGCGCGCGAGGAACTCGGCGATCGGCTCGTCGACCACCGTCTTCATGTTGCTCGGCACGACCGGCAGCGCGAAGCGCCGCGGGCCGAACTCGACCGACGGATCGCACTCGCCGCGGCTGTCGACGCGGCACTTGCGCGGCAGCAGCAGGATGTTGTCGTAGTCGAAGATTTCCATGCGCACGGTCCGGCTCGGGGGGGGCGGAAAATTCTATGCGCCGGCCGCACGCGCGGCCGGCGGCCCCGCGGGTGTGCACGAATGCACGCTCGGCCCGGCCCGGCTCCGGCGCGGCGCCCGGTGCGGCACCGCCGGGCCCAGACTCGCCTCAAGTCGCTGCGCCCCGGTCCGAAAGCCCACGGACGAGCCCAGCCGCCCGAGCCTACGCATGTCCGACACCGCCAGCCGCCCGATCCGCTCGGCCCTCGCCCGGGCCTGGACGCGATTGGCGCCGCGCACCGAGCCCGGGCCGGCGAAGGCGACGGCGGGCGCCACCGCGCGGCCGTCGGCGCCGAACAGCGGCTGGCCGCAGCCGGCCGGCGTTGCCGGCCGCGGCGGCAACGCCGCGCTGGTCCAGCTGATCGAGCAGGCCGAGGGCGGGCTGCTGGCCTGCGACGCCGATGGCCGCATCACGATGTGCAGCCCGATGGCCGGGCGGCTGCTCGGTGCCGACCCGTCGGCGCTGAAGGGCCGCGGGCTGGCCGAATGCATCGGCGCGACCGGCGCTGGCGGCCTGGCCGAGCTGCTCGCCACAGGTCGGCGCGAGCTGACGCTCAGGCGCCCCGATGGCGAGGTCTTCACCGCCGAATGGACCGTCGGCGAGGCGACCGGGCGCGAGCGCAGCCGGCTCGTGATGCTGCGCGATACGACCGAGCGCCGCCTGACCGAGCAGCGGCTGGCCGAACTCGCCAAGTACGACAGCCTGACCGGGTTGCCGAACCGCACGCTGTTCCGCGAGCGGCTGGCGCGATCGATGGCGCGCGCGCAGCGCAACGGTCGCTCGATGGCGCTGATGTTCCTGGACCTGGACAACTTCAAGCTCGTCAACGACAGCCTCGGCCACGAGGCCGGCGACCAGCTGCTGCGGCATGTCGCGGCGACGCTGCGCGGCTGCCTGCGCGGCACCGACATCGTCGGCCGCGGCGGCGCCGACGAGGCCTTCACCGTCTCGCGCCTGGGCGGCGACGAGTTCACCGTCATCGCCGACGATGTCGGCAGCGTCGAGGACGTGGCGGCGATGGCGCGCCGCCTCCTGGAAGCGCTGGAGGTGCCGTTCCGGATCGGCGAGCAGGAGCTGCATGTCTCGGCCAGCCTCGGCATCTCGATGTACCCGGACGACGACGCCGACCTGGACGGGCTCATCCGCCACACCGACATGGCGATGTACCGCTCCAAGCTGCGAGGGCGCAGCACCTACAGCTTCTACAGCGCCGAGATGAGCGCCGAGGTCGCGCACCGGCTGTCGCTGGAGAACGACCTGCGGCGCGCGCTGGAGCGCGGCGAGTTCGTGCTGCACTACCAGCCCAAGGCCAGCCTGGCCAGCGGCGACGTGACCGGGGTCGAGGCGCTGATCCGCTGGCACTGCCCGGGCCGCGGCCTGGTGCCGCCGGACCGCTTCATCCCGGTGCTCGAGGAGACCGGGCTGATCCTGCCGGTCGGCGCCTGGGTGATCCGCCAGGCCTGCGCCGACCTCGCCTCCTGGGACCGCGCGCGGCTGCCCAGGCTGAGCATGGCGGTCAACCTGTCGGCGCGCCAGTTCCGCCAGCCGCAGCTGGCGCGGCTGATCCTCGACTCGCTGCAGGACCAGGGGCTGGCGCCGGAGCGGCTCGAGATCGAGCTCACCGAGAGCCTGCTGCTGGAGGACAGCCCGGGCACGCGCCAGGTGCTGGGCACGCTGGCCGGGCTGGGGGTGCGCGTCGCGATGGACGACTTCGGCACCGGGCATTCGTCGCTGAGCTACCTCAAGCGCTTCGACATCGACACGCTCAAGATCGACCGCTCCTTCGTCAGCGAGCTGCCGCACGACCCCGAGGACGTCGCGATCTCGGCGGCCATCGTCGCGATGGGGCACACGCTGAAGATGAAGGTCGTCGCCGAGGGCGTCGAGACCACCGAGCAGGCGCGCTGCCTGCACAAGATGGGCTGCGACGAGATGCAGGGCTACCTGCTGAGCCGGCCGCTGGCCGGCCCGCAGCTGCTCGCCTGGATGCAGGAGCGCGAGGACGAGCGCGCCGCGCGCCATCGGCCGCGCCATTACAGCGACACCAGCCCGATCACGCTGATCTCGATCGAGACGCTGGACGACGCGGCGTAGGCGAGGCTGGCGGGCCGCGCGCGGGCCAGCCGCCGCGCCGGGGGCCGGATTCCGCGCCGGGCTCACGCGCCGAGAGGCGGTCCGCCCGGCGTCCGACAGCCTCCTAGAATCCGGGCCATGAGCCTCGCGCCCGACCGTCTGTTGCAAGGTCTGAACCCCGAGCAACTGGCGGCGGTGACGCTGCCCGCGCAACCGGCGCTGATCCTGGCCGGCGCGGGCTCGGGCAAGACGCGCGTGCTGACGACGCGCATCGCCTGGCTGCTCGCCACCGGGCAGGTCTCGCCCGGCGGCGTGCTCGCGGTGACTTTCACCAACAAGGCGGCCAAGGAGATGCTCGCGCGCCTGGCGGCGATGCTGCCGGTGCCGGTGCGCGGGATGTGGATCGGCACCTTCCACGGTCTGTGCAACCGCTTCCTGCGCGCGCACTGGAAGCTCGCCGGGCTGCCGCAGGGCTTCCAGATCCTCGACGCCGCCGACCAGGTCGCCGCCGTCAAGCGCGTCGTCAAGGCGCTCGACCTGGACGACGAGCGCTACGTGCCCAAGCAGGTCGCATGGTTCATCGCCGGCAGCAAGGAGGACGGGCTGCGCCCGCGCGACGTCGCGCCGCGCGACGAGCATGGCCGCACGCTGCAGCGGATCTACGAGGCCTACGAGGCGCAGTGCGAGCGCGAAGGCGTGGTCGACTTCGCCGAGCTGATGCTGCGCAGCTACGAGCTGCTGCGCGACGACGACCCGCTGCGCGCGCACTACCGGAGGCGCTTCCGCCATGTCCTGGTCGACGAGTTCCAGGATACGAACAAGCTGCAGTATGCGTGGCTGAAGATGTTCGCGCCGCCGCCGGCCGAGGGCGCTGCCTCGGGGCTGGCACCGCAGGGCGTGTTCGCGGTCGGCGACGACGACCAGAGCATCTATGCCTTCCGCGGCGCGCGCGTCGGCAACATGGCCGACTTCGAGCGCGAGTACGGTGTCGAGCGCGTGATCCGGCTGGAGCAGAACTACCGCTCGGTCGCGCATATCCTGGACGCCGCGAACGCGTTGATCGCGCACAACCAGCGCCGCCTGGGCAAGAACCTGCGCACCGACGCCGGTGCCGGCGAGCCGGTGCGCGTCTTCGAGGCGACGAGCGACTATGCCGAGGCGCAATGGCTGCTCGAGGAGGCGCTGGCGCTGCACCGCGCCGGCATGCCGCTGCACGAGATCGCGCTGCTGTACCGCAGCAACGCGCAGAGCCGGGTGCTGGAGAGCGCGCTGTTCAACGCCGGCGTGCCCTACCGCGTCTACGGTGGCTTGCGCTTCTTCGAGCGCGCCGAGGTCAAGCACGCCCTGGCCTACCTGCGGCTGATCGAGAACCCGAACGACGACACCAGCTTCCTGCGCGTCGTCAACTTCCCGCCGCGCGGCATCGGCGCGCGAACCCTCGAGCAGCTCCAGGATGCCGCGCGCGCCGGCGGGCTGAGCCTGGCGCGCAACATCGGCGCGGTCGGCGGCCGCGGCGGCAGCGCGCTGGCCGGATTCGTCGCGCTCGTCGACGAGTTGCGCGAGGGCACGCGCGGGATGACGCTGCGCGAGATCATCGTTCGCATGCTCGAAGCCAGCGGGCTGCTCGCGCATTACCGCATCGACAAGGAAGGGCAGGACCGGGTCGAGAACCTCGAGGAGCTGGTCAACGCCGCCGAGGCGTTCGTGACGCAGGAGGGATTCGGCAAGGATGCGGTCGCGCTGCCGCTGGACGAGCAGGCGCCGCGCGGCGCCGACGGCGCGGCCGCTCCAAACGCCGAGACCGGCGAGATCATGTCGCCGCTGGCCGCCTTCCTGACCCACGCCAGCCTGGAGGCGGGTGACAACCAGGCGCAGGCGGGCGCCGACGCGGTGCAGCTGATGACGGTGCACGCGGCCAAGGGGCTGGAGTTCGACGCCGTCTTCATCACCGGGCTCGAGGAGGGGCTGTTCCCGCACGAGCAGTCGGCGTCGGATGCCGACGGCCTGGAGGAGGAGCGCCGGCTGATGTACGTCGCGATCACGCGCGCGCGCCAGCGCCTGTACCTGAGCTTCAGCCAGACCCGGCTGCTGCACGGGCAGACGCGCTACGGCCTGCGCAGCCGCTTCGTCGACGAGCTGCCGGGGGACGCGCTGAAGTGGCTGACGCCGCAGCGCGACGCCTTCGGATCCGGTTATGCGCGGCCCTACGGCGAGGCCTGGGCGCGCGGCAGCGGGCTGGCGGGGATCGTCGGCGCCGGGCGCGTCGAGCCCGCGGTGCCGCCAGCCCGCGTGGCCGACGCGCCGGGGCTGCGCAGCGGGCAGTCGGTCTTCCACAACAAGTTCGGCGAGGGCGTAGTGATCACCCTCGAGGGCAGCGGCGCCGAGGCGCGGGCCCAGGTCAACTTCGGCCGCCACGGCCTGAAGTGGCTGGCGCTGGCGGTCGCCAGGCTGACGCCGATCGACTGACCGCGGCGGCGCACCCGCCTTCGAACGCGAAAGAGGTCCAAGACCCGTGCTCGCCTCGATTCTCGCGATCGCCGCCGGTGCCGCGCTCGGCGCGCTGCTGCGCTGGCTGCTGGCGGTGCAGCTCAATGCGCTGTGGCCCGCGCTGCCGCCGGGCACGCTGCTGGCCAACCTGCTGGGCGGCTACCTGATCGGCGTCGCGCTGGCCTTCTTCGCCGGCCACCCATCGATCCCGCCGGCATGGCGGCTGTTCGTCGTCACCGGCTTCCTCGGCGCGCTGACGACCTTCTCGACCTTCTCGGCCGAGATCGTGCACCGGCTGCAGGAAGGGCAGATCGGCTGGGCGCTGGCCGGCGCCGCCGCGCACCTGCTGGGCAGCGTCGCGATGACGCTGCTGGGCATCGCCACCGTCGGCGTCTGGCGCGCGCGCGACCTCGCCGGCGGCTGAACCTTCGGCGCCTGGCGCGGGCGCCGTACCGCATCAGTCGTCGGCGTCCTTCTCGCCCGCGACCGCATCGACCGCCGCGCCGACCACCTTGCCACCGACCTCGACGCCGGTCGAGACGACCGCCCCGGTGACCGAGATCGCCGCCCCGACCGCCGCCCCGGCGACGCTGACGACGGCGCAGCCCGCAAGCGCAATCGCACCGGCCAGCGCCAGGGCCAGCGCCAGCGCGCGGCATCGAAGCGACCCGATCATCGGCGACTCCTCATGACTCATCCCGCATCCGGCAACGACGACGGCGGCGGCTCGCCGGAGCCGTCGCCGTCGCCGAAGCTGTCGTCGAAGCTGTGGATCAGCGACACGTAGAACACGGTCGAGAACAGCAGCCCGGCCGGCAGCGCCAGCATCGCCGCCAGCGTCCCGGCGCCGATCAGCCCGAGCACGATCGCGCTGCCCAGGCCGAAGGTCAGGATGACGGCGAGCCAGGCCAGCCCGTAGGCGAGGAAGGCGCCCTTGGCGCGCCACACCGCCAGCGTGCTGGAAAACAGCGCCTGCCCGGCCCCCTGCCCGCCCCAGTGCACGAGCGCGGGCGCGTGCCAGAACGGCACCGCCAGCAGCGCGCCACCGGCCAGCAGCGCGATCGTGCCGAGGAAGACGCCGCGGTCGGCGGCCATGGCGTCGATCTCCTTCGGCTCGGCGCGGCCGGAGGCGAGCAGCGTCTGCAGCTCGGCCAGCTTGCCGGCGGAGACCGCGTCGGCCAGCAGCAGCACGCCGATCGCGCCGGCCGCGTACAGCGCGCACAGCACGAGCAGCGAGCGCCGGCGCGCTGCATCGCCCGCCAGCGGCTCGACCAGGTGCGCCGGCGTCACCGGCCCGCCGCGCTGCGCCGCGCGCGACGCGACCATGAAACCCAGCGACAGCAGCGGCAGCATCGCCATCTGCAGCACGCCGCCGACCAGCGGCACGAACAGCGCGATCAGCGCCGCGAACAGGAAGACGACGAACAGCCCGGTGAAGCCGAGCGGCCGGCGCGCGAACAGCGTGAAGCCGCCGATCACCCAGGCGGCGCCGCGCGAGGGGTGGACGGTCTTGAGCGACAGCGCCATGGGCAAGGGCCGGCCGTCAGCGCGGCGGATGCCAGGGCTGCGCGATGCGCTCGCGCAGCATGCGCTCGAACGGCGCCGGGTCGTGCGGCTGCAGCAGCGCCGCCGCGCGTGGCCGGTGCAGGTCGTGCAGGCGCGACAGCCAGAAGCGCAGCGCCGCCGCGCGCAGCAGCGCCGGCATCAGCCGCAGCTCGGCCGCCACCAGCGGCCGCTCGCGCTCGTACGCGGCGACCAGCGCCGCCGCGCGCATCTCGTCGAGCCGGCCGCTGTCCAGGTCGCAGCACCAGTCGTTCAGGCAGACCGCGATATCGAATGCGAACGCATCCTCGCCGGCGAAGAAGAAGTCCAGCAGCCCGGTGAGCTTCTCGTGCCCGGGCAGGCCGTCGAACAGCACGTTGTCGCGGAACAGGTCGGCGTGCACCGGGCCGCGCGCCAGCTGCGCGTGGTCGACCGAGGCCGCCACCGCGCGTTGGAAGACCAGCTCCTGCGCCATCAGCGTCGACGCGTCGTCGCCGACGATGCCGCGCAGCTCCGCGGCGGTGGCCTCGCACCAGGCCAGCCCGCGCGGGTTGGGCTGCGTGCGCCCGAAGTCGGCGCCGGCGCGATGCATGCGTGCCAGCACCTGGCCGAGCTGCTCGACATGGTGCAGGTCGGGCGCCATGCGGTGGCTGCCGGGCAGCCGCGTCAGCAGCGCCGCCGGCTTGCCGTGCAGCTCGAAGCCGAGGCCGCCCTGCGCGCGCGGCTGCGGGTCCGGCACCGGCAGCCCGCGCCCGGCGAGGTGGCGCATCAGCGCCAGGTCGTAGGCCAGCGGCTCGCCGGCCAGGCGCTCGAAGATCGTCAGCACATAGCGGCCGCGGTCGGTGTCGACGAAGTAGTTGGTATTCTCGATCCCGGCGGCGATCCCCTGCAGCGCGCGCAGCTCGCCCAGCCCGAGCCGCGCCAGCAGCGCGCGCGCCTCGTCCGGGGACACGACCGTATAGACCGCCATGCGGCGGCTCAGAAGGCGAACACGCGCCAGACGCGCTGGCCGCTCGCGCCGCGCGCGGCGGTCGTGTCGCGGCCGGGGTCGGGCGGCTCGATCTCGTAGGCCCGGGCCCCCTCGACCTTGGGCTGCACGACGAGGCGGCGCGCCTGCCCGCGCACACGAAGCTCCTCGATGCGGACACGGTCGTCCTCGATCACCGCGCGCTGCACGCTGGGCTCGGGCGCGCGCTCGCGCGGCGCTGCCGCAGCGGACTGCGCGGACCGCGCCGCAGGGTCTGCCGGCCGGGGCTGCTGCGCCTGCACGGCCGCGCCGGCGAGCGCGAGCGCGAGCGCGAACAGGCCTGCATGAAGGGTGCGCCGCATCCGGTCCATTCTAGCCAGCCGACCGGCGCGCTCGCGCCGCGCCGCCGCCGGGCCCGGACGGGCGCGCGGCGCCACAATGCATGCATGAGCCCGCCGGGCCGCCGCCAGGGCGATACCCGCTGGACGCAGCCCGAAAGTACCCCCAGTGAGCGCCGCCTCCGATCCAGCCCCCGATCCAGCCCGCAGCGCCGCGGACGACCGCGCCGACGCCGGCCCCGCTGCCGCCACGGCCAGCGATGCCCCGCTGCTGCTGCTCGTCGACGGCTCGAGCTACCTGTACCGCGCCTACCACGCGTTGCCCGACCTGCGCGCGCCGGACGGCTTCCCGACCGGCGCGATCCACGGCATCGTCGCGATGCTCGAGCGGCTGCGCGAGCAACATCCGTCGGCGCACGCGGCCTGCATCTTCGACGCCAAGGGGCCGACCTTCCGCGACGACTGGTATCCGGCCTACAAGGCACAGCGCGCGCCGATGCCCGAGGACCTGGCGCGCCAGATCGAGCCGATCCACGAGGTCGTTCGGCTGCTCGGCTGGCCGGTGCTGGAAGTGCCCGGGATCGAGGCCGACGACGCGATCGGCACGCTCGCGCGCGCCGCCGCCGCCGCCGGCGGCCGGGTGCTGATCTCCACCGGCGACAAGGACCTGGCGCAGCTCGTCGACGACCGCGTCACGCTGGTCAACACCATGAGCGGCGAGCGGCTGGGCCCGGCCGGCGTCGAGGCCAAGTTCGGCGTCCCGCCGGCGCGCATCGTCGACTACCTGACGCTGGTCGGCGACGCGGTCGACAACGTCCCCGGGGTCGACAAGGTCGGGCCGAAGACGGCGGCGAAGTGGATCGCCGAGCACGGCTCGCTGGACGGCGTGATCGCCGCCGCCGGCCGCATCGGCGGGGCCGTCGGCGACAACCTGCGCAAGGCGCTGGACTGGTTGCCGACCGCGCGCAAGCTCGTCACGGTCGCGACCGACTGCGACCTGTCGGCGCAGCTGCCCGGCTTCCCGGCGCTGGACGCGCTCGCGCTGGCGCCGCCGGACCGCGAGGGGCTGCGCGCGTTCTACCGCCGGCACGGGTTCCGCAGCTGGCTGCGCAAGCTCGACGAGGCACACGGTGCGACGCGCACTGCCGACGCCGACGCCGCCCCGACACCGCCGCCGGCCGCGCAGCGCGCCGCGCGCGACGATGCGGAGCTCGCCGAGGCGATCGCCGCCGTCGCCGCGCTGCCGCTGGCGCGCGAGTACGAGACCGTGACCGACGCCGGGACGCTCGCCGACTGGGTCCGGCGCCTGCGCGCCGCGCCGATCGCAGCCGTCGATACCGAGACCGATTCGCTGGACCCGCTGCGCGCGCGCCTCGTCGGCATCTCGTTCGCGGTCGAGCCAGGTCGCGCGGCCTACGTCCCGGTCGCCCATGTCGGCCCGGATGCGCCGGCGCAGCTGCCGCTGCAGGACGTGCTGGCCGCGCTGCGGCCGTGGCTCGAAGACGAGGGCTGCGCCAAGCTCGGCCAGAACCTCAAGTACGACCTGCACGTCTTCGCCAACCACGGCGTCGCGCTGCGCGGCATCGCGCACGACACCATGCTGCAGAGCTACGTGCTGGAGGCGCACCTCGGCCACAGCCTGGAAAGGCTCGCCGAGCGTCACCTCGGCCGCCGCGGGCTGAGCTACGAGGACGTGTGCGGCAAGGGCGCGGCGCAGATCCCGTTCGCCCAGGTCGCGGTCGCGCGTGCGACCGAGTACTCGGGCGAGGACAGCGAGATGGCGCTGCACGTGCACCTGGCGCTGTGGCCGCAGCTGCAGGCCGCGCCGGCGCTGCAGCGCGTCTACGAGACGATCGAGATGCCCTCGATGCGGGTGCTGCAGCGCATGGAGCGCCACGGCGTGCTGATCGACGCCGCGGTGCTCGCGCGCCAGAGCCGCGAGCTCGCCGAGCGCATGCTGGCGCTGGAGCAGGAGGCCTATGCGATCGCCGGCCAGCCGTTCAACCTCGGCAGCCCGAAGCAGATCGGCGAGATCCTGTTCGGCAAGCTCGGCCTGCCGGTGAAGAAGAAGACCGCCAGCGGCGCGCCGAGCACCGACGAGGACGTGCTGCAGCAGCTCGCCGCCGACTACCCGCTGCCGGCGCGCATCCTCGAGCACCGCAGCCTGGCCAAGCTCAAGGGCACCTACACCGACAAGCTGCCGCAGATGGTCAACCCGGCGACCGGCCGCGTCCACACCAACTATGCGCAGGCGGTGGCGGTGACCGGCCGGCTCGCGAGCAACGAGCCCAATCTGCAAAACATCCCGATCCGCACCCCCGAGGGCCGGCGCGTGCGCGAGGCCTTCGTCGCCCCGCCCGGGCACCGCATCGTCTCGGCCGACTACAGCCAGATCGAACTGCGCATCATGGCGCACATCAGCGGCGACGAAGGTCTGCGACGCGCCTTCGCCGAGGGGCTGGACGTGCACCGCGCGACCGCGAGCGAGGTCTTCGGCGTGCCGCTGGAGCAGGTCAGCAGCGAGCAGCGCCGCTACGCCAAGGTGATCAACTTCGGCCTCATCTACGGCATGGGCGCGTTCGGGCTGGCGAGCAACCTGGGCATCGAGCAGAAAGCCGCGCGCGACTATATCGACCGCTACTTCGCGCGCTTCGCCGGCGTCAAGCGCTACATGGACGACACGCGCGCGCGCGCCGCCGAGCAGGGCTGGGTCGAGACCTACTTCGGCCGCCGCATCCACCTGCCCGAGATCCGCGGCGGCAGCGGCCCGCGCCGCGCCGCCGCCGAGCGGCAGGCGATCAATGCGCCGATGCAGGGCACCGCGGCCGACCTGATCAAGCTGGCGATGATCGCGGTGCAGCGCGCGCTCGACGACGAGCGGCGCGCGACGACGATGATCCTGCAGGTGCACGACGAGCTGGTCTTCGAGGTGCCGGAGGCCGAGCTCGACTGGGCACGCGAGGCGATCCCGCGCCTGATGGCCGGCGTCGCGCAGCTCGACGTGCCGCTGCTGGCCGAGGTCGGCGTCGGCGCGAACTGGGACGAGGCGCACTGAGCGCGGCGCCTGGCGGCCGCGCGCGCGGCCGGATCGAACGCGGCGCTACTTCACCGCCGTCTTCTTCACCGCCGTCTTCCTGGCCGCCGTCTTCTTCGTTGCGGCCCTCTTCGCCGCCGCCGGCGTGGCCGCGACCTTCTTGGCTGGCGCCTTCTTCGGCGCGACCCTCTTGGTCGCGGCCTCCGTCGCCGCGGCCTTCTTCGCCGCTGCCCTTTTCGGCGCGGCCTTCGTCGCCGCGGCCTTCTTCGGCGTTGACTTCCTCGGCGCTGACTTTCTCGGCGCAGACTTCTTCGCGGCCGCCGCCTTGCCCACTGCCTTCTTCGCCGCCGCCGTCTTCGTCGCGGCGCGCTTGGCGGGCACCTTCGCTGCCGGCGTGGTCGCTGCCGCACGCGGTGCCGCCGCAGAGCGCCTGCGGGCGCCGGCGCCCGCGGGCGCGGCGGCAGCCTCGTCGACTTCGCCGACCGGCTCGTCCGGCAGCTCCTCGTAGCCCGGCGCGCGCCCGCGCGCGCTGCGGGTCGCGCGCTCGGCCATCGCCAGCGCCTCGTCAGCGCCGACCGGCGGGTAGGCCACCGCGCGGCCGCTGGCGTCGAAGCGCGCGACGCGGATTTCGCCCCGGTTGGCGCCCGCGCGGTGCGACACGTGGACCCACTTCGACGACGCGCTTCTGGCCTCGTAGATCAGCTGGTCGAACGGCAGGCCGCGCCGGATCACGGTCTTGAACAGCTCCAGCACGCTCATTCCCGTGGTCTGCAGGTCGGCCGCCTGGCCCAGGCTGTGCTGGCTCGTCGGCGAGCCGCCGATGCGCGCGTTGAGCGCCGGGCCGCGGTAGCCCGAGGTCACGCTGATCGCGGCGCCGACCGCCTCGCGCAGCGGGTCGAGCACCGCCTGGCACAGCCGGCGCAGATGCTCGACCTGCGACGCGTCGGGCTGGTTCGCGATGCCGTGGCGCTCGGCGGTCTGCGAGCGCGTCATCTCGTCCAGGCTGAAGTAGCGCGAAAGCTCCATGGGTTTGTCTCCTCGTCGTCGAGGCCCGCAGTGTGCGCGGCGCGGCGGGCCGCGGCAAGCGCGCCGTGCACAGGCGCCGGCGGCGACGGTTGCCAGCGGACCGCAGCGGCAGGCTCGCAAATCGTTCGACCAGTTGCTGCTGCGCCTTCGGTCCGGTGAAGCCCTGAAGCAGCTCTTGCAGGACGAGCCCCGTGGTGACAACCACTTCAGCACCTTCCAAGGCCTCCCGGAGCACCTGAACCTCTGGATCCGAGACCCCAGTGTGTCGCCGGAGAGCCAGGGACCAGACACTCGTATCGACCAGCAGAGTCCTTTGCGCGAGCGCTCAGACTTGTAGTCGAAGGATGTGTCCCACTCGATCGCGGCTTCGCGCGATCTATCCTCGATCGTTAGGCCGCACCCAGCAGCGCCCCGACTTTGAGCACAGTGGCCCAGTTTCGAGTTGTGACTCCCCTGCCCGCTTTGCCCAGCAGCGCCTCACCGATCTTGCTCTCGAGCAGACCTCCCGAGCTGTGCAGGTACGCAGCATGTCTGGTGATGACGAGATGTTCGGTGTCTCCCGCCAAACGCAGCAGTGGACTGAGTGCTTGCAGCGCTTGCTCGTCTTGACCGAACGCGACAAGAAACCGTGACTGTTCGCCGTCAGGTGGAGTCATCGGAGCTTCATTGATGACAAGAGCGACTTCTGCTGCAGACTTGACGATGACCGGTGTAGAGACACCGAACTTGCGCTCGACCTCGGCCGCGACAGCCGCAGACAGCTTCGCATCAGAGCGTGCGGAACTCGAAAAGACCGCGTTGCCGCTGTTGAGCAGCGTCTTCACGTCCGTGTAGCCCATCTGCTCGAGCAGCACCTTGAACTCGGCCATCGGGACGCGGTTGCCTTTGCCGACATTGACTCCACGGAGTAGGACTGCGAAACGGGGCATCGTGTGCGGCCTAGGTGTTGTCGGGCGCAATTGCGCGCCTCTATCCGGGTAGGGACGCGATTCTGCGCCCGTATCCGGACACGGGCGCGGTGCGGACCCACGCCTGCGCGACCCGCAGCAGAGCTTGCGCACGAAAGAGTCCCAAGTCCACTGGTGGATTCGCGCGTGCACTTCCTCGGCAAGCGGTACCCGCGCGAGCTGGGCGTGCCCCGAGCGCGCTGCGATCAGGGCTCGGATCTCGCGCCGGGGAACGCTGGGGCTTGCATGGGGCCCCGCCCGGTGGACACGCCCGGCGCCGCCAGCTGCGCCAATCCCCAGTCGAGATGCTCGCCCACCATCTCGTCGGCCTGCGGCCGCGCTGCCGCCAGCCCATCGCGCAGCGCGGTATCGCCGCTCGACCGCCACGCATTGCCCAGCGCCACCGCCAGGTTGCGCCGCCAGCGCTGCCAGCCGATGCGGCGGATCGCGCTGCCCTCGGTGCGGGACAGGAACTCGGCCTCGCTCCAGCCCCATAGCGCGAGCAGCGTCGCGCCCACGAACCCCTCGCGCGGGTCGAAGTCGGGCAGCGGGCTGCGCTGCGCATGGCGGTTCCACGGGCAGACCAGCTGGCAGTCGTCGCAGCCGTAGATCCGGTTGCCGATCGCGGCGCGCAGCTCGGCCGGGATCGCCCCGCCGCGCTCGATCGTCAGGTAGGAGATGCAGCGCCGCGCGTCCAGCCTGTAGGGCGCGACGATGGCGGCGGTCGGGCAGGCGTCGATGCACGCGCTGCAGCTTCCGCAGTGCGCGCTCACCGGCGGCGTCGGCGGCAGTGGCAGGTCGACGAAGATCTCGCCGAGGAAGCGCATCGACCCGCCCGCGCGCGCCAGCGCCAGCGTGTGCTTGCCGCGCCAGCCCAGGCCGCTGCGCGTGGCGAGCTCGACCTCCAGCACCGGCGCCGAGTCGGTGAAGACGCGGTGCCCGAGGGGCCCGACCTCGGCCGCGATCCGGTCCGCCAGCAGCTGCAGCCGCCCGCGCAGCACCTTGTGGTAGTCGCGGCCGCGCGCGTAGACCGAGACCACCGCCTGCACCGGCTCGGCCTGGCGCGCGCGCTCGCGCGCCGCCCAGTCGGCCGGCGCGTCGCGCGGCAGGTAGTCCAGCGCCGCGGTGATCACGCTCACCGTGCCCGGCACCAGCTCGGCCGGGCGCACGCGCTTGAGCCCGTGCGCCGCCATGTAGTGCATCGATCCGTGGAACCCGGCGGCCAGCCAGGCCCTCCATCCGGGCTCGGCCGAGCCCAGCTCGATGCCTGCCACACCGATCTGGGACAATCCTTCCTCATGCGCCCAAGCCCGCAGCCGCTCGAGCAGCCGCTGGCCGTCGACGCGTTCGCGCCCGGTCATGCGCCGATTCTAGAAACCCGGCACCTGCGCTGGCCCGACGAGTCGGCCTGTGCGGCCTTCGCCGCCGCGCTGGCGCGCAAGCCCGGGCTGCACGACGCCTTCATCGAGCTGCGCGGCCCGCTCGGCGCCGGCAAGACCGCGTTCGCGCGCCACCTGCTGCGCGCGCTCGGCGTCACCGGCCGCATCAAGAGCCCGAGCTATGCGCTGCTCGAGCCCTACGGCGTCGGCGACCTGGCGATCTCGCACCTGGACTTCTACCGCTTCGACGATGCGCGCGAGTGGGTCGACGCCGGCTTGCGCGATGTCTTCGCCGCGCCGGGGCTGAAGATCGTCGAGTGGCCCGAGAAGGCCGCCGACTTGCTGCCCGCGCCGGACCTGCGGCTGACGCTGGCGGTCGACGACGACGGCACGCGCCGCGTGCGGGTCGACGCGCTGAGCGCGCGCGGCCGCGCGCTGCTGGCATGAGGCGGCCGCGCGCAGCGCCCGCGGCGATCGCGGCGCGCCGCACGCTGCTGCGCGCCGGCAGCGCGATCGGCGCGGCGCCGCCGCTGGCCTGGCTGCTCGGCTGGCCGGCGCGCGCGCAGGCGCAAGGCATCGTCGGCGTGCGCGTCTGGCCGGCGCCGATCTACACCCGGCTGACGATCGAGTCCGACGCGCCGCTGGTCGCGAGCCACTTCCTGCTGCGCGATCCCGACCGGCTGGTGGTCGACATCGCCGGCCTGGGCCTGGATGCCGCGCTGCGCGAGCTGGTCGACAAGATCCGCCCCGAGGACCCGTTCATCGCCGCGGTGCGCGTCGGCGAGCCCTCGCCGCGCGTCGTGCGGTTGACGATCGAACTCGAGCAGCCGGTGCGGCCCGAGCAGTTCCTGCTGGAGCCGGTCGCGGCCTACCAGCACCGGCTGGTGTTCGACCTGTACCCGGTCGAGGCGCCCGACCCGCTGCTGGCGCTGATCCGCGACAAGGAGGCCGCCGACGAGCGCGCCGCACGCGCCATGCAGGATGCGCTGGGCGAGCTGATCGCGCGCGTCGACGGCCCCGGCGCGCGCGCGCAACCGGCGCCGCCGCTTCCCGCGCCGACGACGCCGCGGCCGCCGGCGCCGCTGAGCGCCGAGCAGCGCGCGCGGCTGGATCGGCTGGTCGTCGTCGCGCTCGACCCCGGGCACGGCGGCGAGGACCCGGGTGCGATCGGCCCGAGCGGGCTGCGCGAGAAGGATGTCGTGCTGGCGATCGCGCTCGACCTGCGGCGCCGGCTCAATGCAGTCCCGGGCATGCGCGCGGTGCTGACGCGCGACGGCGACTACTACGTGCCGCTGCACGATCGCGTGCGCAAGGCGCGCGCGGTCGGCGCCGACCTGTTCGTCTCGATCCACGCCGACGCCTTCGTCCGCCCCGAGGCGCGCGGCGCCAGCGTCTACGCGCTGTCGACGCGCGGCGCGAGCAGCAGCGCGGCGCGCTGGATGGCGCAGCGCGAGAACCAGGCCGACCTCGTCGGCGGCGTCAACTTCGCCGCCACCGACCGCCAGCTCGCGCAGGCGATGCTCGACATGAGCACGCACGCGCAGATCCGCGACAGCCTGCGCATCGGGCGCCAGATGCTGCACCAGGTCGGCATGGTCGGCAGGCTGCACAAGCGGCAGGTCGAGCAGGCCGGCTTCGCGGTGCTGAAGGCGCCCGACATCCCGAGCGTGCTGGTCGAGGCCGCCTTCATCTCCAACCCCGACGAGGAGGCGCTGCTGCGCGACCCGCGCTGGCGCGAGCGGCTCGCCGAGGCGCTGGCCAGCGGCATCCGGCGCTATGTCGCCGGCAACCCGCCGCTCAAGCGCCAGCGCAGTGCCTGAAGCCGCGCGGCGCGGGGCGGTTCCTACAATCCTCGTGATGTCCGCCCTCGCCGCCGCGCCGCCGGCCGCGCGCCCGATCCGCGCGCTTCCCGACGAGCTGGTCAGCCAGATCGCCGCCGGCGAGGTCGTCGAGCGGCCGGCGTCGGTCGTGCGCGAGCTGGTCGACAACGCGCTCGACGCCGGGTCGACGCAGGTCACGGTGCGCCTGGTCGCTGGCGGCGTGCGCAGCATCGTCGTCGAGGACGACGGCTGCGGCATCCCGGCGCCGGAGCTGGCGCTGGCGCTGCAGCGCCACGCGACGAGCAAGATCACGAGCCTCGCGGACCTGGAGCGCGTCGCGACGATGGGGTTTCGCGGCGAGGCGCTGGCGGCGATCGCCAGCGTCTCGTCGCTAGCGATCACAAGCCGCGCCGACGGCCAGCCGCACGCGCAGCGGCTCGACGCGCGCAGCGGCGAGCTGCAGCCGGCGGCGCGCGCGCGGCACGACGGTCGAGGTGCAGGAGCTGTTCTTCGCCACCCCGGCGCGGCGCAAGTTTCTCAAGACCGATGCGACCGAGTATGCGCATGCGCTGGAGGCGGTGCGCCGGCATGCGCTGGCGCGCCCGGACGTCGGCTTCGCGGTCTGGCACGACGGCCGCCTGGCCGCGCAGTGGCGCGCCGCCGACGCGGCGACGCGGCTGGCCGAGGTGCTCGGCGCGGCCTTCGTCGACGCCAGCCGGCCGCTGCAGGCCGTGCAGGGGCCGATCGCGCTCGCCGGCCGCGTCGGCGCGCCCGAGGCCGCGCGCAGCCGCACCGACCAGCAGTATCTGTTCGTCAACGGCCGCTATGTGCGCGACCGGCTCGTCGCGCACGCGGCGCGCGCCGCCTACGAGGACCAGCTGCATGGCAGCCGGCAGCCGAGCTGGGTGCTGTTCCTCGACATCGCGCCCGAGCTGGTCGACGTCAACGTCCACCCGACCAAGATCGAGGTGCGCTTCCGCGACGGGCGCGCGCTGCACCAGGCGGTGCAGCGCGCGGTCGAGGATGCGCTGGCGCCGACGCGCGCCGCCACCACGCTGGCGGGCGCCGCGGCGCCGCCCGACGCTGCCGGCGGCAGGCCGGGACTCGACGCGGCCGCCTCCGCGCGCGGCGACCGTGCCGCGTGGAGC
>JACPVA010000155.1 GCA_016191995.1 Burkholderiales bacterium | reverse complement strand
GCGTCGGCGGCCTGCGCCGCCGCGTCCAGCGCCGACGCCGGCAGGCCGACATCCTCGACCACACGCTGCAGCCGCAGCAGCAGCTCCAGCGCATCCTGCGGTCGGCCGTCGGCGGCGGCCGAGCCGATCGCGGCGGCGACGTTGGGCCACTCGTCGCGCACTTCCGGCAACGGCGGCGTCGCCGGCAGCGCCTGCGCCCACGCCGCGACCCACTCGCGATGGCGCCTGCGCAGCCGGCGCGCCTGTTGCGCGCCGGTGCGCGTGGCGGCGAATTCGCGCACCGGCTCGTGCAGCGCGAAGCGGATCCGGCCGCACATGCCGTCTTGCGTGACGAGCAGCGAATGGCCGACCAGCTCGTCCAGCTTCAATGCCACGTCGGTGTCGCCGAGCACGGCGGCCGCCGCGGCGCTGGTGCAGCCGCCCTCGAACGGCACCAGCGCCTGCAGCAGGGCCTGCTGGCGGGCGTCGAGCAGCCCCCAGCTCCAGCCGACGACCTGCTGCATCGACGCGTGGCGCGGATCGAGCGCAGCGCGCGTGCCGCGGCGCGCCAGCACGTCGCCGCGCGTCCCGGGCGGGCGCTGGAGCATCGCCAGCATCTCCGCCGGGCTCAGGCTGCGCACGCGCGAGGCGGCCAGTTCCACCGCCAGCGGCAGGCCGTCGAGGTGGTGCAGCAGCGCGACCAGCGGCGCGCGGTTGCCGCTGCCGAGGTGGAAGTCCGCGCGTACCGCCTGCGCGCGGTCGACGAAAAGGGCCATCGCAGGGTTGCGCGCCACCTCGTCGAGTCCTGCCTGCGCCGCGGGCGGCGTCATCCTCGGGGCGACGAAGAGCCGCTCGCCGTCGACCCCGAGCGCACGCCGCGAGGTCACCAGCAGCTGCAGCGACGGCGCGCGGGCGAGCAGGGTGGCGACGAGCTCGGCGCCGCCGTCGACGAGCTGTTCGAAGTTGTCGAGCAGCAGCAGCGTGCGTCGGCCGTGCAGCGCGCTCGCGATCCGCTCCAGCGCATCACCCTCGGCCGCTGCGCGCAAGTGCGACTGCAACGCGTCGAGCAGCTGGGTGCGGTCGCGGCAGTCCACCAGCGGGACGAAGCCGATGCGGTCGAATCGCGCAGCCTCGGCCGCCTGCGCCCCGGCCGGCACCAGGCTGTGCGCGACTTCGACCGCCAGCCTCGTCTTGCCGATGCCGCCCGGCCCCGTGACGGTGACCAGACGGTGTTCCAGCAACATGGCGCGCAGCCGCGCCGCCGCCGGCTCGGCACCGAACAGGCGGGTCAAGTAGTGCGGCAGGTCGACCGCCTGCCGCCAGATCGCCGCCGGCCCGGCCGCTGCGTGCCCCGCGCTGCGCGGTGTCGGCATCGTGCGCAGCCCCACGGTGGCCAGGCGCGCGTGGATCGCCGCCAGGCGCTCGCGCTCGGCCAGCACCCACTCGTCGTAGAAGCCGGGCATGAATTCGCCGCGGTACAGCGCCATGGCGGCCTCGAGCTGACCTGCGCGGGCCTGCTGCGCGAAGCGGTGCACGTCGCAATCGATCGCCCCCGGAACGACCCGCAGCGCGGCGCGATCGGCCAGCAGCACCGCGGCGCCGGGCCGGCCGGCCGGCTCGAGCAGGGCACGCAGCACCGACAGGGCTTGCCGCAATCGGTTGCGGCCGATGTCGGGGGCGACTCCGGGCCACAGCCGCTCGATCAGCTGTTCGCGCGGGTGGGCACGCTGCGGCTCCAGCGCCAGCGTCGCCAGCAGCGCCACGACCGCGCGCGAGGGCCAGCGCGCGATCGTGCGTTCGGCCCCGATCGCCTGCACCTGGCCGAGCAGACGGACCACCCAGCGCACGGGCGCGACGGCACCGGCCTCGGGCGGCAGCGAAGCGGGGTTCATCGATCGTGTCGGCGCGCGTGAGGGTGGTCGGCCGCGTGGCGAGCCGGGCCGCGTGACAGTCCGCCAGGGTCGCCCGGCAAGCCGGGCCCGGCGCAGTATCGCCCAGCTGCCGCTGCCCCCCGGGCGACATGCCGCGGGCATGTCGCTGCCGCTGCCGCGCGTCGCCGACCCGGCCGCGGGCCGGTCTTCGGCCATGCAGCGCACGTGTGAAACGTCTTGGTTCGGCCGCTGGCTGCGCCACCGCCCCGAGGCGGCCTACACTGGGCGGCCCATGTCCGACGATGCCGCACCCGAGCGCGTCCGCCACCTGCGGCAGGTGCTGCTGTGGCCGCTGCAACTGGTGCCGGAGGAGGGGCAGGCGCATGCACGGCCCTGGGAGCGCATGGATCCGAACGGGCCGTGGCGCGAGGTCCGGGACGAGCTGATCAGCGGCCACGAGGTGCACGAGCGCCATTACAGCGAATTCGTCGCCTTCCTGCCCTACGTGCAGCGCTTCCTCTACGGCGAGGCGCGGCGCGGCGCGGGTGATGCGGTCCGGTGGCGTGCCTCGCCGATGCGCGTCTTTCGCCGCCACGACATCGAGGCGGCGCGCGTGGTGCTGCAGCCCGGCGCACCGGCGCTGCGGCTCGCGGTGCAGCATGTCGACCTGCACTTCTTCTACGACCTCGACCTGGTGCTGCTCAACGTCGAGGTCGCGGCGAAGGATCTGCCGCTCGCAGTCGCGCAGGAGCTCATGTATCGCTTCGGACGCGGCTACCCGGGCGGCTGGCAGCCGGACGGCACCGCGCTGCACTGCCTGTTCGAGTTCGAGTGGCTCGGCGCCGGCGCGCGCGTGCTGGCGCGCTCGGACGTGCAGCAGCGCGAGCTGTTCCTGGACTTCGTCGCCGAGCACCGCGCGCCGCGCATGGCTGCGCATTGGGCTCATGTGCTCGAGCCGCTGGTGCCGGATCTGTCGGCGCGCAGCGGCAGCCTGCGCTACCGCCAGATCGAGTACTACCGCATGCCGTTGATGGCCTACCTCGCGCTGGACGATCCGGCTTCGCTCGAACGCGCCGACTTCGTTCGCCTGGGCCTGGTCACCGGCAGCGCGGCACCGGGCGCGACGCTGCCGTTTGCCGAGGAGCACCTGCGCGACTTCGAACGCCGCCACTGCTACGACCGCTTCTGGTGCGACGCCGGCGCGGCACCGCGCACGCGCTACCTGCTCAGCGGGCATGCCCTGGTGGTGGTGGGCGATGCGGCGAGCCCGTTCTACACCTGCGACGAACGCGGCGTGCTGGCGCAGTTCAGGCACCAGCACTTCCTGCTGTTCCTGATCGCGCACGTGCAGAAGGCGGCCCTGCTGATGTTCTCGGACCGCCTCGTCGAGGCGCTGGAGGACCTGGAGGTGCGCGACGCCGCTTCGGTCAAGCGCTTCAAGCGCCGCATCCGGCGCTGCTTCGAGGGTTTCCTGCGCTTCACGCACCGCTACTGGTTCCACGAGATCAGCGAGCAGTCGCAGGTGCGCGCGCTGTTCGCGCTGACGGTGCAGCACCTGGAGACCGACGCGCTGTACGAGGAGGTCAAGTGCCGCACGGCGGACATGAACGCCTACCTCGACGCCGACAGCCTGCGCCGCCAGGCCAATACCGTCGTGCGGCTGACCGTCGTGACGATCTTCGGCCTGATCGGCACCATCACCACCGGCTTCCTCGGCATGAACCTGATCGCGGCCGCCGACCAGCCGCTGGCGCTGCGCGTGCTGGCCTTCAGTGCGGTCACGGTCGGCGCGATCGTGCTGTCCGTCTACACGATCGCGCGCAGCAAGCGGCTGTCGGACTTCCTCGACGCGCTCTCCGACGAGCGGCTGACCCTGCGCGCGAAGGCCGCCGCCCTGGCGGCGGTGTTCGGCCGCGGCGAGACCTGACGGCGGGCCGCGGCGCAGCCGCCGCCGGTCGGCGTCGCCGGCCCTGGCGCGGCCGGGCGTCCGCATCCCGCCGCGCAGCGCCGACGATCGAGGCAGCAAGGTGGCCCCCGCCGTCCTGGCACCCCACGCCCTTCGCCGGCCCGCGGCTCGCGCGCGGGTGTGGCGCCGGCAGGCAGGCCGCGCGCACGGGCCGGCTGCCGTTCCGATCAGGTCCCCGACGGTCCCGGGCGAGTGCACCCGGGGAGGCCGCAGGCGGGTCTTCGGCCTTGCGCCGGGCGCCCGGGGCGCCTAAGCTCCTGCGGGTGACGAGCGCGGCGCATGGCGTGGCGGAGGAGCTTGCGCGAGGCCAGGGCGATGCGCGTGGCCGCAGGACCTCTCGCATGCTGGGGCGACCCGCACGATGCTGGTGCCTGCCCGGTCAGCATGCTGGCCGGCGCCGCCGACCCTACCTTTGCCGTGGAGGAAGCGCATGACTGCCGTCTGGAAGTCCCTCGCCGGAGTCCTGCTGGGGCTGCTCGCCCTGGCGCCGCTCGGCGCTCACGCCCGGCAGCTCGTCTACGAGCTCCAGGACCTCAGGCTGGCGGACGACACGCTGATGACGGGCCAGTTCACCTGGACCTATGTCCCGGGCAACTTCCTGGGCGGCACCGGCCAGTTCAGCTCGCTGAGCATTCCCCACACGTCGCACGATCACAACGACCTCGACGCCAACATCGATGTCGGCGAGTCCATCGAGATCACGCTTCCCGGCAGCACGCACGACGACGGCGTGGACATCATGCTGGTTCTCGTGCAGCCGCTCACGCCGACCTCCGCATCCTTCATCGACCTGAGCACGAGCCGGTACGAGATCGGCGGCAACGGCTTCCACGACGGCCTGTTCCAGAGCGGGCGTATCGCTCCCGCACCCGAGCCGGGCGGGGCCGCGTTGATGCTGGCCGGCCTGGCCATGCTGGGGTTTGCCGGGCGCGTCGGACGCAGCTTCGTCTGACCGGGGGGCGGCCCGCTGCGGCCTCACCGCCCCCAGGGCGCCCCGGCGTCGCGGTCGATCCCGTAGCGCTCGATCGCCTGCTCGACCCTTGCGGCGTCGATGCCGCGGCGCGCCAGCGCATGCAATGCGGCGACGACGAGGTGCGCGCGGTCGACCTCGAAGTAGCGGCGCAGCGCGGCGCGCGTGTCGCTGCGGCCGAAGCCGTCGGTGCCCAGCACCGTCAGCGGCGCGTCGAGGTAGGGCGCGATCTGCTGCGGCACCGCGACCACATAGTCGCTCGCGGCGACGATCGGCGTGTCGCCGGCCAGCAGCGCCGCGACATGCGGCACGCGCGGCGGCGCGGTCGGGTGCAGCCGGTTCCAGCGCGTGGCCTGGCGCGCCTCGCGCGCCAGCTCGCTGAAGCTCGTCACGCTGTAGACCTCGCACGTCAGGCCCCAGTCGTCGGCCAGCATCTGCGCCGCCGCCTGGGCCTCGAAGCGCAGCGGCCCGGCACCGAGCAGCCGCAGCGCCGGCGCGCCGTCGGCGGGGCCGAAGCGGCCGACGCGGACCATGCCGCGCACGACGTCGGCCTCGGCGCCGGCGGGCAGCGACGGCATCGGCAGGTTTTCGTTGCCCACCGTCAGGTAGTGGAACTCGTCGACCTGCTGCTCGAGCATGCGGCGCAGCGCATGGTCGACGATCACCGCCAGCTCGCCGGCGGTCGACGGGTCCCAGGCGCGGCAGTTCGGCACCGTCGAGGCCGCGAGGTGGCTCGCGCCGTCCTGGTGCTGCAGCCCCTCGCCGGCCAGCGTCGTGCGCCCGGCGGTGGCGCCGACGAGCAGCCCGCGCGCGCGCTGGTCGGCGGCGGCCCAGATCAGGTCGCCGACGCGCTGGAAGCCGAACATCGAGTAGTAGATGTAGACCGGCAGCATCGCCATGCCGTGCGTGCTGTACGCGGTCGCGGCCGCGGTCCACGACGCCAGCGCGCCGGCCTCGGTGATGCCTTCCTCCAGCAGCTGGCCGTCGCGCGCCTCGCGGTAGGTGAGCATCGACCCCTGGTCCTCGGCCTCGTAGGTCTGGCCGACCGGCGAGTAGATGCCGATCTGGCGGAACAGGCTGGCCATGCCGAAGGTGCGCGCCTCGTCGGCGACGATCGGCACGATGCGCGGCCCGAGCGTGGCGTCGTGCAGCAGGTTGCCGAGCATGCGCACGAAGCCCATCGTGGTCGACATCGGCTTGCCGTCGGCCTGCAGCGCGAACGCCGCCCAGCGGGCGCGCGGCGGCACCGGCACCGGCTCGGCGCGGCCGCGCCGCTGCGGCAGCGCGCCGCCGAGCGCGCCGCGGCGCTCGCGCAGGTAGGCCAGCTCCGCGCTGCCCTCGGGCAGGCGCAGGAAGCGCAGCTGCGCCAGGTCGTCGTCGGCCAGCGGCAGGTCGAAGCGGTTGCGGAAGCTGCGCAGCGCGTCCAGGTCGAGCTTCTTCTGCTGGTGCACCGTCATGCGCGACTCGCCCGCCGCGCCCATGCCGTAGCCCTTCTTGGTCTTGGCCAGGATGACGCTGGGCTGGCCCTCGTGCGCGCGCGCCGCGCGCATCGCCGCGTGCAGCTTGCGCAGGTCGTGCCCGCCGCGCTTGAGGGCGTCGATCTGCGCCTCGCTCAGGTGCGAGACCAGCTCGCGCAGCGCCGGGTCGCGGCCGAAGAAGCGCTCGAAGTTGTAGCGCCCGTCCTTGGCGCCCAGGGTCTGGTACTCTCCGTCCGGCGTCTCGGAGAAGGCGCGCAGCAGCGCGTGCGAGTGGTCGCGCGCGAAGAGGGCGTCCCACTCCGACCCCCACAGCACCTTGATCACATTCCAGCCGGCGCCGGCGAACAGCGACTCCAGTTCCTGGATGATCTGGTGGTTGCCGCGCACCGGGCCGTCGAGCCGCTGCAGGTTGCAGTTGACGATGAAGGTGAGGTTGTCGAGTCGCTCGCGCGCGGCCAGCGTCAGCGCGCCGATCGACTCCGGCTCGTCCATCTCGCCGTCGCCCCAGATGCCCCAGACATGGCGCGCCGAGGTGTCCTTCAGGGCGCGGTCGGCCAGGTAGCGCATGAAGCGCGCCTGGTAGATGGCGCTGATCGGCCCCAGCCCCATCGACCCGGTCGGGAACTGCCAGAAGTCGGGCATCAGCCAGGGGTGCGGGTAGGAGCTGAGCCCGCCGCCGCCGACCTCCTGCCGGTAGCGCAGCAGCTGCGACTCGTCGAGCCGCCCCTCGAGGAAGGCGCGCGCATAGACGCCCGGTGCGCTGTGCGGCTGGAAGAAGACGAGGTCGCCGTCGTCGCCGCCGCGGAAGAAATGGTTGAAGCCGGTCTCGAAGATCTCGGCCGCCGACGCGAAGCTGCCGATATGGCCACCGAGCTCGCCGTAGGCCTGGTTGGCGCGCACGACCATCGCCAGCGCGTTCCAGCGCACGACCGCGGCGATGCGCTGCTCGACCGCCTCGTCGCCCGGGTAGCGGCCCTGCTGCTCGAGCGCGATCGTGTTGCGGTAGGCCGAGTACGGCGGGATGTGGCCCAGGATGCCGAGCTGCTGCGCCTGCTCCTCGAGCCGCTTGAGCAGGTAGCGCCCGCGCGCCTGGCCGTCGGTGCGGACGACGTCCTGCAGCGCGAGCAGCCAGTCCTCGGTCTCGGCCGGGTCGCTGTCGTGCGCGGGCAGCGACGGCCCGGGCGGCGGGGCGCGGTGCGTCATGGCGGGGTTCCTCGATCGGCGCGCGGGGGTCGAAGGGCCTATGCTGCCGCAAAGCGGTGCCCGGCGGCGCTCAGGCGGTGGCCATCTCCAGCACCAGCTCGCGCATCGCGCGCGATGGCGCTGCCGCATGGCGCAGCGCCTGGCGCAGGTCGGCCAGGATATCGTCGAGGTCCTCCAGCCCGGCCGACAGCCGGATCAGCCCTTCGGCGATGCCGTGGCGGGCGCGCTCCTCGGGGGTGTAGGTCGAGTGCGTCATCGACGCCGGGTGCTGCGCCAGCGTCTCGGCGTCGCCCAGGCTGACCGCGCGCGTGACGAGCTGCAGCGCGTTCATGAAGCGCCGGCCGGCGTCGATCCCGCCGACGAGCTCGAACGCGACCATGCCGCCGAATCCGTCCATCTGGCGCTGCGCCAGCGCATGCTGCGGGAAGGTCGGCAGCCCCGGGTAGTGCACCGCGGCCACCTGCGGATGCGCGGCCAGCATCTCGGCGATCGCCTGCGCGTTGTCGCCGTGGCGCTGCATGCGCAGGTGCAGCGTCTTCAGCCCGCGCATGATGCCGTGCGCATCGTGCGGGCTCATCACCGCGCCGGTCAGGTCCTTCAGGCCCTCGAGCCGGATCCGCTGTGCCAGCTCGGCGCTGGTGGCGACGACGCCGGCGGTCAGGTCGCCATGCCCGCCGAGATACTTGGTCGCAGAGTGCACGACGATGTCGGCGCCATGCTCGATCGGGCGCTGCAGCCAGGGGCTGCAGTAGGTGTTGTCGACGACGACCAGCGCGCCGGCGGCATGCGCGGCGCGCGCCGCGGCGGCGATGTCGACGAGCCGCATATTCGGGTTCGCCGGCGACTCGAAGTAGACGACGCGCGTGGCCGGGCCGATCGCCGCCGCCAGCGCGGCGGTGTCGGTCATGTCGACATGGCGCACCTTGACGCCGAAGCGCGCCAGACCGTGGTGCAGGAACGAGAAGGTGCAGCCGTACAACGTCTGGTCGGCGAGGACCTCGTCGCCCGGGTTCAGCAGCGTCCACAACGTCGCGGTGATCGCGCCCATGCCCGAGCCGAAGCTGACCGCCGCCTCGGCGCCTTCCAGCGCCGCGATGCGCTGCTCGAGCAGCGCCAGCGTCGGGTTGGCGATGCGCGAGTAGATGTAGGCCGGCTGCTCGCCGGTGAAGGCGGCGGCACCCGCCTCCATCGTCGGGAAGGCAAACGTTGCCGACAGGTGCAGCGGCGGCACCAGCGCGCCCTGGTTGGCGGCCGGGTCGTAGGCGTGGTGGATGGCGCGGGTGGCGAATCCGTGGCGGCTGGTGGTCATCGCGGGGGTCTCCGGAGGTGGCGGGAAGAGGGGAGGGCGACGGGAGCACTGTAGGCCCCGGATCGAGCAAAGTGCTTGCGAAGTCGTTCCTGATAAAGTCGAATTGGGCAACGTCATGCCCGCGATATCGTCGATCATGGAAGAACATGCCCAAGAGGCCTTGGACCGCATCGACCGCCGGCTGCTGGAGGCCTTGCAGGCCGATGCGCGGCTGACGACGGCCGAGCTCGCGCAGCAGGTGGCGCTGAGTCCCTCGCCATGCTGGCGGCGCGTCAAGCGGCTGGAGGCGTTGGGGCTGGTGCGCGGCTACCACGCCGAACTCGACCCCGAGCGGCTCGGCTGGGGCGTGACCGCTTTCGTCCAGGTGACGCTGGAGCGCCACGAGCCGGCGCTCGGCGACCGCTTCGAGCAGGCGGTGCGCGCGATGCCCGAGATCGTCGCCTGCCACAACGTCTCGGGCGCCTACGACTACCTGCTGCAGGTGCTGGCGCGCGATCTGAAGGCCTTCGGCGAGTTCTCGCGCACCGCGATCCGCGCGCTGCCGGGTGTGAAGGAGATGAACTCCAGCTTCTCGCTGCGCGAGGTCAAGCGCCCGGCGGGGGTACCGGTGGTGGGGTCAGGTCCCGCGTTCCGCCATGCGGAACGTGGGACCTGACCCCAGAATTAGTACCACGCGCCGCGTGCGCGCGCTCTTCTTCTCGATCTTCGTCACCTCGATCGCGCCGATCTCGGCCGTGTTGGCCACATGCGTGCCGCCGCAGGGCTGCAGGTCGACGCCTTCGATCTCGATCAGGCGCACCCGGCCCTGGCCGCGCGGTGGCTGCACGCTCATGCTGCGCACCAGGCCGGGGTTGGCGTCGAGCTCGGACTCGTCGATCCAGCGCGCGCGCACCGGGTGCGCCCCGGCGACCAGCCGTGCCAGCCCGGCGGCCAGCGCGCCCTTGTCCAGCGGGTCGGTCATGTGGAAGTCCAGCCGCGCATAGTCGGCGGTGATCGAGCAGCCGTCGACCGGGTGCGGCACCAGCGCGCACAGCAGGTGGGTCGCGGTATGCAGCCGGCGGTGGCGGTCGCGGCGCACGGTGTCGATCTCGGCGCGCACCGGGTCGCCCGCCGCCAGGGCGGCGAGCAGCGCCTCCTGCCCCGGCGCCGGCAGGTGGACGATCGTTCCCGGCTGCGCGCCCTTGCGCGTGTCGGCGATCTCCAGCGCGCGGCCGTCGGGCAGCCGCAGCCACCCGCGGTCGCCGGCCTGCCCGCCGCCCTGCGGGTAGAACACGGTGCGGTCGAGCTGCACGCCGGCGTCGTCCAGCAGCGTGATGCGCGCGTCGCAGGCGGCCAGCGTCGCGTCGTCGCGGAAGAGCTCCTCGGTCATCGTCACGGCCTCCTCGTTCAGGGGGCGATGATGCACGCTCGCGCGTAGCATCCCGGGAACGCGCGCGATCGCGGGGCTTGCGCTGCGTCGCCGGCCGCCGCCGCGACACCGGCCGCCATGCCGCCCGTCGCCGGCCACGCTGCGCGTCCTTCGCCCCACCGCAACCGATCACCGACGCCATGGCCGACCCCACTCCAGATCAGCCGCCTCGACTCGACGATCTCGACTTCGCCGCGATGTACCGGCGCGAGATCCAAGAGCAGGCCCTGGTGCCCAAGGGCGCCGACGAATGGGACGGCCGTGCCGGCGGCTACGGCGCGCACCCCTCGCATGGCGGCTATGTCGACGATTTCATCGCCCGCATGCGGCTGGACGGGGCGCGCTCGGTGCTCGACGTCGGCTGCGGCCCCGGCACGCTGGCGCTGCCGCTGGCGGCACGGGTCGACGAGGTCGTCGCGCTCGACCACAGCCCGCGCATGCTGGAGGCCTTGCGCGACCGGGCGCGCGAGCTGGGTGTGGCCAACGTGCGCCCCATGCTGCGCGCCTGGGAGGACGACTGGCACGACGTGCCGGTGTGCGACATCGCGATCGCGTCGCGCTCGACGCTGGTCGCCGACCTCGACGCCGCGCTGCACAAGCTGGCACGGCACGCGCGGCGGCAGGTCTGCCTGAGCTACCCGGTCGGCGGCGGCTTCGTCGACCCGGCGATCCTCGCCGCCGCCGGCGTCGAGCTGCCGCGCGTGCCCGACCACCTGCTGCTGCTCGGCATGCTGCACCGCATGGGCATCGTGGCGCGCCTCGACCTGCTGCACACGCGCAGCCGGCTCGCCGGCTGCGCGGACTTCGACGACTTCGCGCGCCGTCTGGCGTGGACCACCGGGCCGCTGGACGCGGCCGCGCTGCAGCGCCTGCGCGCGTGGTACGTCGCCGACCCGCAGCGCGCCGCACGCGGCGGCCGCGACATGGTCTGGGCCTTCGTCGCCTGGGACGTCGAGCGCGCGGACGACGCCGGCTGACGCCGCTCAGCGCGTGACGCGGCGCGAGCGGGCGCGCAGCGCCTGCTGCAGCACGATCCCGACCGCCAGCCCGGCGCCGACATGCCACACGCTCAGCGCCGCGGTGGCGGCGAGCAGCGCGCGCTCGGCCTGGGTCAGCGGCTGCGCGCCGCCGCGCAGCTGCGCCGCACCGAGCTGCAGCGCGGTCGCCGCCAGCACCGCGCCCAGCACCTGCGGCGGCAGCAGGCCGAACAGCGTCGTTACCGCCTGCGCGAAGCACAGCCCCAGTGCCAGCAGCAGCAGGCCGAGGATGACGAGCGAGCCGCCACTGCGCGCACCGAAGGCGACATGCGCGGCAAGGCCGCCCGCGCCGTGGCACATCGGCACGCCGCCGATCGCCGAGCCGACGATGTTCATCGCCCCGGTCGACAGCGCGATCTCGCGCTCGCCGACCTCGTGGCGCGGGAACAGCCGCCGCGTCTCGGCATGTACCGCGACCAGCGCATTGCCCAGCGTCAGCGGCAGCTGCGGCAGCGCGAGCAGCAGGGTGGCCGACAGCAGATCCTGCGCCGAAAGCGCCGGCCAGGCGAAGGCCGGCAGCCGCAGCGCAGGCCGTACGCCGGCCAGCGCCGCGTAGGCCGCGGGGTCGTGCAGCGCGGTCCAGCCCAGCCCGAGCAGCAGCGCGGCCAGCAGCCCGAGGGCACCCAGCCCGCGCAGCGTTCGTGGGGGCCAGGCCGTCGGCCACAGCGCCGGCCACAGCGCCGGCCACACGGTCGGTGCCAGCACGGCGAGCGCCGCCAGCGCCAGCGCCGGCTCGCCGCGCATCAGCCGGCCAGCCTGCAGCAGCAGCGCAAGCGCCAGCCCCAGCACGAGGCCGCGCACCACCGCCGCGCCGACCCAGCGCGCGATGCGCTGCGCCGCACCGGTCGCTCCCAGCAGCAGCCACAGCAGCCCGGTGACGAGCCCGGCGCCGTGCACGATGCCGGCGCTCAGCGCCACGCCCTGCGCGGCCTGTGCCTGCGCCGCGGCGACGGCGCCGATCGCCTTCATCGGCTGCACCGGCATCGGCGTGCGGTAGTACAGCCCGCTGCCGACCAGCGACAGCCCGAATCCGCACAGCACCCCGGCCGGGTCCATCCGCACCACGGCCAGGTAGGCCAGCACGAACGGCAGCAGCGTGCCGAGGTCGCCGAAGGCGCCGGCCCACTCGCCAGGGCCCCAGCGGTTGGGCGGTCGCCACGCGCATGTCGTCACCCGCATCGTCACCCGCATCAGGCCGGCAGGAAGGCCTGCCCCTCGGCGGCGCGCAGCTGCACGACGGGCGCCGCGTACAGCTGCTGCAGCAGCGGCAGCTGCAGCACCTCGTGCACCGGCCCGCTGGCCAGCGTGCGGCCGTCGCGGATCAGCAGCGCGTCGTCGGCGTGGCGGCTGGCGTGGTTCGGGTCGTGGGTCGTGAACAGCACCCCCAACCCCTCGCCGGCGAGCCGGCGCAGCTCGCGCAGCACCCGGCCCTGGTTGCCGAAGTCCAGGCTTGCGGTCGGCTCGTCGAGGATCACGAACGCGGCCTGCTGCGCCAGCGCACGGGCGATCAGCGCCAGTTGGCGCTCTCCGCCCGAAACCTGCGGCGCCGGCCGCTGCGCGAGGTGGTCGATGCCCATGCGCGCCAGCGCCGCGGCGGCGATCTCGCGGTCGTGCGCGCCAGGGCGCGCGAACAGGCCGGCGTGCGCCGTGCGCCCCATCAGCACCAGGTCGGCGATCGTGAACGCGAAGGCACCGGCGTGGCCCTGCGGCACGTAGGCCAGGCGGCGCGCGCGCTCGGCGGCGCCGAACGATGCCAGCGGGCGGTCGTCGAGCGCCACGGACCCGCCCTGCGGCTTCAGCAGCCCGAGCAGGGTCTTCAGCAGCGTCGTCTTGCCGCCGCCGTTCGGGCCCAGCAGCGCCAGCACGCGGCCGGGCTGCAGCGCGAGCGGGAACCCCCGGCCGACGGCGCGGCCCGGGTAGCCGATCGCCAGCTCGTGCGCCGCCAGCATCAGGCCCAGCCGCGCTGCTGGCTGCGCAGCAGCGCGATGAAGAACGGCGTGCCGACGACGGCGGTCAGCACGCCCAGCGGGATCTCGACCGGCGCCAGCGTGCGCGCCAGCGTGTCGATGACGAGCAGGAAGCCGCCGCCCAGCAGCGCGCTGGCCGGCAGCAGGCGCGGGAACGACGGCCCGACCAGCGCCCGTGCCAGGTGCGGCACGACCAGGCCGACCCAGCCGACGATGCCGGCCGCCGCGACGCTGGCCGCGGTGACCAGCGTCGCCGCGGCGACGATGAGCAGCCGCAGCAGCGTCGTCGGCGCCCCCAGCGCGCGCGCCTCGTCGTCGGGCAGCGACATCACGTTGAGCTTCCAGCGCAGCGGCAGCAGCATCAGCATGCCGGCGGCGACCGGACCGAGCAGCGGCAGCAGGTCCGGCGCCGCCGTGCCCGACAGGCTGCCGAGCAGCCAGAAGGTCATCGCCGGCAGCTGGTCGTAGGGGTCGGCGAGGTACTTCAGCAGCCCGATGCCGGCCCCCAGCAGCGAGCCGATGACGATGCCGGTCAGCAGCAGCCCGAGCACCGGGTCGGCGCTGCGCAGCCCGGCGCCCAGCGCATAGACCAGCGCCACCGCGAGCAGCCCGCCGGCGAAGGCGAAGCCCTGGATCGCGAAGATGCCCAGCGACAGGAAGATCGCCAGCACCGCGCCGAGCGCCGCCCCGGCCGACGCGCCGAGGATGTCGGGCGAGACCAGCGGGTTGCGGAACAGCCCCTGGAAGGCCGCCCCCGCCACCGACAGTGCGGCGCCGACGGCCAGCGCCGCCAGCACGCGCGGGCCGCGCACCTGCAGCAGCACGGTCTCGACCGCCGGCGCGAGGCCCGAATCCTGCCCGCTCAGCGTTGCACACAGCAGTTGCAGCAGGTCGCCGGCCGATACCGGGAAGCGGCCGACGAGAAATGCCAGCACGGTCGCGGCCAGCAGCACGCCGCCGGCCGTCAGCATCCCGGCCCAGGCCGGCAGGCGCTGGCGCAGGAACAGCATTCAGCCTAGATCCGGCAGTTGGGCGCGCCCGAGCGGGCCGTCATCGGCCGCGCTGGCAAGGCGCAAACCGCAGCGATGGCCCGTGCCATCGCGAGGGCGAGCCCGGACGAGAACCGTCCTGAGGACGGTTCTCGCCTGGCGAGCGGGCGGGCGTCCTCGCCCGCCCCGGCCTGCAAGGCTTGCAACGCCGCCAGCGTGGTCGAGGGCGGCTCGATCGGGTGCGCAGCGTGCTCACCTAACAGGTGAGGACCGTCGTGGCCCCTTTCGTCAAGCACGTCAAGACGTTGCATGCGGAGGAAAGCGGTCAACTGCCGGATCTAGGCTCAGCCCGGCGCCGCGAGCACGTGCCGCAGCTGCGCGTCGCTCGGCTCGACGCCGTAGAAGCGGCGGTAGAAGTCGCGCGCGATGTCGAGCAGGTTCTCGGGGAAAAGCTGCGGGAAGACCGTCTTGCCCAGCCACCACAGCCCCGGGATGCGATTCACCCCGGGCGGGAAGTCGATCCAGCCGAACGGCAGCCGCGGGCTCAGGTGGACGCGGCGCTCGCGCACCGCGCGCACGCCGCGCCAGGCCCGCATGCGGCCGGCCTCGGCGGCGAAGCTCGGGTCGGTGGTGACGATCAGGTCCGGGTCCCAGGCCAGCACCTGCTCGATCGAGACCGTCGACAGCCCGCCCTGGAGCTCGCGGCCGACCAGGTTCAGGCCCATGAACTCCATGATCTCGGTGTTGATCGAGCCGCCGAGCCCGGTCTGCAGCCCGTCCGGGCCGCGCGCGTAGTAGACGCGCGGACGCTCGGCCAGCGGCACGCGCGCCACGCGCCCGGTGACGGTGCGCATCGCGTCGGCGCAGGCCTCGGCCAGCTCGCGCGCACGCGATTCGCGCCCGACCAGCGCGCCGAGCCGCTCGTAGCTGTCCGGGATGGCGGCGAATCGCCCGTCGAGCAGCGCGTACGGGATCCCGGTCTGCGCCTGCACGCGTTCGGCCAGCTCGACGTAGGTCGGGCGCATCGACCCGCTGTCGACGATCAGGTCCGGCTTCAGCGCCAGTACGGACTCCAGGTTCGCGCTGTTGCCGCGGCCGGTGATGCGGCCCACCTCGGGCCGGCGGCCGATATCGGGCTGCAGGAATTCGAGCTCGTCGGGGCGGTTGGCGCGCGGCCATCCGAGCAGCAGATCGGGCGCCAGCGTGTAGAGCAGGATCGCCGCCGGCGGCCCGGCCGGGAAGACGCGCTCGACCCGTGCCGGCACCTGCAAGGAGCGGCCGGCGCTGTCGGTCACGCGAGCGGCATGTGCCGGCCGCATCAGCGGCAGCAGGCCGAGCATGGCGCTTGCCAGCAGCCATCGTCGGCGGTCGGGGTCGGTCGTCATGCGGTCGAGGGAGCGAGCATCGATGGGCGGGCGGGCCGGCCGGCCTGTGCGGGCCGCCGGCGCAAGCCGACCGGCGTGCGCCGCGGCCGGCGTGCGCATCGCAGGCCAGGCTCAGCGGCCGTAGACGTAGCGCAGGTTGAGGAAATAGTGGCGCCCCGGCTCCGGGTAGCCCTCGTCGTAGCCCCAGTCGCGGTCGCTGAGGTTGTTGACGCCGAACTCGGCCACCAGGCCCTCGGGAAGCTTCCACGAGCCCTTGAGGTTGGCGACCGTGAACGCCCCGACGCCGCGCTCGCCCGGCGACTCGCTGAGCCGGCTGCTCTCGTAGACGACGCTGGCGACGAGCTCGACCGCCGGTGCGACGCGGTAGACCAGGCTGGCGAAGGCCTTGTGCTCGGGAGTGTCGATCGGCTCGATCTCGGGCCGGGTGCGGTTCTTGCGGTCGAGCCAGGTGTAGTCCAGGTGCAGGTCGGCGGCGGCGCCGAGTGCGGCGTCGAGATAGAGCTCGATGCCCTTGTTGTCCTGGCGCTCGATATTCTGCGTCTGGCTGCAAGGCGGTTGCGCGCACAGCGAGTCGTCGATGCTCACGCTCTGGATCGCCTCCGACAGCCGGCTGAGGAAGACCGCGCCACCTAGCCTCAGATGGCCGAGGTCGCGGTCGGCGCCGATCTCGAGGTTGGTCGATTCCTCGGCCTTCAGGTCGGGGTTGGGCAGCGACGAGCCGAGCCGGCCCGAGAAGCGGTTCGCGATATTCGGGAACCGCGTCTTGCGCCCGGCCGTCGCGTGGATGCGGGTGCCGCGGTCGAGCTGGCGGAACCAGCCGAGCTGGAGGTTGACCGCGTCGTCGCTGCCGGTCGGGAACGGCGCGATCGTGCCGTCGGCCAGCTTCTGGTCGGCGCGCAGGCTCTTCTGGCGGTTCCAGCTCAGCCCGGCGACGAGCTGGGTCGCATCATCCGGCGTCCAGGTGTCCTCGATGGCGAGCGAGACGGTCTCGTCCTCGAACTTCTCGCGCGGTTCGTCGGCGTCGTCCTCCTCCTCATGGAAGTCGCGCTTGATGCTGGCGGCGAGCTTGAGCAGGTGGCCGGGCGCGACGTCCATGCCCCATTCGGCGCCACCGCCCCAGGTGTGGTCGTCGTACAGGCTGTCGAAGGCGTACGGTCGGTTCTGGGTGGTGTAGCTGTCGTCGTCGAAGGATCGCAGCAGGTTGACGTACTTGTCGACATAGGCGCGCAGCCGCAGGTAGCTGCCGCCGGCGAATCGCGTACGCGACAGGACGTACAGGCTTTCCTTGTCGTACACGGGCCAGCGCCAGAAGCGCGCGCGCAGGTCGTAGGCGCCCGCATACGGCGGCGTGCCCTTCTCGCCGTCCTGCCGGTAGTAGCTGATCGCGTACTCGTCGCCGGCCCCGGGCGTGAAGCCCAGCTTCAGGCTGAGCTTGCGGTCGCGGATGTCCGAGTTGTCGCGCCGGCCGCCGTCCTCGGCGCCGCCGGGGGCGTAGTCGCCCGAGACGCTGAAGCTGTCGCGGTCCAGCAGCGAGGCGCCGGCCTGCAGGTACCAGCGGCCCTGCCGCGTGCCGAGGTTGACCGCGAGGCGGCGCGAATCGTGGCGCCATGCGTCGTCGAACCCGGCTCCGGCCAGGACGTCGACCTCGAGCGCGCGCGTCGGCCGGCGGCTGACGAGGTTGATGCTGCCGCCCAGCGTGTTGGGCCCGTACAGGACCGAGGTGAACCCCTTGGTGACCTGGATCTCGGCCAGGTCGAAGCTGGTGAATCGCGCCAGGTCGATGCTTCCGCTGTAGGGCACGTAGACCGGGATGCCGTCGACGTACAGCGGGACCTGGCGCGAGTCGAATCCGCGGATGAAGACGACGCGCTCGTTGCGGCTGCCGACGTTCTCGATCATCACCCCCGGCAGCAGGTTCATCGCCTCGGTGACGTCGTGGCGCTCGTGGCGGCGCAGCGCCTCGCCGGTGATGCGCTCGACCAGCGGGTAGGCTGGCGCGGCGGCGTCGGCGCGGCCGGTGATCTCGACCACGCCGAGGTCGAAGGTCGAGCCGGCCGACGCGGCAGGGGTGTCGGCGAGCGCGGGCTGGCAGGCGGCGGCGAGCGCACCCGCCGCCAGCCAGCCGTGGCGGATGAGGAGCATGGCGAATCCCTGAGCATCACGCTCTCGCGGGGTCCGCCGAGGATCCGAACCGGACGGCGCGAGGCGCGGCCGATTCTTCGCGCCACCGATCGCAGGCGCAATATGTCGGCCGCTGCATAGCGGCGTGCGAGGAAGAGCGCCAGGCTCAGTCGCTGACCGCCAGCGTCACACTCATCAGCCCGATGAGGTCGCCGGCCTCCAGCCCGTCCTTGTGGAAGCCGAGCATGTCGGGCTCGCCCTTGGGCTTGCCGTGGCAGGGCAGGCAGGGCGGCAGCAGGCGGATCGGCTCCATGTAGCGCACCACCGGCTGCTTGCCCATCGTCGTGTGCGCGACGCGCGGCTGGTTGGCGTCGCGCCCGGCGTCGATGTAGTGCACCAGCGTCTCGCGCTCCAGCTCGTCGGGCACGTTGACCGGGCTGCGGTAGGTGCGCCCGGGCTGCTTGATGATGATGCCGGTGCGCGCGGTCAGCACCTGCCCCATCTCGCGCTCCCACTTGGCCGGCAGGAAGTGCTTCCAGGCCACGCCCTGGACGTTGATGCGGTCCTGGTTGTTGTCCATCACCTGCCGCCCGGCCCAGTACAGCTTGTCGAAGATCTGCTTCTGCGCCGGGGTGGCGTCGATCGTCAGGTCCTCGGTGCTGCGGCGCCACTGCTCCTCGAAGACCGCGCCGCTGAAGCCCTTGTCGCCGAGCTTGGGGTCGGTGATCTTGGCACCGTGGGCGAAGATGATCATCCGCGCGGCGACGACGGCGCGCGCGAGCTTCCGCGCCATCACCTCGGCCTCGGCGCGCGGCAGCTTCTCGAGGAACAGGTACTCGGGGAACCCGCCCTTGGCGGCGACGCCGACCGGGTCGGAGGCGCCGGCCGGCAGCGCGGCGAGCATCGCGGCGCCGAGGACGGCGGCCGGCAGCATGCGCATCGTGAACAGGCGTCGGGGCATCGTTGTCTCCATGCTTGGGGGTGTGGCGACATTGGAGAGGCGGCGCGTTGCGCCGCTGTTTCAGCCGGGGGCAGGCGATGTCAGCGTGTTTCGGCGCGGGTGCGTGCTCCCTGCCTGCCCGGGGATTGCCGCGCCGGGCCGCCGGCGCTGGTGACCGTTGCCGCTACGGCGCTGATGCGGGCGGCAAGCCCGCGCCATCGCGAGCAGGTGGAGCTCGGCCTCCCACGCAGCAGCGGTCACGGGCGTCGAGATGCATGCGGCGGTCCGTGGTGTAGCGCTGTTGCGCAGCGGTTGGGGTCGCTCGGACTCGATACCTCCGTTGACCGCTCGCGGAAGAACCCGTGCTTCGGCCAGCCTTCGACGGCCGAAGGCCCATGAGACCTTCCCGCCTTCTGGCGCGGCCTCCCTTGCGCCGCGTAAGGGCAGCGCCTGCAACCCTTGGACCTGGCGGACTGGCAGCGCGCAAGGCGGCTCCCCGGCACGACCGTGCCGCTCGAGGCCCTCTGGCCGAGACCCGGCAGAGACTCGGGGGACTCGGCGCGTTTGCCCGGCCGCCAACGGGCGGCGCCCCCAACTCTCTCTCCTTTCGGTGGTAACATTTATGGTACCGACAGCCATGTTGGATGTACGCGAGTACCTGGAAGAAGACGGCACCAGTCCGTTCGCGGACTGGTTCGCGGCCCTGGACGCCACCGCGGCGGCCAAGATCACGGTCGTCCTCGCTCGTATCGAGCAGGGCAACCTGTCCAACGTCAAAGGCGTCGGGGAGGGGGATGCTGGAGTACCGGTTGGATTTCGGGCCGGGCTATCGGGTGTATTTCGGCCGCGACGGCGACGTGCTGGTCATCCTGCTGGCCGGCGGAACGAAGAAGCGGCAGCAGCGTGACATCGAGGCCGCGCAGGCGCGTTGGGCGGCCTACAAGCGGCGTAAGCGATCGGCGAGGTGAACTATGGCTCTGACACGAGACTTCAAGGAAACGGTGCTGGCGCGCGTCCAGGCCGACCCGAAATTCCGCGATGCCCTGCTCGAGGAAGGCATCGAGACCATGCTCTCCGGCGACGTGGACACCGGCAAGGCGATCCTGCGCGACTACATCAAGGCGACGGTCGGCTTCGAACAGCTCGGCGTCGAGGTTGGCTCATCGCCGAAGAGCCTGATCCGCATGTTCGGCCCGACCGGGAACCCGCAGGCGCGCAACCTGTTCAGCGTCATTAGCCAGCTGCAGCGTCACGCGGGGCTCACCCTGCATGTCACCGCTCAGCCATACTGACGACGAAAGCCTGAAGCAGCCTGTCGTCCGCCCGCAGACCCCGCTTCAGTGCGAGCTCGCCAGCTCGCGCAGTACCTGGATCAGATCCGGATGCTCGACGAACCCGCCGTTGGCGGCGACCCCGCCCGGGTCGGCGGCGCTGACGCGCGCCGCGCCTGCCCGGCGATCGCCGCGCCGGGCCAGCGGCGCCGGCGACAGGCCGCGACCGGCCACGCTACGATCGCGCCCGATCCCCGACGCGCCGCAGGCCGCGGTGCATGCCACCCATGCGCGCCGACGACCACGCCACCGAACGCTTCACCGACCGCGCCGGCGACTACGCCGCGGCGCGTCCCGGCTATCCGGCCGCGATCGCGACGCTGCTGGCCACCGAGTTCGGGCTGGCGCCGGGCGCGGTGGTCGCCGACCTCGGCAGCGGCACCGGGCTGTCGTGCGAGCCCTTCCTGCGCGCGGGTCTGGGGGTGGTCGGCGTCGAGCCGAACGACGCGATGCGCGCGCAGGGCGATCGGCAGCTCGCCGGCTTGGCGGCCTTCCGCAGCGTCGCCGGCCGCGCCGAGGCGACGACGCTGCCGGCCGCCAGCGTCGACCTGCTGGTCGCGGCGCAGGCCTTCCACTGGTTCGACATCGGCGCGGCGCGCGTCGAGGCGTTGCGCATCCTGAAGCGTCCGGCGCACGCCGCGCTGATCTGGAACGACCGCGTCGCCACCGGCAGCGCCTTCGCCGAGGGCTACGAGCGGCTGCTGCTCGACTTCGGCATCGGCTACGCGCAGATCCACCACCGGCACGCGCACGAGGATTCGGTGGCGGCCTTCTTCGGCCACCGCGGCTTCCGCGTCGCCGAGTTCCCGAACCCGACCGAGCTCGACCACGATACGCTGCTGGCGCGGCTGAACTCGGCCTCCTACGTGCCCGCGCCCGGCCACCCCGATCACGCCGCGATGGTCGCGCGGCTGCGCCCACTGTTCGACATTGCGCAGCAGGGTGGCCGGGTGACGATGGACTACGTCGCGCGCGTATTCTTCGGCGCGCTGGCGGACTGAACGCCGGCGGCCGGGTCGGCGGCCCCGCGCTACTTCGCCTTGCCGCGCGTCGACACGATCTGGATCTCGCTGCCGCCCTCGGCCTTGCGCACGTGCACCTGCACGGCCGACGACGTGTCGTCGTCGGCGAGCATGAAGGTCGCGCCGCCGCTGCCGTCGCTCATCTCCATCATCTGCTTGCCGGCCGACTGCGCCTTGATCGCGTCACGGTAGAAGCCGGCCACCTTGTCGGGCGCATCGGACGACTGCAGCCCGATGCTGGACATGCTGCCGTCGGGCGTCGTCACGCGCGAGGACTGGCCCTCGACAGGCTTGGCGCCGGGGTAGAAGGCGATGCCGAGGTCGGCCTCGCCGACCTGTGCCCCGCCCATCTCCATCTGCGAGGTCCGGCCCTGCGCGTCGGTGGTCGTGATCTTCGCCTGGCCGGCGTCGAGGTCGACCTTGGCCTTGGTGTCGTCCTGGCCGATCGCCGACTCGATCATCTTCTCGGCTGCCTTCTCCGAGGCCACCTCCTGCGGCTTGCCACAGGCGGCCAGCGCCAGCGCCAGCGCGCAGGCCATGGTCGTCGTCGTCTTGTTCATCCTTCGTCCTCGTTGCAGGTCGGAAGGCGCGAATCGTACGCTCGCCGTGCCCTCGTCAGGAGGACGACGGCGCGGCCGCGCCGTCGCGCGCCGCAGCGCCGCCGCCGGCCGCGGGCTTGACCGCGCGCACGAAGCCGCTGATGAAGCGGCCGTCGACCTCGCGCGCGAGCCGCTGCAGCTCCTCGCCCTGGCCGGCGAGGAAGCCGGCGGCATCGTCGGCGCCGTAGACGCGCGTGGCCTCGATCGACGCCTGCTCGAATCCGGCCGCGGCGAGCTTGTCCAGATACTCCTGCTCGCCGAGCGCGCCGGCCACGCAGCCGATCCACAGCTCGACATTGCGCCGGATCGCCGGCGGCACCTCGCCGCGAACCACGATGTCCGAGACCGCGAAGCGGCCGCCCGGCCTGAGGACGCGCCAGGCCTCGCGCAGCACGCGGTCCTTGTCGGCCGCGAGATTGACGACGCAGTTGGAGATGACGACGTCGACCGAGGCATCGGGCAGCGGGATGTCCTCGATCTCGCCCTTCAGGAAGTGGACGTTCGTCAGCCCGCTGGCGCGCTTGTTCTGCTGCGCCAGCGCGAGCATCTCGTCGGTCATGTCCAGCCCGAAGGCGCGCCCGGTCGGGCCGACGCGGCGCGCCGACAGCAGCACGTCGATGCCGCCGCCGGAGCCGAGGTCGAGCACGGTCTCGCCCGGCTTCAGCTCGGCCAGCGCGGTCGGGTTGCCGCAGCCGAGCGACGCCTGCAGCGCCTGCGCCGGGACGGCGCCGGCCTCGCCGGCCCCGTACAGGTTGGAGCTGATCGGGTTGCAGCAGCGGGTGTCGGCCGTGGCCTGGGCGCTGGCCGCGGGTGCGCTGCCGCAGCAGCCGCCGCCACCGCCGCCACCTCGCGCGACGCGTGCGGCGGCGGCGCCGTAGGTCTGCCTGACGATGTCCTTGAGTTGCGGGTTCTCGTTCATGCCATCTCCTCGGGTTCGATGGGGGGTCAGCGGCAGCAGACGACCGATCGCGGGTCCACCGCCTGGTTGCGGGTGCAGCACTCGGCATACAGAAAGCCGAGCAGCGCGGCGAGCGCCGCGATGTCGGCCATGTGGCGCCGCTGCGTGCCTTCGTGCCGGACCGTGACGAGGCCGACGCGGCGCAGCGTGGCGAGATGGTGCGTCAGCGTCGAGTCGGCGATGCCGAGCTCGGCGGCGATCTCGCCGACGACCATGCCATGCGGGTGCGCCGCCAGCAGCAGCCGGACGATGCGCAGCCGCGGCTCGGCGCCCATCGCCGCGAGCATCGCGGCGTGACGGGCGACGGGCTCGAAGACGGCCCGGGACCGGCGAGCTGGCGACGCTGTATCCATATTTCTAGAATAAACGAAATACGCAGCTTGCGTCAACACCTCACCTGCGATCCTTGCCCAAGAATCGGAGCCGGAGACCGGCTTGCGGCGGGCTGCGGCGGCACGGCGCTTCGCAGTTCCCGGGCGGGCCGCGCCGATCCCATTGCTCCGGGGATCAGCCCGCGGCGCGGTCCCATTACATTCGCACGGGAACGCTGCACGACCACCGCAGCGCGCCGCCGGGATCGGCGCGGCGACCGTGGCCGTGTCCCCCATGCCTCGCCCACGCTCGACAAGGACCTGCCGCACCATGATCCCCGCCCACTTCGACCTCGACGACGCCGTCGCCTACGCCGCCTGGCGCGACCGCAAGCTCGCCGCCCATCCGCGCTCGCTCGCCGGGCTGGTGGTCGAGCTGCGCGACCCGCGCCGGCTGAGCCCCGCAGAACGCGACGCGCTGCTCGCGCGCTGTGCAGTGGCCAACATGGCGCTCTACGCGTCGGGCACCGGCAGCGACCCCGACAAGGACATCCCGCGCGAGCTCGGGCGCCAGCTCGGCCTGCTGAGGCTGGACGCGAACCCGCTCGCCGACGACGACGGCATCTCGCCGCTGGCGGTGGCGCCGGCGGGCACGCGCACCGAGTTCATCCCCTACACCGACCGCGGTATCCAGTGGCACACCGACGGCTACTACAACGCGCTGGACCATCAGGTCCGCGGCCTGATCCTGCACTGCGTGCAGCGCGCCGAGCGCGGCGGCGAGAACCGGCTGCTGGACCACGAGATCGCCTACATCCTGCTGCGCGACGAGGACCCGCAGCACATCCGCGCGCTGATGGCGCCGGATGCGATGACGATCCCGCCGCGCATGGACGACGCTGGCGAGGCGCGGCCGGCGCGCAGCGGCCCGGTCTTCGCCGTCTGGCCCGACGGCCATCTGCACATGCGCTACACCGCGCGCAAGGTCAGCATCGTGTGGAAGGACGACGCGCGCACGCGCGCCGCCGTGGCGGCGCTCGAGCGCATCCTGGCCGACGCCGACAACCGGTATGTCTTCCGCGGCCTGCTCGAGCCCGGCATGGGGCTGGTCTGCAACAACGTGCTGCACGACCGCGCGCCGTTCGCCGACGGCGACACGCGCAAGCGGCTGCTGTACCGTGCGCGCTACTTCGACCGCGTCGCCGACCGCGTCGGCGCGCTGCCGGATGTCACCGCGGCCTGAGGGCGGCCGCGGACTTCAGTGCATGTAGGCCAGCGCCTCGCCCCCGGGGTGCGGCAGCCCGGCGATGCGCCACAGCGTCGCGCAGCTGCTGAACAGCGCCTGGCCCTGCCGCGGGTCCAGCCCCGCGGCGCGGCAGACGAGCCGCATCACCGGCAGCGCGCCGAGCGCGAGGTAGCGCGAGCGCACGAGATCGATCACCGTCCAGTGCTGGGCGCCGAGCCGGCCGACGCCGGCCTGCGCCGCGAGCTGCTGCGCGAGCGTGCGCGACCAGGACTCGGGTTCCAGCAGGAAGCCGTCGTCGTCGAAGGCGGGTTCGTCCGGCCCGGCTGCGCGCGCTGGGCTGGTGTCGATCGCGTGGGTACTGGTCATGCTGCGTCCTCCCGATGGACATGCATCGTCGCGCGCTACTGTACGCAGGCGAGCCGTGCGACGGAAATACGCATTCCTCATGTGTTCACAGCCGCGCGATCTGAAGCGCCGCGCGGGTACCGCGGCGGGCCGCGCGCGGCTCGCGGGCTTGCGATGCGATACGGCCCGGCCGTCCGCAGGCGCTTCCCCAGCGCCGGCGCGCGCGAGCCGGCATCGCGAGGCGCACAACGCATGCGCCGGATCGCCGTCGTCGTCATCGTGGTCGCCATCGCCGGCAATGTCGGCGCGGACGAGATCGCGCTGCTCGCGCTCACCGGCATCATCGGTGCCGTCGCCGGGTTGGCGGTCGTTCGCGCGCTGCGCGCGCCGACGGCAGCCGGGCGGCAGGTGATGGACGGCCTCGAGGGGCTGCCGATGTCGCTGTGCACCGCCGAGACGCCGCGGCCGGCGCAGCGGCATCTACCGTGACGGTTTCATCGCCCAGACCGTCACCGGGCTGCCCCAGTCGCCGGTGACCAGCCAGGCGACGCCGTGCCGGCGGTCCCAGGCCATCATGAAGTTCATTCCCAGCGGCGGCAGATCGGCGTCGGCCAGCCGCAGGTAGAGATCGCGCGCCGGGTCGTAGAAGTAGGTCGACGCCGACTGCGGCTTCGCGCGCGGCGATCCGGCCGGGCGCTCGTCGACGACCAGCACGAACAGGTCCTGCGCCGCGTCGTAGGCCACCGGCACGCTGGAATGCGGCGGGCAGGGGTCGCCGCCCGGGACATGCCGTGTCCATCTGCCGTGCGCGCCGGCGACGGCGCCGGGGTCGTAGCGCCAGACCTCGTTCGTCGGCCGGTAGTCGCCGAAGACGAACATCGCGCCGCGGCGGCTGTCGTAGGCCATCGTCTGGTGCATCGAGTGCGGCGACTCGGAGCTGGCGCGTCGCCATGCGCGCGTCGCCGGGTCCAGCTCCCAGATGCCGCGCCGGTAGGCGACAAGCACGCCGCGGCGTTCGTCGAAGGCCGAGGCGCCGCCGAAGAAACTCGGCGCCTGCCCTGCCACCGGGTCGAGCTGCGACCAGCGCCGGGTCGAGAGGTCGTAGAGCCAGGTCGGCTGCCGGCGCATGCCGGGCAGCGGCCCCGGCCCCGGGTTGTGCTCGGTCGTCGACATGACGACCAGCGCGTCGAGCCCGGGGTGGTATTCGATCGCGTCGTAGGTGTGCATCGCCCACGGCATCAGGGCATCGCTGCCGGCCACCGGCGCGCCGTCGGCGTCGATGCGGTAGGTCTGCACGCCCGCGGCGCGCTGGTGCGTGTGCCAGCGCTCGAGCAGCGGGTCGAACTCGTGCACCGCGTTGTCCCAGTCCTGGCCGTGGGTGTCGGAGCCGAAGACCAGCAGCGTCCCGCGCCGCGCATCCAGCGCCATCCCGGCGTGCGCCTGGCGCGTCCAGTCGCCGGGCCGCTCCTCGTGGTAGCGGACCCAGCGATTCGGCGCCAGCTCGCGCAGCGCCAGCGCACGCTCGACCGGCTCGGGCAGGGCCTCGTCGTCACGCCGCAGCCACCAGCCGCCGGCGGCCAGCGCTGCGCCGGCGGCGGCGATCGCGCCGACGGCGTGGCGGCGGCCGGGTCCCGGCCGCGTCTTCCGATCCGGCGCCGTGCGTGTCATCTCGAGGGCCCTCGTGGTTCATGTGGCGGCGATGGCGCACGATCCGGCGCGAGGCGGTCTTTCGCGCGCCGCATGAGGCCGGGCCGATCGACGCGGCGGAAGGTCGGCGGCGTGCGAGGCTGCGCGCCCCACGACAACGCCGACCTCGTGCGCGGCGATGCGGCACCGGCCTGGCTTGCGCGAGTGCCTCCTGCCCGCGCGCCGGGCCTGGTTCAGGGGTCCGGCATCGCGAGGTGGTGCGCGAGGTCGACGAGGTCGGCGTCCGACAGCCCCACGAGCACATCGCTCATCGCGCGCGAGTAGCCCAGGCGCACACCGGCCTTGAATCCGCGCAGCGCGAGCAGCAGGTAGTCCTCGTGCTGGCGCGCCAGCCGCGGGACCTGCTCGCCGCCCGCGAGCTCGGCGCCGTGGCAGGCGGTGCAGCGATGCCGGTCCGCCAGCGCGCGGCCGCGTGCGGCGCGCCCGGCATCGCGAGCATCCGCTGGCGCGGGCGGTGGCGGCAGTGTCGCGACATGCGACGAGAAACCGCGCAGGTCGGCGTCGCTCATCGCGCTCGCGGCGGCGGTCATCGCGGCGGCCATCGGGTGATCGTTGCGCCGGCCTTCACGGAACAGGAACAGCTGCGTGATCGTGTAGAAGGCCGGCTGCCCGCCGAGATGCGGCACGAGCGAGTCGGCGCTGTGGCCGCGCTCGCCGTGGCAGGCGGCGCACTGCGACGCGTAGCGCGCCGCGTACGCCGAGGGCGGCGCGGCCGCATCCTCGGCCGCCGCCGCGCCGGC
>JACPVA010000170.1 GCA_016191995.1 Burkholderiales bacterium | reverse complement strand
GCCGCATCGCGCCCGGCCGCGCCCGCCGCCACCGCGCCGGCACTGCCACGCGCCGCCGACGAGCGGCCGCTCGCGTCGCCCGCGGTGCGCCACCGCGCCTGGGAGCTCGGCATCGCGCTGCAGTTCGTCCCCGGCAGCGGCCCGGCCGGGCGCATCACGCACGCGGACTTGGACGCCTTCGTCGCCGCCGGCGGCCGCCCGGTGCCGGCCGCGGCGGCCAGCGGGCTGCAGCCGCGCCACGACGAGCAGGTGCTGCCGGTCATCGGGCTGCGCCGGCGCATCGCGCAGAAGATGCAGGAGGCCAAGCGCCGCATCCCGCACTTCAGCTACGTCGAGGAGGTCGACGTCACCGAGCTCGAGGCGCTGCGCACCCAGCTCAACGACCGCCATGGCGAGACGCGCGGCCGGCTGACGGTGCTGCCGCTGCTGGTGCGCGCGATCGTGCTGGCGGTGCGCGAGCTGCCGCAGGTCAACGCGCGCTACGACGACGACGCCGGCAGCGTCACGCGCTTCGGCGCCGTCCACGTCGGCATCGCGACGCAGACCGACAATGGACTCGTCGTGCCGGTGCTGCGCCACGCCGAGGCGCGCGACCCCTGGGACGCGGCGGCCGAGATTGCGCGCCTGGCGCAGGCCGCGCGCAGCGGCAAGGCCACGCGCGACGAGCTCGGCGGCTCGACGATCACGATCACCAGCCTCGGCGCGCTGGGCGGCATCGTCACCACGCCGGTGATCAACCACCCCGAGGTCGCGATCGTCGGCGTCAACCGCATCGTCGAGCGCCCGGTGATGCGCGGCGGCGCCGTCGTCGGGCGGATGATGATGAACCTGTCGTCGTCGTTCGACCACCGCGTCGTCGACGGCATGGACGCCGCGCGATTCGTGCAGGCGGTTCGCGCCCGGCTCGAGGCGCCGGCGCTGATGTTCGTGGAGCCGGCATGAACACGCCGGGCCGCTCCCGAGCGCTCGTCCCGCCGCGCGCAGCGTGGAAGACAGTCCGGTGAACGCGCCGCGCCGCCGCCCGGCGATCGCCGCACCGCGCGCGGCGAGGCACGGCATCGCCACGAGGCCCGCACGATGAAGGAGACCACGACCACGCTGCTCGTCATCGGCGGTGGCCCCGGTGGCTACGTGGCGGCGATCCGCGCCGCGCGGCTCGGCGTGCCGACGCTGCTGGTCGAGGCGCAGGCGCTGGGCGGCACCTGCCTGAATATCGGCTGCATCCCGTCCAAGGCGCTGATCCACGCCGCCGACGCCTTCGAGCAGGCGCGTGGCTGGGCCGCGGGCCCGGCCGGCAATGCGGGCGGCCACGCCGCAGGCCGCGCGGGCGATCATGCAGGCGGCCATTCGGCGCTGGGCATCCGCGTCGCGGCGCCGACGATCGACCTGGCGCAGACGCTGCGCTGGAAGGACGGCATCGTCGCGCGGCTGACCGGCGGCGTCGGCGCGCTGCTGCGCAAGGCCGGCGTGCGCGTGCTGCACGGCTGGGCGACGCTCGTCGACGGCAAGACCGCGGAGGTTCGGGACGAGGCCGGCGAGGTCCAGCGCATTCGCTGCGAGCACCTGCTGCTGGCCACCGGCTCGCGCGCCGTCGAGCTGCCCGGGCTGCCGTTCGGCGGCGCGGTGATCTCGTCGACCGAAGCGCTGTCGCCGGCCGCGCTGCCGCAGCGGCTGGTCGTCGTCGGCGCCGGCTACATCGGGCTCGAGCTCGGCATCGCCTACCGCAAGCTCGGCGCCGAGGTCACGGTCGTCGAGGCCGCCGAGCGCGTGCTGCCGGCCTGGGACGCCGAGCTGACGCGGCCGGTGCGCGCGGCGCTCGACCACCTGGGTGTGGTGCTGCACCTGCAGTGCAGCGTGCAGGGGCTGACCACCGACGGGCTCGGCCTGCGCGTGCGCACCGCGACCGCCGACGAGTTCGCGCTGCCGGCCGACCGCGTGCTGGTGGCCGCCGGCCGGCGCCCCGCCACCGAGGGCTGGGGGCTGGAGGGGCTGCAGCTCGAGATGGCGGGCCGCGCGGTCAAGATCGACGACCGCTGCCGCACCTCGATGCGCAACGTCTGGGCGATCGGCGACCTGACCGGCGAGCCGATGCTCGCGCACCGCGCGATGGCGCAGGGCGAGATGGTCGCCGAGCTGATCGCCGGCCAGCGCCGGCAATGGATGCCGGCGGCGATCCCGGCGATCTGCTTCACCGACCCCGAGGTCGTCGCCGCCGGGCTCTCACCCGATCAGGCCGAGGCGGCCGGCATCGACGCGCTGCACGCCTCGTTCCCGTTCGCCGCCAACGGGCGCGCGATGACGATCGGCTCCGACGCCGGCTTCGTGCGCGTCGTCGCCCGGCGCGACAACCACCTGATCGTCGGCTGGCAGGCGGTCGGGCGCGCGGTCAGCGAGCTGGCGGCGGCGTTCTCGCAGTCGATCGAGATGGGCGCGCGGCTGGAGGACATCGCCGGCACCATCCACGCCCACCCGACGCTCGGCGAGGCGGTGCAGGAGGCGGCGCTGCGCGCGCTGGGAAGGGCCTTGCACGTCTGACCTGGCGCCTACGCACGCTCGCTCGCAGCCGACCACGACAAGTGCGGTTCGCGCTCGGCGACGGCCATCGCGCGCCTGGGCCGCGCTGTGGCCGGGCCGTGGCCGGTCGTGGCCTCGCTGTTGACACTTGACCATCCTGCACTGACAATTGTCCAGCATCGTCTCAGGGACCCCCGATGAGTACACAGGGCGCTGCCCCCGGCCGCCGACAGGCGGCTGCCGCAACGCCCAGGAGCACGACCGGCCGTGGCGCCCGCGATCGCGGCGGTCTCGCACGCGCATCGGCCGACCCAGGTGGCGAGCAGCAAGCGCGGCTGTATGCGCTTTCCTGCCGCTATCTGGGCGGCAGCAAATTCTGGCGTCACCGGATCGCCAGCCGCTCCGACGTCCATTCGGCCATCGTGCGCGGCGTTCCCTACGGTTCGCTCGTCTTTCTCGTCAGTCAGGTCAAGGGCCTGGGCGAGGCAGACGTGGCGAAGGTGCTGGGGGTCAGCACGCGAACGCTGCGGCGCCAGAGCGAGACGCCGGACAAGTCCATGCCGGCCGATCTGGCCAGCAAGGCCTGGCTGTTCGCCGAGACGCTGGCCAGGGCCACCGAGATCTTCGGCGGCAAGGAGGAAGCCGAGCGCTGGATGTCGCGCGCGGCCATGGGTCTGGACGGGCAGCGTCCGATCGAGCTCCTGCAGACGGTGCAAGGCGCGGAGCTGGTTGGCGACTTCCTGACAAGGCTCGAATACGGCGTCTACAGCTGACCGGTGGACATGACCCCCCTGCCGGGTGCGCTCGCGCCCGGCGCGCCCATCGTCGCATGGCGGCTCGACGCAGCCGCGCACGCCGCGGCATGGGACGGCGGCATCGGCGCCGAGCGGGCCGGCGGGCGCTGGAATCCCAAGGGGCTGCGCGCTGTCTACTGCAGCTTCGATCCCTCGACCACGATCCTGGAGTCTGCCGTGCACCGCGGATTCGCCGTGCTCGACGCGCAGCCCTTCGTGCTCACGAGCCTGGTCATCTCCGACGCAGCCGACCTGTTGGTCGTGATGCCCACGGAGTTGCCGAACCCCGCGTGGCTGCACGCAGGCATCCCCAGCGCCGGGCAACAGGCATGGGGCGCCGCCCTGCTCGACGCACATAGCTTCGTCGCGCTGCCCAGCGTCGTGTCCAAGCCGAGTTGGAACCTCGTCTTCAGGCCCGACCGGGCCGCCGGCAGGTACGCGCTGCGCGCACAGGGCCGGCTCGTGCTGGATACGAGGCTCGTGCCATCGCTGCGCTGAACCCCTCAGCCGCCGGCGCGCCCGATGCCGTGGTATTCGAAGCCCATCTGCGCCAGCAGCGCCGGGTCCCAGATATTGCGGCCATCGAAGACCAGCGGCTGCTTCAGCGCCGTCTTCAGGCCGTCGAAATCCGGCGTGCGGAATTCCTTCCACTCGGTCACGAGCAGCAGCGCATCGGCGCCCTGCGCCGCGTCGGCGGCGCTGGCGGCGAATTCGAGCCCCGGCCGGTCGCCGAGCACGCGCCGCGCCTCGTCGGCGGCGACCGGGTCGTAGGCACGAACGCGTGCGCCGCGCGCGAGCAGCGCGTCGACGACGACGCGGCTCGGCGCCTCGCGCATGTCGTCGGTATCGGGCTTGAACGCCAGCCCCCACAGCGCGAAAGTCCGCCCCGCCAGGTCCGCGCCGAAGCGGGCGACGACCTTGTCGACGAGCACGTGCTTCTGGCGCTCGTTGGCCGACTCGACCGCGTCCAGCACCTGCAGCTCGACGCCGTGCTCGCGCCCGATGTGGATCAGCGCCTTGACGTCCTTCGGAAAGCAGCTGCCGCCGTAGCCGGTGCCGGCGTACAGGAAATGCTTGCCGATGCGCGGGTCCGAGCCGATGCCGCGGCGCACCTGCTCGATATCGGCGCCGACGCGCTCGGCCAGCCGCGCCAGCTCGTTCATGAAGCTGATCCGGGTGGCGAGCATCGCATTGGCGGCGTACTTGGTGAACTCGGCGCTGCGCAGGTCCATCAGCTGCAGGCGGTCGGACTGGCGCATGAAGGGCTGGTACAGCGCGCGCATCAGCAGGATCGCGCGCTCGTCGTCGGCACCGATCACGATGCGGTCCGGCCGCATGCAGTCCTCGACCGCCGCGCCCTCCTTCAGGAACTCGGGGTTGGAGACGACGGCGAACGCGGTGTCCGCCATGCCGCGCGCGGCCAGCTCCTCGGCGATCACGGCGCGCACGCGGTCGGCGGTGCCGATCGGCACCGTACTCTTGTCGACCACGACCTTGTAGTCGGTCATGTGGCGGCCGATGCTGCGCGCCGCGGCCAGCACGTACTGCATGTCGGCCGACCCGTCCTCGTCCGGCGGCGTGCCGACCCCGATGAACTGCAGCGTGCCGTGCGCGACCGAGGCCGCCACATCGGTCGTGAACTGCAGCCGGCCGGCGGCGCGGTTGCGCGCGACGATCGCCTCCAGCCCGGGCTCGTGGATCGGGATCCCGCCTTCCTCGAGGACGCGGATCTTGCGCGCGTCGACGTCCAGGCAGACGACGTGGTTGCCCATCTCCGCGAGACAGGCGCCGGTGACCAGGCCGACGTAGCCGGTGCCGATGACGGTGACTTTCATGGCGGTGGATTATCCGGGGTCGGGTTCGCCGCGGGCGTGACGCCTGCCACGGGCCACCGTGCTGCGCAGCGCGCGCGGGCCAGGCAGGAGCCGAGTGCGTCGATCGGGAGCCCTGGCGATGCCTCGCGGACGCAGCGGGGCCGACCGGCGAAGCGTCGCGCAGAATCGCCGACCCGACCCGCGATGAATCCCCCGCAGCGCCCCCTCGCCGATCCCGACGCGTCAGGCTGGCACGTCGTCGGCCTCGGCATGGTCGCGCTCGCCTGCGCGATGGGCATCGGCCGCTTCGCGTTCACACCCTTGCTGCCGCTGATGTTGCGCGACGGCACGCTGAACGCGGTCTCCGGCGCCGAATGGGCCGCCGCCAACTACGGAGGCTATCTGCTGGGGGCGTTGACCGCGGCGCGGTTCTCGGCCGACCCGCGCCGCGGCCTGACGCTCGGGCTGGCCGGCGTCGCCATCACGACGCTGGCGGTGGCTTGGACCGGCGATGGGGCGACTGCGATCGCCGGCGCCGCGCTACGCGCCGCCGCCGGCGTCTTCAGCGCCTGGACGCTGGTGTGCACGAGCAGCTGGGCGCTGGCCGAACTGGCGCGGCGGCAGCGGGCACAGCTCGGCGCGTGGATCTATGCCGGGGTCGGCCTCGGCATCGCGCTGGCCGGTCTGCTGGCCTGGCTCGGCGGGCGGCAGCCGGCGCGCTGGCTGTGGATCGAGCTCGGCTTGCTCGCCGCGGCGGGTGCGGTGATCGTCGCGCGGCAGCTCCGCCGTGAAGGCTCCACGATGCCTGCGGCGACGGCTGCCGCGGCGTCGTCGCCGGCACAGGGTGTCGGCCCGGGCACGCTGGGGCTGGTGCTGTGCTACGGCGGCTTCGGCTTCGGCTATATCGTGCCGGCGACCTTCCTGCCGGCGATGGCGCGCCAGCAGGTGTCCGACCCGCTGGTCTTCGGCCTGACCTGGCCGCTGTTCGGGCTGGCGGCGGCGCTGTCGGTGGTCGTCGCCGCGCGCTGGATGGCGGCCTGGCCGCGCCGGCGCGTGTGGGCGCTGGCGCAGGCGACGATGGCGCTGGGCACCGCGCTGCCGCTGGCCAGCCAGGTGCTGTGGGCGCTGGCCGCCTCGGCGGTGCTCGTCGGCGGCACCCTGGTGGTGGGGACGATGGCCGGGCTGCAGCTCGCGCGCGAGCGCCATCCGGCCAACCCGACGCCGCTGCTGGCGCGCATGACGGTGGCCTTCGCGATCGGCCAGATCGCCGGGCCGTTGCTGGTGCGCGCGATCGGCACGGGCCACCCGGCAGGCCTGGATGCGCTGGGCTGGGCGCACGCCGCGGCCACCGTGCTGCTGCTCGTCACGGCTGCCTGGCTGTGGCGCGGCGGCGATGCGCTTTCGGCCGAGCGGCAGCATCCGCGCTGATCCCTGCCTTCTGACCTGGCCCCCTACGTCGCGCCGCGGGTCGAATCGGCCTCGTATCCATTGGCGCTCGATCCACGGGAAAGGGCACCCACTGTCCTCGGCAGGCAACCGCTGTGGTGCTCGCCCGCCGAAGGCCCAGGCGGTGGCAGGCCATGGGTGGCGGGCGCCCTCCCACGGAAGTAGAGGAGGAGGGGCGGGGGAAGCCCGGCCCGGGGGACATGGAGTGGGAGGGTGCCCGCCACCCATGGCACGCTGGTACGTCGAACGCCAAGACAAGCGACGGGCTGACTTTGACGACAGTCGGCTTCGGGCCGAGCGCGCTCGAGCGCAGACCTTTCTCGTCCGCTCGAACGCGAGCCCGCGTCAACCGCTGTCGCCGCGCGCTCGCATCTTGGCGTGGACGTAGGCGCCGTGCGGGATGTGCAGCAGGTCGGCCACGCGCCACAGCACATGCTGCTCGTGCGCGCTGAGCTGGCCGTCGGCGTAGGCCACGCGCCACATGTGTTCGATCATGCGCAGCTTGGCCGGCATCTCGAAATGCGCGTTGATGTGCGAGGTGAAGCCGAACCAGTCGCTGGCGTCGCGCGCGGTCTGCTCGGCCAGTTCGACCAGGCGCGCGATCTCGTCGTCGGCGAGCGCGAACTTGTCGCGCAGCGCATCGATCACCGCACGGCGCTCGGCGTCGCCGATCTCGACGTCCGCGCGCATCACCTCGACCAGCATCACCGCCGTGGCGAGCTGCAGCGTATGGTCGACCCCTGCAAGGTCGGCGGCTTGCGGCGGCGGCACCAGCGCCGCGAACAGATCCCGGATCGTCCTGAGCATCGCACGATGATGGCGGAAAACGCCGCGATCTGCCGCACTGCGCCACCCCGACCCCGCGGCGGCTTGACAGGTTTTACTTTAGATCTAAAGTATCTGCCTGCCCAATCCGGAGTTCCCGATGAAGATCGTCTGCATCGGCGGCGGCCCCGCCGGCCTGTACTTCGCGCTGCTGATGAAGCAGCTCGACCCCGCGCACGAGATCCGCGTCGTCGAGCGCAACCGCCCCTACGACACCTTCGGCTGGGGTGTCGTCTTCTCCGACGCGACGATGGACAACATGCGCCAGTGGGACGCGCCGACCGCGGCCGAGATCGAGCAGGCCTTCGCCCACTGGGACGATATCGAGCTGCACTTCAAGGGCCGCACGATCCGCTCCGGCGGCCACGGCTTCGTCGGCATCGGGCGCAAGAAGCTGCTCAACATCCTGCAAGCGCGCTGCGAGCAGCTCGGCGTCGAGCTGGTGTTCGAGACCGAGGTCGAGTCGGATGCCGACTACCCCGACGCCGACCTGATCGTCGCCAGCGACGGCATCAACTCGCGCATCCGCGCCAGGTATGCCGACGTGTTCCGGCCCGACATCGTCGTGCGCCCGAACCGCTACATCTGGCTCGGCACGCACAAGCTCTACGACGCCTTCACCTTCCTGTTCGAGAAGACCGCGCACGGCTGGTTCCAGGCGCATGTCTACAAGTTCGACGCCGACACCAGCACCTTCATCGTCGAATGCCCGGAGCATGTCTGGCAGGCGCACGGCCTGGACGCGGCCGACCCGCAGCAGTCGATCGCCTTTTGCGAGCAGCTGTTCGCGCGCAACCTGCAAGGCGCCGAACTGTTGAGCAACGCGCGCCACCTGCGCGGCAGCGCGTGGCTCGCCTTCCAGCGCGTGAGCTGCGAGCAATGGTCGCTGCACAACGGCCGCACGCACGTCGTGCTGATGGGCGACGCGGTGCACACGGCGCACTTCGCGATCGGGTCGGGCACCAAGCTCGCGATCGAAGATGCGATCGAGCTGACGCGGCAGTTCCAGCAGCTCGGCGACGAGCCCGCGCATATCCCCGAGGTGCTGGCGCGCTACCAGGACCTGCGCCGCATCGACGTGCTGCGGCTGCAGAACGCGGCCTGGAACGCGATGGAGTGGTTCGAGGTCTGCGGCGCGCGCTACTGCGACCAGCTCGAGCCCGAGCAGTTCATGTACTCGATGCTCACGCGCAGCCAGCGCATCAGCCACGAGAACCTGCGCCTGCGCGACAAGGCCTGGCTCGAGGGCTACGAACGCTGGTTCGCCGACCGCGCGACGCGCGCCGCGGGGCCGACCGCGCAGGGCGCCGCCGTGTCGACCGCGCAGCGCGCCGCTGCGCTGCCAGCGACGCCGGACACCGCGCTGCCGCCCGCACCGCCGATGTTCACGCCCTACCGCGTGCGCTCGGTCGTGCTGAAGAACCGTGTCGTCGTCTCGCCGATGGCGCAGTACTCGGCCACCGACGGCGTGCCCGGCGACTACCACCTCGTGCACCTGGGAGCGCGCGCGATGGGCGGCGCCGGCCTCGTCGTCGCCGAGATGACCTGTACCAGCCCCGACGCGCGCATCACCCCCGGCTGCCCGGGGCTGTGGAACGACGCCCAGCGCGACGCCTGGGCGCGCATCGTCGGCTGGGTGCACGCGCACACCGACGCCAGGATCGCGATCCAGCTCGGCCATGCCGGCCCCAAGGGGTCGACCAACGCGCCCTGGGACGGCGCCGGCGCCGACCAGCCGCTGCCCGGCGGCGAGGCCGGCAACTGGCCGCTCGTCGCCGCCAGCGCGCGGCCCTACCTCGACGACGGCCGCGTGCCGCGCGCGATGACGCGCGCCGACATGGACCGCGTGCGCGAGGACTTCGTCGGCGCCACGCGGCGCGCGGCCGAGGCCGGGTTCGACTGGCTCGAGCTGCACTGTGCGCACGGCTACCTGCTGTCGAGCTTCATCTCGCCGCTGACCAACCGGCGCAACGACGACTACGGCGGCGGCCTGGCCGATCGCCTGCGCTATCCGCTGGAGGTCTTCCGCGCGGTGCGCGCGGCGTGGCCGGATCCTCGACCGATGTCGGTGCGGATCTCGGCGCACGACTGGGTCGAAGGCGGCATCGGGCCGGCCGATGCGGTCGAGATCGCGCGCGCATTCCGCGACGCGGGCGCGGATCTGATCGACTGCTCGAGCGGCCAGGTCAGCCCGCACCAGCACCCGACCTACGGCCGCATGTACCAGACCCCGTTTGCCGACCGCATCCGGCAGGAGGCGGGGATCGCGACGATCGCCGTCGGCGCGATCAGCGAGGCCGACCATGTCAACTCGATCGTCGCCTCAGGCCGCGCCGACCTTTGCGCGATGGCGCGCCCGCACCTGGCCAACCCGGCCTGGACGCTGACCGAGGCGGCCAGGATCGGCTACACCGCGCTTGCCTGGCCAAGGCCGTACGACGCCGGCAAGCGGCAGCTCGAGGCGGGCTTCGCCCGCGAGCGCGCCGCACTCGTCGGCGCGAGGACCTGACCTTGGCCGGCGAGCACGCTGCCCGTCGCGCCGCGCAGTCGGCGGCGCCCGACGCCGGGGCCGTGGCGAGTTCGGCCGGCGGCCCGCGTCCGGCAGCGGCCGACCCCGCGACGCTGCGCCTGTGGCTGCGGCTGCTGGCGTGCAGCACGCAGATCGAGGCCGAGATCCGGCGCCGGCTGCGGCTGCAGTTCGGCACCACGCTGCCGCGCTTCGACTATCTCGCGCAACTGCACCGCCACCCCGACGGGCTGCGCATGAACGAGCTGTCGCGCCAGCTGATGGTCACCGGCGGCAGCGTCACCGGGCTGACCGACCAGCTCGCCAAGGACGGCTGGGTGCGGCGTGTGCGCGCCGGCGACGACCGGCGCGCCTTCGTGCTGCATCTGACGCCGGCCGGCCGCGCCGCCTTCGAGCGCATGGCCTCGGTGCACCAGGGCTGGATCGACGAGCTGTTCGGCGGCCTCGACGGCGACGAGCGGCAAGCGCTGCACGCGCTGCTCGGCCGCTTGCGCTGGACCGCTGCCGCGCGTTCGGCGCGCGACGACACGACCGCGGCCGACGAAGAACCCTGACCGACGACTGGCCGGCCCGATCCGCGCCAGCGGCCCTCTCGGGATCGGGGCCCACGCGCGGCAGCCGCCCGCAGGCGCCGCGTTCGCATGTCGATTCCGCCCGCCGCGGCGCACGAACATGGGCCCGATCGGCAGCCTGATCGGCGCATCGCAGGCGCGCCAGCGCGGCGATGATCGCCGCCCGATGGACCCGATGCGCCGCGCCGACGCGGCTGCCCGCGTGGTGGCCTGGCACAACCGCCATCCGCTCGCGCGCCGCATCACGCGCGAGGAGGTGGTGACGGTCGGCATCGTCGAGCTGCCGTTCGCCTGCGACACCGCGCGACCCGACCGCAAGGTGCGGCCGGTCTTTGCCGCCGGCTGGCTGCGCGCAGCGACGCCGGCGCGGCTGCGTGCCTGGGCCTGTGCGCACGCCGGCCACGAGGCTGCCGGCGGGCCACGGCGCCGCATCGACGCCGACCCCGCGCTGCGACAGCGCGCCACCGACGACGGCCTGCCCGACCTCGCGTGGCGCCAGCTGCTGGTGCTGACCCTCGACGGCGCAGGCCGGCGCAGGCGCGTGCTGCTGGCCGCGCGGCCGGACCTGCGAGCCGCGCCGGTCTTCGGTGCCCGCGCATGGCAGCGGCGGCGCGTGGCGGCCTTCGCCGTCGCCGCCACGCTCGCGCTGGCGACCACGGCGTGGCAGCTCGCGCCGACGCCGCAGGACTCCGGCGCCGGCAGCGGGCCGTTCGCGGCGCAGGGCGAGTCCGGCGCTCGCGGCACCGTGCCGGGCAACCGCGAGCTCGCGCCACGGGCCGGCGAACCGGCGCTGCCGCCGGCGCGGG
>JACPVA010000169.1 GCA_016191995.1 Burkholderiales bacterium | reverse complement strand
CGCCACCGGCGCGGTCGCCGCGGGGCCGCAGGTCCAGGCGCTGGATCCCTGGGTGCAGGCCGCGCCGCCGAATGCCAAGGTGCTGGCGGCGTACATGGCGCTGCACAACCCCGGCAGCGGGCCGCAGACTCTGGTCAGCGCGGCGAGCAGCGCCTTCGCGCAGGTCGAGCTGCACCGCACGGTGATGCACGGCGAGATGGCGCATATGGAGGCGGTCGCCGAGCTGGCGTTGGCGCCCGGCCAGACCGTCGCGCTGAAGCCCGGCGGGCTGCACCTGATGCTGATCGACCCCAGGCAGCCGCTCGCCGCCGGCGCACGCGTCCCGATCACGCTCAGCTTCCTGGGCGGTGCGACGCTCGCGGTCGACGCCGTGGTTCGTGCGCCCGCCGGCAAGGCGGCCAACGATGGCGCCGGCGCGGATCACGCTTCCCACGAGGGCCATGCGAAATGACCCTCCCCACCCGCGCGCCACCCGCCTGGCGGCGGCGGGCACGGCCATGACGCGCTAGCGGGGCGAGCGATGCCGCGACCCGGACTGCGCCGGCTGCTGATCGCCACCGCGCTCGCCTCGGCGGTCGGCGCGCTCGCGCTCGCCGCGGGCTGCGGCGAGCGCGCGCCGCCGGCGCCGCCCGCGGCGGCGGAGCCGGCGCCGGACTTCAGGCTGGCGCTGTTCGACGGCGGGCAGTTCCGGCTCAGTGATCACAGGGGCCGGACGGTGGTCGTCAACTTCTTCGCCTCCTGGTGCGTGACCTGCGGCGAGGAGGCCGGCGCGTTCGCCAAGACGGCCGCGCGCTATGCGACGCAGCCGGTCGACTTCGTCGCCGTCGCCGTCGACGATACCGAGACCAAGGCGAGGCAGTTCCTGCGCAAGGCGGGGCTGACGATCCCCGCCGGGCTCGACCGCAGCGGCGCGATCAAGGAGGCCTACGGGATCTACGGCATGCCGATGACCTTCTTCATCGACAAGGCCGGCATGGTGAGCTACGTGCACGCAGGCGGGCTCACCGAACAGCTCCTCGGGATGGAAATCGACAAGGCGATGCGATGACGGCAGCCCGGGTGCTCGCGGCCGCGTTCGGCGCCGTCTGCACGGCGGTGCTGCTGGGCGCAGGCTGCTCGGACGATCGGCGCGCAACACCGCCCGCCGCGCCGGCGGCGCGCATCGAAGGGCCGGTGATCGTCGGCGTCGTCGGGCCCGAGACGGGCGAGGAGGCGGGCTTCGGCGCGAGCGTCGTCGCCGGCGTCGAGGCCGCGGCGCGACGCGTCAATGCCGAGGGCGGGATCGGCGGCCAGGCCATCGAGGTGCTCCACTTCGACGACCATGGCGACACCGAGCACGCGATCCGGATCGCGCACGAGCTGATCGACCGCAAGGTCGCCGCCATCCTCGCGGCACCGACCGGCTCGTCGACCTTCGCGCCGATCCAGGTCGTCAACGAGTCCGGCACGCTGTTCTTCTCGATCGGATCCGGAAGGCACCTGAAGGCCAGCGGCCCGTTCGTCTTCCGCGTCGCGGTGCCCGACGAGGCCGCCGCGTCGGACCTGATCCGCTACGCCGCCGTCGAGCGCAAGCTGGTCAATTTCGCGCTCGTGAGCTCGGCCAGCGACGACCATTCGCTCGCGATGAGCTCGATGTTCCGCCGCGCGGTCGGGCAGCACGGCGGCGCGACCCGCGTCGAGGCCGACAGCTACGACAGCCGCACCGGCGAGCGCGACCTCGATACCGTCGTCGACGCGATCCGGCGCGCTGCCGACGGCCTGCATGCGGTGGCCTTCACCGGCGGTGCCGCCGAGGCGGCACTGCTCGCGCGCCGGCTGCGCGAGGCGGGACTCGAGCTCCCGATCCTCGGCGGCGAGGAGCTGTTCGCGCCGGAATTCCTGCAAGGCGGCGACGCCGTGCTCGGCACGCTGCTGGTCGCGACCTTCTCGCCCGACCGCCGTTCCCCCGAGGTGGCGCGGTTCGTCCAGGACCTCGGGGCGGCGACACCGGACCGTTTTGCCGCGCTGGCCTACGACACGCTGCTGCTGCTCGCCGAGGCGATCCGGCAATCGGGATCGACCGATGCCGCGCGCGTCCGCGACGCGCTGATCGCGCGCAAGGATTTTCTCGGCGCGACGGGCAGGACGGGATTCACGCCGGACAACCAGCCGATCAAGCGCCCGCTCGTTTATGCGGTCGAGAAGGGCGTGAACGGGCAATCGGCCTTCGTCCTGAAGTCCGCTGCCGCCGGCGGCTGACCTGCATCAAGGGCTGCGGGCGGCCAAGCGGCAAATATGCGCGGCTTCGACGCCTGTGGACAAGGAAAGGCACGCGACGTCATGAGAGGGAACTTCGCAGCGAAGGCGGTGATCGCCGTGGCAGGCAGCTTGCTGGCCGGCAGCATGTCGGACAGCCTGGCGCAGGCAGGGCCGAAACCGCCCGCGAAATCACCGCCCGCCGACCACGCGGCGATGGTCCTGGTCCCGGCCGGCAAGTTCGTCTTCGGCAAGGACCGCGCGAAGAAGACGGTCGAGCTGCCCGCCTTCCTGATCGACAAGTACGAAGTCACCAACCGGCAGTACGCGCGCTTCAACCTCGACCACCGCTTCGACCCCGAGCTCGGCAACCTGCCGGTGACGATGGTGTCGCAGGCGGACGCGAGGAACCACTGCGAGGCGCTCGACAAGCGGCTGCCGACCGAAGAGGAATGGGAGAAGGCCGCCCGCGGCAGCGACGGCAGGGCCTATCCCTGGGGCAACGACTTCGACGTGCTCGCCGCCGTGACCAGCGAGACCGACTTCCGGGGCAACCCCGCGCAGCCGCTGGACGTCGGATCGCGCGATCGCGGCAAGAGCCCCTCCGGTGCGCTGGACATGGCCGGCAACGTCTGGGAGTGGACGGAGAGCCACGACGGGCGCTATGCGGTCCTGAAGGGCGGCTCGTATTTCGAGGACCGGCTTTCGGCGCAGGCGACCGCGAGGCTGCTCAGCATTCCCGAGGACAGCAAGGACTATGTCGGCTTCCGCTGTGTCAAGGATGCGAAGAAGAAATAGGTGACGCGAGCCGACGGCACGCGCTGGCGTGCCGGCCAGCGCGCCGCCGCGCGACCGCGGGGGACTCATGTTCGCGAAGCGATACCACTGGCGCCACTTCTTCGGCGGCCTCGCGCTGCTGCTGCTCGCGATCCAGCTCGCCTCCGGGCTCGTGCTGACGATGTTCTACGCGCCGCACCTGAACGAGGCCTACGCCAGCGTGCAGCGGATGTACAACGAGCTCGCCGCCGTCGCCTGGGTGCGCGACTCGCACCGCTGGGCGGCGCTCGTCCTCGCCGTCGCGATCGTCCTGCACCTCGTGCGCAGCCTGCTGAGGAAGGACTTCCTCAACCGCGACCGCCAGACCTACTGGCTCACCGGCTCGCTGCTGCTGCTGCCGCTGCTCGGGTTCCTGGTGACCGGGATGATCCTGCCCTGGGAATGGCGCGCCTACTGGTTCGTCTCGATGATCCCGAACTACGTCGGGGAGATCCCGCTCGTCGGGCCCTGGCTGGCAGCGTTCCTGCTCGACATCTTCACGATGAACCGGGCCTTCGTCACGCATGTCCTGATCCTGCCGGCGATCACGCTCGTGCTGATCGACATCCACGCTCTGCTGCGGATCAAGAACCGCGGCGGCGGCCTGTCGCTGTACCTGGTCGAGCGCGGGGTGCTCGCGCTGCCGTTCCTGCTCGTCATCGGCATCCTCGCCTGGGCGCTGCCGATGCCGTCGCAGGATCCCGCGATGATCCCGATGCCGCTGGACGGCGAAGGCATCCCGATGCCGGAGTGGTTCGTCCTCATTTTCTACGTGCCGCGCCTGTACTTCCACGGCTGGGGATCGACGCTGGTCGGCTTCGCCCTGCCGCTGGCGCTATTCCTGGTCCTCACGCTGCTGCCCTATGTCCTGAAGCCCAGGAGCCGGGCGATGCGCCAGGCGCTGGGGGGCGACACCTACGGCAAGAGGATCGCCGCGATGCCATGGCTGGCGTCGCTTCGCTCGGCGCTCGGCGCGGGGCGGCTGGCCAAGGCGCTCGGCGCGCTCGGCGTGACCGCGGCGGCGCTCGCGCTGTTCGTGCCGTTCTACGCCGTATCCAGGGTGTCCCCGACCATGGGCTGCAACTCCTGCCACAACCTCAGCGCGGGACGGCGCATGGGCGTGCCGCCGGAGACCTTCAAGGACCGCGTCGTCAATCCGAATCTGAGCGACTACACCTTCATGGTCGAGCACTGGTTCTATCCGCAGGTGGTGTGGTGATGGCGCGCGTCACGCGGGCGGCCTGGCTCGCTGCGCTCGCGGTCGGGGTCGCGGGATGTACCCAGGCCCCGGCCGAGGGCCCCGAGGAGGTGGCGCGCCGGTTCTACGAGCTGATCTCGGCCGCCAAGGCCGAAGGCGGGCCGACGCCGGCGATCGAGGCCTACAAGCTGGTCGACACTCGGCACGGGAATCTCAACCAGCATCAGTTTCTCGAGATCGTCAAGCGCTACCCGCCGGACTTCAAGGCCAGCGTCGGCGCCGCCGAGGTCAAGGGGACGCAGGCCCTGGTCCCGATCAGCTTCCCGATGCCGTCCAGCTTTGGCGGGACCTACGAGGTCAAGCAGTTGCTCGCGCTGAACCTCGACCCGGCGACGAATGCCTGGAAGGTCGACTTCACCGGCGACACCCACGGCGCGTCGAAGGACGACCTGGCCGCGACGGCGCGCGAGCGCAAGCCCGACCGATGACGGCCGGCGCGACGCTGCGGCAGCTCGATCAGCCCGCGACGACATGCTGAGCGCCCGACTGCCGGCCGGCCGGCTCGCTGCCTGCGCGCTGCTGCTGCTGTGCGCCGCGCTCGCGCAGCCGGCGGCGGCGCAGACCGCGGACATGCACCCGCACGGCCAGGCCGCGCCGCGCGGCGGCGGCGCCACCGGGCCGGTGCGCGAGATCGTGCTGCCGGCCGAGCTCGCCTCGGCGCAGTCGATCGCGATCGATTCGGCAGGGCGCGTCTGGTTCGCCGAGAAGGTCGGCCGCAAGCTGGTGGCGTACGACGCCGACACGAATCGCTTCGCGGTCCACACACTGCCTGCCTCGTGGGGCGAACTCGGCTTTTCCGCCATCGCGATAGGCGCCGGCGATGCGATCTGGTTTACCGTCAATCGCTGGGCCGAGGGCAGCGAGGAGGCGCACTTCCTCGGCCGCTTCACCCCGGCGGACGGCTACTTCACCAAGTTCGCGCTGTCCGGCGACGTCGTCCCGCGCGAGCTGATGGTCGACGCCCAGGGCGTGATCTGGTTCTTCGCCGCCAACCGGAACCACCTCTACCGCGTCGACGCCGGCAGCCTGGCGATGAAGGGCTATCCGATCCCGACCCCGGGCGCGCATCCGCGGGGGCTCGTCGCCGACCGCGAAGGGCGGGTCTGGTTCGCGCTCGCGAATGCCAACAAGATCGCGGTCTTCGTCCCCGAGAAGGGGGCGATCGAGGAGCACGAACTGCCGACGCTGCATGCGAGCCCGGGCGGGCTCGCGATCGACGGCCAGGGCAAGGTCTGGTTCGCCGAGGTATCCGCCAACCGCATCGGCGTCTTCTATCCCGACAAGAAGCGCTTCGACGAGGTCATCGTGCCGACGCCGGGCAGCGCGCCGGTCGGGCTCGTCGTCGACGACGGCGGCAAGGTCTGGTTCCTCCAGTACGCGGGCAACAAGGTCGCCGCCTTCGACCCGGAGTCGGCGCGGTTCTTCGAGTTCGACATCCCGACCTACGGCAGCCTGCCCGCCGGCATGGTGCTGGACCGCGAGCGCTCGCGGCTGTGGTTCACGCTCAGCGCCACCGAAGCGAAGCGGCTCGGCGTCGTCGCGATCGACGCGGCGCTCGCGGCCGGCGCCGGCAGCGGCGCGGCGGACGCCGGCGCTCTCGGCGCCCAGGCCTCGGCGTGGCCTGTCGGCGCGGAGCTGCGATGGGTCGCGCTGCCCGCGCTGGTCTGCGCGGCGCTCGCGCTCGGCGGCTGGTTCGGGCTGCGATCGCGCAAGCGGCGGGCCGCTCGAGGGGATCCGGTGCGATGAGATCCGCCGCCGCGCTCGCGATCGGGGCGGCGGTCGCGGTCGCGGTCGCGCTCGGCATGGTCGCGTCGCCGGCGTCGGCGACGGAGGCCTTGCGCAGCTATCCCGTGCCGGGCGAACGGGCAGCCCCGGTGCGGATCGCCATCGACAAGAGCGATGCGGTCTGGTTCGTCCAGCCGCATCGGCACGAGCTCGGCCGCTTCCAGCCTTCGGGCGAGACCTTCTCGGCCTTCGCCCCGCCGACCGCCCAGAGCATGCCGTCCGACCTCGCGATCGACACCTCCGGGAAGGTCTGGATCACCGAGGCCGACGCGAACCAGATCGCCGTCCTCGACCCCGCCACGGGCTCGTTCCAGGAGTACGAGGTCCCGACGATCGCGAGCATGCCGTACCGGATCGCCGCCGATGCGCGCGGCCGGCTCTGGTTCACGCAGTTCTACGGCAACAAGGTGGCGAGCTTCGACCCGCGCCGGGGATCGTTCCGCGAGTACCCGATCCCGACGCCATCGAGCCGGCCGGCCGGGATCGCGGTCGACCGCGCGGGACGCGTCTGGTTCGTCCAGACGCAGGGCAACAAGCTCGCCCGGCTGGACCCGAAGGACGGCTCGGTGCGCGAGTGGGAGCTGCCGCGGGCGTTCGAGTCGCCGCGCGAACTCGCCGTCGACCGCGCCGGCGTGCTCTGGCTCGGCGGCCACATCGGACGCAGCCTGATCTCCTTCGACCCCGCGAGCGCGAGCTTCACCTCCTTCCCGCTGCCCGGCGCCGGCGTGGTCGAAGGTCTCGCCGCGGCCGCCGACGGCAAGATCGTCTTCAGCCTCAAGGCCGGCGGCAAGGTCGGCGCCTTCAACCCCGCCAACGGCGAGTTCCTCGTCGTCGACGCCGGCGGCGGCAGCAGCCGCCCGGCCGGCGTCGGCGTCGATTCCCGCGGCAACCTCTGGCTGGCCGACAGCGGCCGCAGCGCGCTGGTCCGCATCGAGTCCGCCGCGCTGGCCAAACTGTGGTTACGATGAGCGCTTGGGTGGGCGTGGCCGTCCTGCAACGCAGCTTCGGGAGGCAGGTGCCTTGAAGCGGGTCTGGTGGATCCTGGCACTGCCGCTGGCCTTGGTGGTGGCGGCAGTCGGGATGCTCGTCGTCCCCAATCCGCTGGGCGCCAAGGTCCTCGCCGAGGCCAAGTACCGCGGCCTGGTCGCCTACACGCCCGACGAAGCCGTCACCATCGCCTACACGCGCTGCTCGGGCTGCCACGGCGCGGAGAAGATGCTCAAGTACTGCGCGCGCTGCGGGCCGCCCTTCATCGTCGTCACGCAGTCGATGAAGAAGTATGTCGAGCTGACGAACCAGAAGCACGAGACCGTGCGGCCGTTCTCGGACTCGGAAGCGGTCGCCATCACGCAGGCCTGGAACGGCCTGATCGGCAACTGGGAGGCCGGCTGGGGCGAGAAGAACCTGCGCCGGCTGCTGCAGGGCGACGTGGCGCTGACGCGCCTGCTCGAAACGCCGGCGGACGCGCGGCCGATCGAGCTGGCGCTGAAGAACAAGAGCGCTCCGGGCAGCTACCCGGAGTGAAGCGGCCGCGCCCGGATGCGGGCGCCGCGCCCGGTGCCGGCGCCCCGGCGCGCGGTCGATCCCGTGCGCCGACCCGCCGGCGTTGATACGGGCTCGCGTTCAAGCCTTCAACATGCGCCCGCAGTCGAACGGCCGCGAATGTCCCGTTGCAGTCATCGGGTGCCTGCCTTCTCGTAGTTCGCGGCGATCGCGCGGGCCGAGGACGGCGGGTACCCTTGCCCTCCATGTCCCCCGCCACCGGCCTTCGGCCGCTGGCTCCTCCTCTACTTCCGGGCAAGGGCACCCGCCGTCCTCGGCAGGCCACCGAGCTGGTATTCGACGGTTGAATACCAGGGCGCTGGCAGGCCAAGGTCGGCGGGCACCCTCCCACGGAAGTAAAGGAGGAGCCGGCGGCGCTAGCCGACGGCGGGGGACATGGAGTGGGAGGGTGCCCGCCGGCCTTGGCACGCGCGGACGTCGAACGCCGCACATGGCAAACAGTGGGCACTGGTGAAGGTCCGCTACATGCCAACGGCGGTCAATCGCCGCCAACCAAGTCCTTGTCGATCGAACGCAAACGCGCATGAGCGCGGCCATCGCCGACAGCTCGCAGGTCGACTGCGGCAGCCCGCGGCGCCGCCCGCGCGCCGGCCCCGCGGCGGCCGCGCCACAGCCGCCGGCGCCGGGTTCCGGGGCCTCGCGACGAAGCCTTGCGCTCGATCAATGAAACGCGAGCGGCGCGTGCTTCCCCGCTTGAAGCACCCCACATTTAGTGTTTAGCCTCGCGGTCGTACACTAGATCTAGCGTCCCCGACCCGGAGCCCGCATGTCCGCCACCCCCGCCCTGCCGAGCCACGTCATCAAGCGCGACGGCGGTGTCAGGCCCTTCGACGCCGCCAAGATCACGAGCGCGATCGCGCGCGCCGGCATCGCCAGCGGGGAGTTCGGCGCCGACGAGGCCGAGCGGCTGACGGCGCAGGGCGTGCTGCCGCGGCTGGCCGCACTCGGCGCGCGCAGCGGGATCACGCCGGCGATCGAGCAGATCCAGGACCAGGTCGAGGCCACGCTGTTCGACGCCGGCTGGCGCCGCACGCTGCGTGCCTACACCGTCTACCGCGACCAGCACCGCAAGCTGCGCGACGCGCGCCGCACGCTGGTCGACGTCGAGGCGGCGATGGACGAGTACCTGCAGCAGCGCGACTGGCGCATCCACGCCAACGCCAACCAGGGCTGGAGCCTGGGCGGGCTGATCCTCAACGTCTCGGGCAAGGTGGTGGCCAACTACTGGCTCGACCATGTCTACCCGCCCGAGGTCGGCCGCGCGCACCGCGAGGCCGACATCCACATCCACGATCTGGACATGCTCAGCGGCTACTGCGCCGGCTGGAGCCTGCGCACGCTGCTGTACGAGGGCCTGAATGGCGTGCCCGGCAAGGTCGAGGCCGGGCCGCCGAAGCACCTCAGCAGCGCGGTCGGCCAGATCGTCAACTTCCTCGGCACGCTGCAGAACGAATGGGCCGGCGCGCAGGCCTTCAGCAGCTTCGACACCTACCTCGCACCCTTCGTCCGCAAGGATGCGATGAGCTACGACCAGGTGCGCCAGTGCATCCAGGAGCTGGTCTACAACCTCAACGTGCCGTCGCGCTGGGGCACGCAGACGCCGTTCACCAACCTGACCTTCGACTGGACCTGCCCCGAGGACCTGTGCACGCAGGTGCCGGTGATCGGCGGGCGCGAGATGCCGTTCACCTACGGTGAGCTGCAGGGCGAGATGGACATGATCAACCGCGCCTACATCGAGGTGATGTCGGCCGGCGACGCCAAGGGGCGTGCGTTCACCTTCCCGATCCCGACCTACAACATCACGCGCGACTTCGACTGGGACAGCCCGAACGCGCAGCGCCTGTTCGAGATGACGGCGCGCTACGGGCTGCCGTACTTCCAGAACTTCCTCAACTCGGATCTCGAGCCGCACATGGTGCGCAGCATGTGCTGCCGGCTGCAGCTCGACCTGCGCGAGCTGCTCAAGCGCGGCAACGGGCTGTTCGGGTCGGCCGAGCAGACCGGCTCGCTGGGCGTGGTCACCGTCAACTGCGCGCGCCTGGGGCATGGGTTCGCCGGCGACGAGGCGGGGCTGATCGCGCGCCTGGACGAGCTGCTCGAGCTCGGCCGCACCAGCCTCGAGATCAAGCGCAAGGTGATCCAGCGGCTGATCGACCAGGGCCTGTTCCCCTACACCAAGCGCTACCTCGGCACGCTGCGCAACCACTTCTCGACCCTGGGCGTGAACGGCATCAACGAGATGATCCGCAACTTCACGCGCGACGCCGAGGACATCACCACACCCGCCGGCCACGCGCTGGCCGAGCGGCTGCTGGACCACGTGCGCGCGCGCATGGTGCAGTTCCAGGAGGAAACCGGCCACCTCTACAACCTCGAGGCGACCCCGGCCGAGGGCACGACCTACCGCTTCGCGAAGGAAGACCGCAAGCGCTTCCCCGCCATCCTGCAGGCCGGCACCGCCGAGCAGCCCTACTACACCAACAGCTCGCAGCTGCCGGTAGGGTTCACCGACGACCCGTTCGAGGCGCTCGAGCGGCAGGAGAGCCTGCAGCGCAAGTACACCGGCGGCACCGTGCTGCACCTGTACATGAGCGAGCCGCTGTCCAGCGCCGCCGCCTGCCGCGAGCTGGTGCGCCGCGCGCTGTCGCGGTTCCGGCTGCCCTACATCACCGTCACGCCGACCTTCTCGATCTGCCCGACGCACGGCTACCTCGGCGGGCAGCACGAGTTCTGCCCCAAGTGCGACGCCGAGCGTCTGGCCGCCAAGCGCGCGCGGCTGGCCGAAGCGGCGCCGCCGGCCTGAGCCGCGCGCGCCGCGGCCCGTACCCGCGCGCCCACACCGACGATGAAGGAGGTGCCGCGATGACGCTGTTTCCCTTCTTTCACCACCGACCGCCAGGAGAGACCTGCATGAGCCAATCCACCCTCGAAGCCCGCCCCGCAGACGCCGCCGTCACCCTCGCCGACGACGAGCGCCAGCGCTGCGAGGTCTGGACCCGCGTGATGGGCTACCACCGCCCGGTGTCGTCGTTCAACACCGGCAAGAAGGGCGAGTTCGCCGAGCGCGTGTACTTCGAGGAGCGCCGCGCGCTGCCGGCGTGAGCGTCGACGCCGCCGAGAGCGCGGCGACGCCGGTCGATGCGGCGCGGGACCGAGCCGCGCCGGCCATTCCCGCACCGCGCCACGAGCTCGCTGCGGTCGACCCGGCCGCAGCACCGGCGAGCCCGGCTGCCCCGGCATCGGCGGCCGCCGACGAACTCGTCGTCGGCGGGCTGCAGCCGTTCACGACCATCGACTACCCCGGTGCGCTGGCCGCGGTCGTCTTCGTCCAGGGCTGCCCCTGGCGCTGCGGCTACTGCCACAACCCGCAGCTGCAGCCGCGCGTCAAGCCAGCCGAGGCCGCCGGCCCGGGCTGGGCCGCGCTGCGGCCCTGGCTCGCGCGCCGCCTCGGGCTGATCGACGCCGTCGTCTTCAGCGGCGGCGAGCCGACGCTGGATCCGGCGCTGCCGGCGGCGATGGCCGAGGTGCGCGCGCTCGGGCTGAAGGTCGGCCTGCACAGCGCCGGCATCTACCCGCAGCGGCTGGCCGCGGCGCTGCCGCTGGCCGACTGGGTCGGGCTGGACCTGAAGGCGCCGCCGGCCGACGACGCCGCGTACGACCGCGTCAGCGGCGTGCGCGGCAGCGCCGCCGCGCTGCGCCGCAGCCTGGCGCTGCTGGCCGCCAGCGGCGTCGCGCACGAATGCCGCAGCACCATCCACCCGGCGCTGCACGACGACGCCGCCCTGCTCGCGATGGCCGACGCGCTGGCCGCGGCCGGCATCGCCGACTGGGCGCTGCAGATCTGCCGGCCGCCCAAGGGCAGCGCGCTGGCGCCGGTCGGCGCCGGCTGGCCCAGCGAGCCTTTGCTGGCTGCGCTGCGCAGCCGGGTCGAGCCGCTGACGATCCGGCGCGCCGACTGACGAGCCATCCGCACGCCGGGGGGCGTCGCCACGACTCGCCGGCCAGTGCAGCCACCTTGCGGCCGGTTTGCGCTCCCCTGCAGCGCCGGGCCCGCGCCCCGCCCCAGCGATCGTCAGCAGCCGCGGATGCTCGCCACCACGGCGTCCTCGACCTCCACGCCGAGCCGCCTGAGCATCTCGCGCGCGACCGGGCTGCCGACCTCGGCGGCGCGCCTGAGGTGGACGATCGCGCGCTGGCGGTCCCTGGGCACTTGGGCGCCGAACAGCGTCGGGCCGTGCAGGTACATCAGGCCCGCGTACTCGGCCGACAGGTCGTCGCCGGCGTCCGACGCCTGCTCGAGCCATTGCAGCGCCTCGGCGGCGCGGCCGGCCTGGATCAGCGCCACCGCGCGCGGGTCCGGGTCGGCGGCCTGCGCCGCAGGTGCCAGCGTCAGCAGCAGCGGCACCGCCGCCAGCGTCGCGATCAGGGTCGAAGTGCGAAGAATCTTGATCTGGATCGACATGATGTTCTCCCGTCTGTGTCGAGATCGCTCGCCCCGCGCGGTCGGCTGGACCTGCGGCCGGGACGGGGTCCATGCTCGGCCAGGTGCCGTGAACGAACCGTTAACCACGTCAGGCAGGCGCGACGGCCCGCCCGCCGATCCGGCGGGCAGCGGCGTGCTGCTCGTCCACGGGCCGCTGCGCTGGCAGGCCCGGGCGCGCCGCGTCCCAGCGCGGACCCCGGGCGACGAGCCCGAAGTCGCCGACGCCGCGCACGCTGCCGCGGAGCCGGCCTGCGACGTCCACGAGCTGCCGGTCACGCTCGCATCGGCCCTGCTGCTGGTGCTGGCGCGAGACGGCCGCTGGCTGACGCGCAGCGAGATCGGCGCGCTGTTCTGGCCCGATCTGCCCGAGGCGGTGGCGCTGGCGAACCTGCGCGTGCACCTGCTGCGCGCGCGCCAGCTCGTCGCCACCCTGGACGCCGCGCCGCCGATGCAGGCCGAGCGCGTGCGGCTGCGCTGGGCGCCGCCACGCGCCGGCAGCGCCGCCGACGGTCCGGTGGCCGAAGGCTTCGACCTGCGCGGCTTCCCCGAATTCGACGCCTGGCTGGGCGCCTGGCGTGCGCAATCGGCCGCCGCGATGCCGCACGCCGAGCCGGCCGGCGGCGCAGACGTCCAGCGTGCCAATGGCACGCCGGCCCCGGCCGGCGCCGACTTCGTCGGCCGCCGCGTCGAGCAGGCGCGGCTGCGTGCCAGCACGGCGGCCGTGTTGGTCGTCGGCGGGGAGCCGGGGATCGGCAAGACGCGGCTGCTCCCCGAGACTTTCGCCGATGCGCCCTGGCTGCGCGGCCAGGAGGGCTTGCAGTCGGTCTCCTTCGCCCCGTTGACCGCGCTGCTCGCGGCGCAGCCGGACTGGCTGGCCGACCTGGGTGCCTACCGGCTCGACGTCGCGCGGCTGCTGCCCGAGCTGCTCGCCCCCCGGCGAGGCGCTGCCGCCGCTGGACGCGCTGACCGCCCGGGCGCGGCTGTTCGAGGGCTTGGCGCGCGCGGTCGAGGGGCATGCCGCGAGGCTGCTGGTCGACGACCTGCAGTGGGCCGACGCCGCGACCACCGACTGGCTGTTGCTGCTGGCACGGCGCGGCCGCGTCCGCTGGGCCGCCAGCGCGCGCGACGCCGAGCTGCCGCCGGCGCTGTCGAGCTCGCTCGACACGCTGGCCGCCGAGGGCCGCGCGATGCGCCTGACGCTGGCGGGGCTGGACGACGATGCGCTGGACAGCCTGCGCCGACGCATGCGCCCTGACCTCGCCCAGGACCGCTGGGGCCAGGCGCTGCGCGCCGGCACCGGCGGCAACCCGTTCTACGCCGGCGCGCTGCTGGCCGCGCTGGCGCCGGGCGAGCGCGCCGACGCGTTGCCGCGCCAGCCGCTGACGCAGCAGGTCGCGGTGCAGCTTCGACAGCGGCTGCATCACCTGCCACCCGACGCCCGCGCGCTGGCCGAGGCGGCGGCGCTGGCGGTCGGCCGGCCTGCGCCCGCCGAGCTCGCCGCGATGGCCGCCGTGGCCGTCGACGCCGCGCTCCCGGCGCTCGAGCTGGCCGAGTACGAGGGGCTGCTCGCCGGCACCCGCTGCAGCCACGACCTGGTGCGCGCGGCGCTGCGGGCGGGCATCGCGCCGGCACGCGCAACGGCGATGCACGTGCGCGCGGCACGCCACCTGGCCGCTGTCGGGGCCGCGCCCGAGCTGGTCGTCCACCACTGGCTGGCGGCCGGGCGCGCCGACGACGCCGCCCCGTGGCGGCTGGCCGTGGCGCAGCGGCTGCGCACGCTGGGCGAGCGCGACGCCGCGCGCGCCATGCTCGACGACGTGCGCGCGCACGCCGCCGATCCCGCGCTGCGGCTGCGGGCCGAGATCCTGATCGCGCAGGAACACCTGTTCGACGACCTCGACACCGGCCGGCGCGACCTGGAGACGGCGCTGGCACGCAGCGCCGGCGTCGTGCGGCCGGGCGAGCGCAGACGGCTGCAGGCGATGGCGCTGGTCGGGTTGCTCGACAACGCGGTCTTCAGCGGCGACCAGGCGCGCGCCGCGGTGCTCGCGCGCCAACTGCGCGCCAGGCTGCAAGGCCTGCCGCCACCGGCCCTGGCGGACTGCCACGCCGTGCTGATCGAGCAGGCGATGCGCGCGCCCGACGCCGCCGCGGCGCAGGCTTCGCTGCAGGGGCTGCGCGCCGCCGGCGCGTCTGAGCCCTTGTTCATGTCGTACGAGGCGCAGATCCACTGGTTCTTCGGCGCCGTGCGCGAGGCGCGCGACGGTTTCGAGCGGCTGCTGGCGCGCCACCCCGACTACTGCCGCGGGCTGACGATCGAGAACGACCTCGCGGTGATGTGCCACGCGCTGGGCGATCTCGACCGCGCCGAGACGATGGCCCGGCGCAGCCTGGCGAGCTGGGCCGGCGTGCCGCACACGCAGGCGCTGTCGCAGCTCGTGCTCGGCGCGACCCTGACCAGCCGCGGTGACTTCGCCGGCGCGCGTGCCGCGCTCGACGAGGCCGAGCGGCTGGGGGTCGCGCAGGCGTCGGCGCTGTTCGTCGCCGAGGCACGCGTGCGGCGCGCGCGCATGCATTGGTGCGCGGGCGAGGCGGCCGCGGCGCGCGAGGACCTGCGCGCGGCGCGCGCCGCCACGGAGGGCGCCGCGCAGCCGCTGCTGAGCAGCGCGGTGGCGCTGATGCGGGTGCTGGTGGACGACGAGGGCGATGCCGCGGACGGCACGGGCGGTGCGGGCGACGCCCGAGCGCGCGACGACGATCCGCTGCACGCGCTCGACGAGCAGGCACGGCGCTGCCCGCACCCGCTGGTGCTCGCGCGCCGCGAGCGGGCGCGTGCGGCGCACGCGGCGGCGGCCGGCGACTTCGCCGCGGCGCGTGCGGCAGCGCATGCCCAGCTCGTGATCGCCGAACGCGCGCAGCTCGCCGAGTGGCAGTGCGAGGCGCTGTGGATGCTGGCGGCGTGGGAAGGCCTGGCGGGCGGATCGCCGCCCGCCGCCGAGGCGGCGGATCACGCGGCGCACGCGCACGCGCGGGCGCTGGCGCGCGAGCGCGGCTTCGGCTGGCTGCTGGCGCCACCGCCGGGGGACCAGGCGCCGCCGGGGCCCGTCGGGCCGGCGATCCGGTAGCGTGCCGTCGGGGCCACGGCAGGACGCGCGCGGAGCCCGCGGCGGCCTGCCGGCGCCACCGCCGGCACAATCCGGCAGCATTCCCCGCGCCCGGGCCATGAACCTGATCGACCACTACCTCGCGCTGCGCCACGCGCACATCGGATTCGTCACGCTGAGCGGCAGCTACTTCGCGCTGCGCGCCTTCGCCCACCTGGCCGGCGCGCGCTGGCCGCTGACGTTGCCGGCGCGGGCAGCGAGCTGGGTCGTCGACACCGGGCTGCTGAGCTTCGGCGCGCTGCTGTGGACGGCGCTGCAGATCGACCCGCTCGAGCAGACCTGGCTCGGCGTCAAGCTGCTGCTGCTCGTCGTCTACATCGGCCTGGGGACGATGGCGCTGCAGCGCGCGCGCACGATGCGCGCGCGGCTGGCTTGGACGCTGGCGTCGCTGGCGTGCTTCGGCTTCATGGTTTCGGTCGCGCTGGCGCACGACTCGCTCGGGGTCTTCGCGGTGCTGAGGGGTTGCAGAGGGTCAGGTCTTAAATCGCAAGGTCTTTCAATTTAAGACCTGACCCAATACTGTTGGATCCACTGGTTCTTCGGCGCCGTGCGCGAGGCGCGCGACGGCCTCGAGCGGCTGCTGGCGCGCCACCCGGGCTACTGCCGCGGGCTGACGATCGAGAACGAACTGGCGGTGATGTGCCACGCGCTGGGCGAGCTCGGCCGCGCCGGGACCATGGCCCGGCGCAGCCTGGCGAGCTGGGCCGGCGTGCCGCACGCCGTGTCCTTGTCGCAGCTCGTACTCGACACGACGGCTTCGCGGGACGCCATCCCGGCCCGAACCCCGCGCCCGCCTACGCCTGCCGCGACCGCCCGCCGCCGTCGGATACCCTTACAGTCCGCCTCGCGGAGGCCGCGACCTGCCTTGTCGGCGGTAGCGCGAAACGCCGCAAGCGCTTGTCATACAACGACTTTTGGCGAATCACCATTCCTCTGGCGCGGGTATTGCTTGATCGTCTGCACCGATCGGCGCGACCTCGGTCGATCGCGCGAAACCCCGTCGACTGACCGCGAAGGGAGAGACCCGTGACGTTCTGGCTTGGCATGATCAGGAGCTGTCTCGCGGCGGTCGCGCTCGCGTCGTTCGGCGCGGGCAGCCACGCGGTCATCGTGTCGTCGGGGTCGAACAACCCGCTTGGCTTCAGCTGGTCTTACAACACCGGCCTCTCGCTGCTCACTGGCTCGGGGTCCATGACGGTCGGGGGATTCAACAGCAGCCTGCTGTCGATCACGGTGAGCCTGACGAATACATCGTCGCTCGCTGGCAACAACCTGATCGCCTTCGGCTTCGGGATCAACTCGGACGCGACGAGCATCGGATTTGCCGACAGCGACGCCAGCGGCATCGTCGGCGCGAGTCTCTCCGACGGCACGAACCTCGGCAACGGGGTCAGCGTCGAGGTCTGCGTGTGGGCGGCGGGCAGTTGCCAGGGCGATACGTCAACAGGCGGCATCTTCGCAGGAGGGGGCACCGATACGTTCTCGATCCTCCTCGGCAGCACGATCTGGGGAAATTCCGTCGAGATCGATCCTCTCGGGTTCAAGTATCACACTGGCACCGGCCCATACGCGTTCACGTCGACCATGTCCGGGTCGTCGTCCTCGGGCGGCGGCTCCTCGGGCGGCGGCTCCTCGGGCGGCGGCTCGTCGGGCAGCGTTCCCGAGCCGGGCACCGGATCGCTCGCGCTGCTCAGCCTCGCTCTGCTAGGCGCCGGGTTCGCGCTGCGTCGCGAGCGGCAGCGAACGCGGCCGGCGGTCTGGGAGCCCCGTCCCCGTTTGAAGGCTCCCGCGCGGGGGCTTTCGCTGTTGGCGCCGCGGCTCCTGTCGCGTCGCGCTGGCGTGATCGCATGCTGCGAAGGACAACTTCCGCGGCTCGCCGTCGTTCGACCTCCCGCGGCTCGACGGCTCGTACGCGGCGTCCGCGGCGCGTGCGCTACTGCGCTTGAGGGCATAGTAGTTTCAGATGCCCTCGGGGTCGACCTGTGACGGTCATGCGACGGTCTCAGGTGTGTCGGCAGCGGCGTGTTGTTCGTCGCAGACTGCCGGTTTGGAAGTCGTCATCGTGCGACAGGCGCCGACTCCTGACACCGACTGCCGGGCAGATGGGTTGGTACGGGCAGAGGGAGGCGCGGCGCGGGCCGTTGGCCGGCGATCAAGGGCCGCCGGAAGTTGCAGAGGTTGCAGACGGTCAGGACTTAAATCGCAAGGTCTTTCGATTGATGACCTGACCCAATACTGTTAGTTTAGTGCTTGCGATGGTAGAATCGACCCGTCTCAACGACGGAGCGAGCCATGGCACGAACCAAGGCCGTCCTAGGAAGAGGTGCGCGCTTGGCGGACTACCTGAGTGCCAGTTTGCTG
>JACPVA010000037.1 GCA_016191995.1 Burkholderiales bacterium | reverse complement strand
TTCAACTTCCCGGCCATGGTGCCGCTGTGGATGTACCCGCTGGCCATCGCCTGCGGCAACACCTTCATCCTCAAGCCGTCCGAGCGCGACCCGAGCTCGACGCTGCTGATCGCGCAGCTGCTGCAGGAAGCCGGCCTGCCCAAGGGCGTGATGAACGTGGTGCATGGTGACAAGGAAGCGGTGGACGCGCTGCTCGAGGCGCCGGAAGTGAAGGCGCTCAGCTTCGTCGGCTCGACCCCGATCGCCGAATACATCTACAGCGAGGCTACCCGGCGCGGCAAGCGCGTGCAGGCCCTGGGCGGCGCCAAGAACCACGCCGTGTTGATGCCGGACGCCGATCTGGGCAACGCCGTCAGCGCCCTGATGGGCGCCGCCTACGGCTCCTGCGGCGAGCGCTGCATGGCGATCTCGGTCGCCGTCTGCGTCGGCGACCAGGTGGCCGACGCGCTGATCGAGCGGCTGGTGCCGCAGATCGATGCGCTCAAGGTCGGCCCTGGCACGTCCTGCGGCCTCGACATGGGCCCGCTGGTGACCAAGGCCCACCTCGACAAGGTCAGCGGCTACGTGGCCGACGGCGAGGCGGCCGGTGCGCAACTGGTGGTGGACGGCCGCGGCATCCAGATCGACGGCCATGAGGACGGCTTCTTCCTCGGTGGCTGCCTGTTCGACCGCGTCACCCCGGACATGCGCATCTACCAGGAAGAAATCTTCGGACCGGTGCTGTGCGTGGTGCGCGTGAACAGCCTGGAACAGGCCATCGCCCTGATCAACGCCCACGAGTACGGCAACGGCACCTGCCTGTTCACCCGCGACGGCGAAGCGGCGCGGCTGTTCGCCGACCAGATCGAGGTCGGCATGGTCGGCATCAACGTGCCGCTGCCGGTGCCGGTGGCCTACCACAGCTTCGGCGGCTGGAAGCGCTCGCTGTTCGGCGACCTGCACGCCTACGGCCCGGACGGCGTGCGCTTCTACACCCGGCGCAAGGCGATCACCCAGCGCTGGCCGCAGCGCGCCAGCCACGAGGCCTCGCAGTTCGC
>JACPVA010000147.1 GCA_016191995.1 Burkholderiales bacterium | reverse complement strand
GGTTCGCCCGCCGGCGCGATGCCCAGCGGCACCCCGGGCGACGCTTGGCCGCCGACATCGCTGGCGCCGCCGCAGCCCGCGATCGTGCGCATCACCGTCGCGGACCGATCCCGCGCCGGCACCGGCGCTCCGATCGCGAACACCGGTGCCAGTGCGGACCCGGCCTCGGGCGGCAGTTCGCAAGCGCCTGCGCGGACCGTCTCCACTTTCCTGCCGGTGAGTTTTACCCGCGGCACGCTGCTGGGTGGGCTGGATGCGCCGACCGGCGGCCAGTCCCAGTCCAATCCCCACCCCGTCCTGATCCGCCTTTCGGACAACTCGGTCCTGCCCAACCGCTTCCGCGCTGAATACCGCGAGTGCTTCGTAATCGCAGCCGGCTACGGCGACATCAGCTCCGAACGCGCCTACCTGCGCACCGAGAGCCTGTCCTGCGTGCGCGCCGACGGCGCGACGCTCGAAGTGAAGATCCAGGGCAGCGTCTATGGCGAGGACGGCAAGGTCGGCATGCGCGGGCGCCTGGTCACCAAGCAGGGCCAGATGCTCGCCAATGCGCTGCTAGCCGGCGTGGTCAGCGGCATCGGCCAGGGCCTGGCGACCTCGTCGACGGAATACAGCACCTCGGCGCTGGGCACGGTTGCCAGCGCCTCCGGTGCCGAGGCCTACCGCGCCGGTCTCGGCAGCGGCGTCGGCAAGGCCCTGGACCGGCTGGCCCAGTACTACATCAAGCTCGCCGAGAACACCTTCCCCGTCATCGAGGTGGACGCCGGCCGCGAAGTCGACGTGGTGATCACCAAGGGCGTACGCATCGACGTCCCCATGACAGCGGGCGACCCGTCGTCCGCGCGCCTCGCCCACTCCCCGAACTCCCCCGAAACCCGCTATCTGGAGACCCCCGACGATGGTAACTACTGAACCCCTGTGCCGTCCCCGGCGCGTGCTCGTTGCGGCCTTGAGCGTGACACTCCTCGGACCCTTCGTCTGCGCCAACGCCGCCACGCCCGACGAGAAGCGTCTGCTGGCGGCCTTGCAGAAAGCGCATCCGGGCACGCCCTTCTCCGAAATCACCCGCTCGCCCATCGGCGGCCTCTATGAAGTCTGGATGAACGGCAACGTGGCCTACGTCTCGGCCAGCAACCCGCGCTACTTCCTCTTCGGCCACCTGTTCGATACCGCGACCCTGCGCGACCTCACCGGCCCGAAACTGGCGCAGGCCAACAGCGTGAACGGCGCCCGGGGATCGACCCAGGAAACCGTGCGCACGGCAGCGGCGCCCATCCGCTTCGACCGACTGCCGCTCAGTGATGCGATCAAAACGGTCCACGGCAATGGCCAGCGCAAGGTGGCCGTCTTCAGCGATCCCAACTGCCCCTATTGCAAACAGTTGGAGCCCGAACTGGCCGGCCTCGACAACGTCACCCTCTACACCTTCCTCGTCCCCTTCCAGGGCGAGGCCAAGCCGATCGCCATCTGGTGCGCGGGGGATCGCGCCGAAGCCTGGCAGCGCCTGATGCTCCACGGTGACGACAGTACGCTCAAGACCGATGCCGCTTGCGATCACCCGATCGCCCGCAACCTGGCCCTGGCTCACCAGCTCGGCGTCCAGGGTACGCCCACCCTGATCTGGGCGGACGGCAGCCGTACCGAGGGCTACGTGGGACGTGCGGTGCTGGAAGCGCGCCTCGCGCAGATTGCTTCACCAACGACGCCGCAAGCCACCGCGGAGAAGCAGCCATGAAGACGCTCGTGCTGCGCATGGGCGCCCTCTGCCTGCTGCTCCCCTTGGGCGCCTGCATGAACATGTCCGGATTGGGCGGCGACTCGAAGTACGCCTGCAAGGCCCCGGAGGGTGTCGCCTGCGACTCGGTGTCAGGTACCTACGCCAACGCAATCCACAACAACCTGCCCAGCCAACGGGCCAAACGGTTGGCCGCCCCGCGGAAAGAGGCATCCGAAGCGAAGCCGCCCGAATCAGCCCCGCCCGCCCCATCGTCCGTCGCCACCGGCGATGCCGACACGGCCGTCACGCCCAGCCCCTTGCGCTCCCCGGCCCACCTGCTGCGCTTGTGGATCAAGCCCTGGGAAGACGCCGACGGCGATCTCTACGACCAG
>JACPVA010000031.1 GCA_016191995.1 Burkholderiales bacterium | reverse complement strand
GCCCTGCCGCCGGCGGCGCCCGGCGCCGAGCCGGCGCTGCCGCCGGCGACCGTGCGCGCGATCGACATCACCCGTGCCGACGACGCGGCGCGCTGGGACGACTTCGTCGCCGCCTGCCCGCAGGCGACCTTCTTCCACCGCGCCGGCTGGATGCGCGTGCTCGGCCGGATCTTCGGCCACCCGACCTGGGCGCTGGCGGCCGAGCGGCCGCAGCCCGGCGGCGGCAGCGCCATCGTCGGCGTGCTGCCGCTGTCGCGTGTCAAGAGCCTGCTGTTCGGCGACGCGGTCAGCAGCCTGCCGTTCGCGGTCTACGGCGGCGCGGCCGCGGCCGACGAGGCCGCCGCCACGGCGCTGGAGGACGAGGCCGACCGCCTCGCGCGCCGGCTCGGCGTCGAGCACCTCGAACTGCGGCAATTGCAGCGCCGGCACGAGGGCTGGCCGCGGCAGGAGCTGTATGCGACCTTCCGCAGGCCGATCCTGCCCGACGAGGAGGCCAACCTGCTCGCGATCCCGCGCAAGCAGCGCGCGATGGTGCGCAAGGGCCTGCAGCGCGCGCTGCAGGCCGGCTTCGACGACGGCGTCGACCGCTTCTTCGCGCTGTATGCCGACAACGTGCATCGCCACGGCACGCCGGCGCTGCCGCGGCGCTGGTTCCAGGCGCTGCGCGACGAGTTTCGCGACGATTGCAGCGTGCTGACCGTCGCCGCGCCCGACGGCCGCCCCGTCTCGAGCGTGCTGAGCTTTCGCTTCCGCGACGAGATCCTGCCGTACTACGCCGGCGACGACCTCTCCGCGCGCGACCTGGCGGCCAACGATTTCAAGTACTGGGCGCTGATGCGCTGGGCCTGTGCCGTGGGGCTGAAGACCTTCGACTACGGCCGCAGCAAGGTCGGCACCGGCCCCTACGCGTTCAAGAAGAACTGGGGCTTCGAGCCGCAGCCGCTGCACTACGAATACCGGCTCTACAAGCGCGACGCGGTGCCGCAGAACAACCCGGCGAATGCCAAGTACAGGCTGATGATCGAGACCTGGCGGCGGTTGCCGCTGCCGGTGGCGAACTGGCTCGGGCCCTTCGTGGTCCGCAGCCTGGGGTGAGGCTGGTGGCGCGCGTCCTCTACCTTGTGCACCGGCTGCCTTACCCGCCCGACAAGGGCGACAAGGTGCGCTCCTACCATCTGCTGCGCCACCTGGCGGCGCGGCATGAGGTGCTGCTCGGGACCTTCGTCGACGACCCGGCCGACGAGCCGCATGTCGATGCCGTGCGGCGCTGGTGCAGCGAGGTCATGACCGTGCGGCTGCAGCCGCGCCGCGCGCGCATCGCGAGCCTGTCCGGGCTGGCGCGCGGCGAGCCGCTGACGCTGGCCTACTACCGAGACGCCGCCCTGGATGCCTGGGTGCGGCGGCTGCGCGCCGAGGGCCGCATCGACGCCGTCGTCGTCTTCTCGTCGTCGATGGCGCCTTACGCCGAAGCCTTCCTCGGCAGCGAGGTGCCGGTGCTGGTCGACTTCGTCGACGTCGACTCGGCCAAGTGGGCCGACTATGCGCGCGCGCACCGCTGGCCGCTGTCGTGGCTGTATGCGCGCGAGGGGCGCGAGCTTCTGGCCTACGAGCGGCGGGTGGCGGCGCGCGCGTCCAGGTCGTTCTTCGCCACCGAGCAGGAGGCGGCGCTGTTCCGCCGGCTCGCGCCGGAGTGCGCGTCGCGCGTCGAGGCGCTGTGCAACGGCGTCGACGCCCGGCACTTCGCCCCCGAGAGCGGACGCGGCTCGCCCTTCGACGCCGGCACGACGCCGATCGTCTTCACCGGCGCGATGGACTACTGGCCGAATGTCGACGCGGTGCAGTGGTTCGTGCGCGAGGTGCTGCCGCGCATCGTCGCGCGCCGGCCCGAGGCGCGGTTCTTCATCGTCGGCCGCAACCCGAGCAGCGCAGTGCAGGCCCTGGCCGGTGCGTTTGTCGCCGTCACCGGCACCGTCGACGACGTGCGCCCCTACCTGCAGCATGCGGCGCTCGTCGTGGCGCCGTTGCGGCTGGCGCGCGGGATCCAGAACAAGGTCCTCGAGGCGATGGCGATGGCGCGCCCCGTCGTCGCCTCGCAGGCCTGCGCCGGTCCGATCGGCGCCGGCGATGGTGCCGAGCTGCTCAGCGCGGCCGATTCCGAGGGCTTCGCGGCGCAGGTCGAAAGGCTGCTCGCGGACCCATCGTTCGCCGAGCGCGTGGGACAGTCGGCGCGCCGCCATGTCCTGGCCGGATTTGCCTGGGACGCGCAGCTCGCCGGCATCGACCGCTGCTTCATCGACGAATCACCGAGGATCGCGGCATGACCGCCACCCCCTTGCAAGCCCCCGCCGCCACCCATGCCGACTCGGCCCTTGCCTGGCGGCGTGCGCTGCCGCTGTGGATCGCGGTCGCCGCCTGGATCGGGCTGTGGTACCGCGATACCGCGCGCGCGATGTGGGACATGTGGATGTTCTCCGACACCTATGCGCACGGTGTGCTGGTGCTGCCGCTGGCGTTGTGGCTGGTCTGGAGGCGCCGCGAACATCTCGCCACGCTCGCGCCGCGGCCGGCCGCCTGGCCGCTGCTGCTGATGGCGGGTGCCGCCGCCGTGTGGTTCCTGGCCGACCTCGTCGTCGTCAACGCCGCCGCGCAGTTCGCCTTCGTCGCGCTGCTCGTCCTGAGCGTGCCGGCCGTGCTCGGGGCCGAGGTCGCGCGTGCGCTGATGTTCCCGCTCGGCTTCCTGTTCTTCGGCGTCCCGTTCGGCGACTTCCTGCTGGAGCCGCTGATGCAGGGCACGGCGGACTTCACCGTCGCCGCGCTGCGGCTGAGCGGGGTCCCGGTGGTGCGCGAGGGGCTGCACTTCGAGATCCCGAGCGGGAGCTGGTCGGTCGTCGAGGCCTGCAGCGGCGTGCGCTACCTGATCGCGTCGGTCATGGTCGGGTCGCTGTTCGCCTACCTCAACTACCGCTCGCCGCGGCGGCGCTGGATCTTCGTCGGCGTCTCGATCCTGGTGCCGATCCTCGCCAACTGGCTGCGCGCCTACATGATCGTCATGCTGGGCCACCTGTCGGACAACCGGATCGCCACCGGGGTCGACCACATCATCTACGGCTGGGTCTTCTTCGGCTTCGTGATCCTGGTCATGTTCATGATCGGCATGCGCTGGGCCGAGCCGGAGGCGAGCGAGGTATCACCGCAGTCGGGCACGCGGCCGGCGGCCGGTGGCGCGGCGGCGTCGCTCGCCGCCCTGGCGGTGATGACGGCGGGCGCCGTCATGGTCGCGGTCGCCCCGCACGCCGCGGGCTCCGCGCTGGCCGCGCTGGAGCGCGACGATACGCCGGTGCTGACCGCGGTCGCCGCGACCGGCGGGTGGCAGCCTGTCCTGGCGCCGGAGTCGGTGTCGCTGCCGGCGTGGAAGCCGCTGTACCAGAGACCCTCGGCCGAGAGCGCCCAGGTCTTCGGGCGCGACGGCAGCTACGTCGGCCTGTACCTCGCGTACTACCGGGCGCAGGACGCCAAGCGCAAGCTGATCAGCCAGGCCAACATCCTGATCAATTCCAAGGACCCCGACTGGGCGCTGGCCGGCAGCGGCCAGCGGCCGGTGCAGGCCGCCGGCCAGCGCATCGACGTTCGAACGGCCGAGCTGCGCGCCGGGCGCGTGTCCGGCGCCAGGCAGCGCATCCAGATCTGGAGGGTCTACTGGGTCAACGGGCGCTGGATCGAAGCCGACGTTCCGGCCAAGCTCTACGGCGGCCTGATGCGGCTTGCCGGGCGCGGCGACGAGTCGGCGGTGATGGTGCTGCACACGCTGCACGATGGCCAACGGGACCCGGGTGAAGTCCTGCAGGAGTTCCTCGACGCGAACCTGCCCGGCATCGAGCAGGCGCTCGTGGCGGCTCGCGATGGCCCGGGGCTGTCCTCGCTGGCCGCGACGTCCGGCGCGGATGGGCAATGAGTTCGGTCTGAACTGAAGCGGCCCCGGCGTCGCGCCGTCTCCCGTTGCTGTTCACCACCGCCACCTTCGCCTTCCTCTTCCTGCCGGCCGCGCTGGCCGGGTATTTCCTGCTCGGGCGCTGGTCGGCCAGGGCGGCCGCGGCGTGGCTGCTCGCGGCATCGCTATTCTTCTACGGCTACTGGATGCCCGAGTTCACGCTGCTGCTGCTCGCATCCATCGGCGCCAATTTCGCCTTCGGCATGCGGATTGCCGCCGCGCGCGCGAATGGCGGGCCTGCGGGGGCGTGGCTCGCCGCGGGCGTGGGCTTCGACCTGATGCTCCTCGCCTACTTCAAGTATGCGGGCTTCTTCGTCGACAACGTCAACGCCTTGCTCGGCACGACATGGTCGCTGGGCGAGATCGTGCTGCCGATCGGCATCTCCTTCTACACCTTCACCCAGATCGCCTACCTGGTCGACTCCTGGGCCGGCAAGGTTCGCGAGGTGCGCCCGATCCACTACGGGCTGTTCGTCACCTACTTCCCGCACCTGGTCGCGGGGCCGGTGCTGCATCACGCGCAGATGATGCCGCAGTTCGCGCATGCGGCGGTCTACCGATTCCAGGGCGCCAACTTCAGTGCCGGGCTCGCGATCTTCGCCATCGGGCTGTTCAAGAAGGTCGTGCTGGCCGACGGCGTCGCACCCTATGCCGACGCCGTCTTCGCCCCGGTGGACGCCGGCCTGGCGCCCGGCGCCGCGGAGGCCTGGACCGGCGCGCTCGCGTATACCTTCCAGCTCTACTTCGACTTCTCCGGCTATTCGGACATGGCGGTCGGACTGTCCTGGATGTTCAACATCCGGCTGCCGTTCAACTTCGATTCCCCGTACAAGGCCACCAGCATCAGCGACTTCTGGCGCCGCTGGCACATCTCGCTGTCGACCTTCCTGCGCGACTACCTGTACTTCTCGCTCGGCGGCAACCGCAAGGGTGCGGCGCGCCGCTATGCCAACCTCGGCATCACGATGGTGCTCGGCGGGCTTTGGCACGGTGCGAGCTGGTCCTTCGTGTTGTGGGGGGCGCTGCATGGTGCCTACCTGATGCTCAACCACGGATTCCGCGCCTGGACGGCGCGGCTGGGCTGGCGCCGCGCGCTCGACCGGTCGCGTGCCTTCGCGGTGCTCGCGTGGGCATCGACCTTCGGCGTCACCGTCGTCGCCTGGGTCTTCTTCCGCGCCGAGACGCTGCCGGGCGCGCTGCGCATGCTGCAGGGGATGGCCGGGTTCGCGCCGCCTGGCACCGACGCCGGATTGTTGCTGTGGAATGCCGGGCTGCAGCAGCCGGTGGCCTGGGGTTGGTGCCTGGTGCTGGGTGCCGCGGCCGTGGCGCTGCCGAACAGCAACGCCCTGGGCGAGCGGCTGCGGTCGGCGCTTCAGCGCGGGGCGTTCTGGCGCGGTGTCGTCGGCGCGTCGGCGCTGCTGGGCGCCGTCGGGCTCGTCGTGCTGAACACCGCACGCGATTCGGTCAGCGCGTTCATCTACTTCAACTTCTGATGCGGCGCATCCTGCCCGGGCTCTTCGCCGGACTCGTCGGCACGCTGCTCGCCGCCGAGATCGTGCTGCGCCTGCTGCCGGTTTCGACCGCGACGATGACCGGCTACCACTTCGACCCCGACCTGCTGACCTACCCCGCGCACCACCGCTGGCGGACCTCGACCGGATGGGACCTGCGCAATTCGCGCGAGCTGCGCAGCAATAACAGGGGCTTCCTGTCGGCGCACGACTTCGTCGCCGATCCGAACGCCGTGGCGCTGATCGGCGACAGTTATGTCGAGGCCTCGATGCTCGACGAGGCGGACCGGCCGGCGGCGCAGCTCGAGGCGCTGCTCGGCGGGCAGCGCCCGGTCTATGCGCTCGGCAGCCCGGGAACCGCGCTGCTCGACTACGCGCAGCGGATCCGTCTAGCGCACGAGCGCTTCGGCGTGCGCGACGTCGTGCTGCTGCTCGAACGCTACGATGCGCGGCAGTCGCTGTGCGGGTCGGGCAACGTGCACAGCCGCTGCCTGGACCGCGAGACGCTCGCGCCGCGCATCGAGCGGCTGCCGGCGCCCGATGCCTTCAAGCGGCTGTCCCGGCATTCGGCGCTGGCGCAGTATCTCGTCAGCCAGCTCAAGTTGCGGCCCGCGCGCCTGCTCGATGCGATCTTCAGCCGCAGCACGCCCGAGGCTGGGCGTGCCGATCGGCCATCGGGCCCGGCCGGTCCCCGGGTCGATGAAGCACAGCTCGCGCGGGTGCAAAGGATGGCGGAGGCTGTCGTCGACGCGTTCTACGAAGCGGCTTCGCCCCACCTGGCGGGCCGGCTGGTCATCCTCGTCGACGGTCGCCGTGACGGCCCGGCGGCGCGGCCGGAACTCATCGACCTGGAGCGGGCCCACCTCATCGAGCGATTGCGCCAGCGCGGCGCCATCGTGCACGACATGGAGCCCGTGTACGCCGGGCATGCCGGCGTGTCGCGGCGTTCGCTCGACGTCGGGCCCTATGACGGCCACCTCAACCGGCTGGGCGTGGCGCTGGCGATGCGGGCGGCCGCGGAGTCGCTGCAGCGATGAGTGCCCTGAGCCACCCCGATGCTGCGCCCGGGCCGGTGCAGCGCGAGCCTGCCGGCGTGCGCGAGGCCCCGCTGATCGTCCACATCGTCCACCGCTTCGACGTCGGCGGGCTCGAGAACGGCGTCGTCAACCTGATCGACCACATGCCGCGCGATGCGTTCCGGCACATGGTCGTCGCGCTGACCGAGGTGACCGACTTCCGCCACCGGCTGCGGCGCGACGATGTCGAGTGCATCGCGCTGCACAAGCCGCCGGGCCACGGCGCAAAGCTCTACCCGCGTCTCTACCGCCTGCTGCGCGAGCACCGGCCCGCGGTCGTCCACACGCGCAACCTCGCCGCGCTCGAGATGCAGGTCGCCGCCTGGGCCGCGCGCGTGCCGCTGCGCGTGCACGGCGAGCACGGACGCGATGTCGGGGACCTGGACGGCACGAGCCGCCATCACCAGCGCCTGCGGCGGCTGTACTCGCCCTTCGTGCACCGCTACATCGCGCTGTCGCAGGATCTGGCGCGTTATCTGACCGAGCACGTCGGCATCGCGCCGGCGCGGGTGGCGCAGATCTACAACGGGGTCGACACCGCGCGCTTCCATCCGGCGCCCGGTGGCGAGCCTGCGCCTATCCCCGGCGCGCCCTTCTCCGCGCCTGCGCACTGGCTGGTCGGCACCGTCGGGCGCATGCAGACCGTCAAGCACCAGCCGCTGCTGGCGCGCGCCTTCGTCCATGCGCTTCAGAGGCAGCCGTCGCTGCGCGGGCGGCTGCGGCTGGTGCTGGTGGGCGACGGCCCGCTGCGTGCCGAGTGTCAGGCGGTCCTTGCGGAAGCTGGTGTCGCCGACCTCGCCTGGCTGCCCGGCGAACGTGCCGACGTGCCCGACCTGATGCGGGGGCTGAGTGCGTTCGTGCTGCCGTCGCTCGCGGAGGGCATCTCCAACACCATCCTGGAGGCGATGGCCAGCGGCCTGCCGGTGCTGGCCACCGCGGTCGGCGGCAACCCCGAGCTGGTCGCCGACCGCCGCACCGGCCTGCTGGTTCCGCCGGACGATATCGAGGCCATGGCGCAAGGCCTGCTGCGGCTGGCCGCCGACCCGGCCGCCGCCCAGGCCATGGGCCGCGCCGGGCGGGCCGAGGTGGAACGGCGATTCAGCCTGGAGGCGATGGTGGCTGCGTACGGGCGCGTTTACGACCGTCAATACGGGGGTCAGGTCACACGTTCCGCATCGCGGAACGCGTGACCTCAGACAACGTAGGGAGCGTACACGAGCGTCGTGTGCCGCTGATGCAGGTTGGCGCCAGTGCCGAGCTCTATCGCCGCGCGCTGGGCGTACGGGCCCGATGGCGCTACGGGTTCTACGACTCGCTCGTGATTGCCGCCGCCCTGGCTGCTGGCTGCAGCCGGCTGCTGAGCGAGGATCTGCAGCATGGGCAGCGCATCGAGTCGCTGACCATCGTCGACCCCTTTCGCGTCTGAGCGGCGGACCCGGCGGTGCGGCAGGTCCTGCGCTTGGCGATTCGGAGCGCGCGGTACGACCCTGCTCCGCAGGGCCCGCCTGGTCGTTGTCCTTTGCGTGGCCAGACTTGGCCCGATGCAAGCGATGTCGTCGACGAACGTCAACAGGCTCGACGCCAAGTCCACCCTGTCCCGGCTGGTCCACGACCTCGAAGCCGGCATGGTGGACGAGGTCGTCATCGCGGCAACGGGCGCCCTGCGGCGCGCGGCACCCGGCGGCTCGACATCCACCCGGCTCGATGGGGTCTCTCATCTCACTCCGTGCGACGCGAGCAGCTTACTCGGCCGGACCCTCGATCCCCCCTCCAACCCCGCCCTTCCTCTCGGACAGCCGTTGCCGAGCGCAGTTCGCGATATGGCTCATGCGCGCGGCCCCGCTCGCGTCCGGCGGGTTCGCCTGACCGCACTGCGCAGCCAATTCCAGCGCCAGGCGCACGAGCCGGTCGTTCACCAGCGCCGGGGAGCAATCGAGGATGAACGGCACCAGCGCCTCCTGCGTGATGTCGAGGACGGCGATCAGCCGCGTCTAGGGCTCGAGCCCGTCGTAGCCGCTGCGGTCGAGGTGGCCGAGCTCCTGCAGGCGCTCGATCTCGCGGTTCAGCTCGGCCTCGGCCTGCTGCGCAGTCTGCGCGCGCTTGAAGGCGCGCGCGATCGCGAGCCAGTCGCGCCGGTAGTCGGCCCAGCGCTGCGCTGCAGGCCGATCGTCGCGCGCGGACGCGAGCCGGGGTACGGGCTCGACAGGCCCGCTCGCGGCGCACCCGAACTCGCGTGCCAGCAGGGCGGCCAGGCTTGCCCAGCCGCCAGGCCTGTGGAGTTCGACCAGTCGCGCCGTATCCAGCGCGATGAAGGGATCGGTCGCGAGGCGATGATCGATCTCCCTTCGGCCGAGCCCGCCGGCCAGCGCGGTGACTATGGGCTTGTGCGGATTGTGCGAAAGCTCGACCTGCACCATCGGCCGCCCCAGGCTGCTGGGTGTCGCGAGGAAGAGCAGGCACGCCGCATGCACCGAGTCGAGCAGTGTACAGCACGGTCTCGTAGAAGAAGGGGTCGGACAGATCGTCGAACAGCACCGTCAGGACGTAGGCGACGGGCGTCGGATGCGGCTGCACGGTGACCAGGTCCATCACCACGCGGGCCTCGGTCTGCTCGCTCAGCGGCGCGCGCAGGTCCGATGGCTCCACCTTGAGCGCGACAACGGGCAGCGGATGCTCATCCAGCATCGCACGCTCGACGCGCTGCTGGCCGGTGGGCATCTGCAGCAACGCGGGGAAGGCAGCCGCGGGATCACGGATCGCATCCATCCAGGAGACGACGCGCATCTGCGGCGTCATGTCTCACTCCTCTGCGGCAAGGGGTCGCGCTTTCCACCATCCGGAACGTGTGACCCTGTCTCGCACGATGCGCTAGGACGGCGGCGGGTGGATCACGCTGCGCTGGCCGTCGAGCGTCTGGATCCACACCTCCTCGGCGCCCGCCTCGAGGTAGAGGGCCGCCTTCATGTGCATCTCCGCCCAGCTGTTGGTCGGCGACATGATCTCGACGCACAGTTCGGGCGCGCCGGGGAACGGCGTGGCCTCGCCGAAGCGCGCCAGTCGCGCGTCCGAGGCCCAGGCCACGTCGGCGACGCGCACGCCGTCGCTGGTCTGGATGCTGCACTCGACGATCACGCGCCCGCCCGGCCGCTGCCGCAGTTCGGCGGCCACGTCCACCTGGACCATGCCGTGCCGGTTGCTCGCGGGGCTCATCTCGATGCGGCCCCAGCGGTTGAGCTCGATCTTGAACGGCAGATTCTGCAAGTGGGGGTTGGCCAGGACTTCGTCCCAAGTTAGCGTGCCCATGGCGTGCTCCGGGAGATCGCTGCGATGATTGTGCACGTGCCGCGGCCCCTTGACGCGGCGAGTCGCCCGGGTCGCCCGGGCCGTCTGGTGTCGGATGGAGTGAGGTTGCAGGCCACGACATCCGATCTGCGCGCTGCGCCGGAAAGTCTAGGAGGCGGGGTCAAGAGGCGTGGTCCTATGTTCCATATCGTGGAACGTGGGACCTGACCCCAGCGCGAGCCACTCCGCATAGTCACGGCGTGCGGCGGCGAAGTCCTCGTCGCTTGCCGGGGGCCGACCGAGCAGGCGCCCGAGCAAGGTCGAGACGTCCAACCAGGGCTGCGGTGCGACCAGGCCGAGCACCGATCGGCAGCTCGACCATCGCCACTGCGTCGCATCGGCGCACAGCCCGGCGCGAAGCGGGTTGAGCTCGACATAACGGCAGGCCTGCAGGAGGTAGGCGTCGGTATCGACGAGCTCTGCACTCGTGGGGGTCAGGTCCCGCATTCCACGATACAAGACGCGGGACCTGACCCCCAAGCGTGGCGGAAGTCATGCCACCTTCGAGAAGCCAGCGACAAGCACGCGGACACATGGCACGTGCCCGCCTACGATCGCCGCTTGCCTCCATGCGCACGCCCCGCATCGCGGCATGCGCAAGGCGTGACCTGACCCCTACCCGATATGTGCGGCATCACCGGCATCTTCGACACCCGCGCCGAGCGAGCGGTCTCGCACCCGGTGCTGCATCGCATGAACGAGACGCAGCACCACCGCGGGCCCGACGAGGGCAGCCTGCACCTCGAGCCAGGCATCGGCCTGGGGCACCGGCGGCTGTCGATCATCGACCTGGCCACTGGGCAGCAGCCGCTCTTCAACGAGGACGGCAGTGTCGCGATCGTCTTCAACGGCGAGATCTACAACTTCCAGGAGCTGGTGCCCGAGCTGCAGGCGCTGGGCCACGTCTTTCGCACCCACAGCGACACCGAGGTCATCGTCCACGCCTGGGAGGCCTGGGGCGAGGAGTGCGTGCAGCGCCTGCGCGGCATGTTCGCCTTCGCGATCTGGGACCGGCATCGCCAGACGCTCTTTCTCGCGCGCGACCGCCTGGGCGTCAAGCCGCTGCACTGGGCGCTGCTCGACGATGGCTGGCTCCTCTTCGGCAGCGAGTTGAAGTCGCTGCTCGCCTACACCCCCGGCAACGGCGGCGCGCCGCTGCGGCGCGACATCGACCCGCTCGCGGTCGAGGAGTACTTCGCGCTCGGCTACGTCGCCGAGCCGCGCAGCATCTTCCGCCAGGCGCGCAAGCTCGAGCCCGGCCACTGCCTGGCGATCCGCCGCGGCCAGCCAACGCCCGAGCCGCAGCCCTACTGGGACGTTCGCTTCACGCTCGGCAGCCCCCTCGGCGCCGACGAGGCCTGCGAGGAACTGCGCGCGCGCCTGGCCGAATCGGTGCGGCTGCGCATGATCGCCGAGGTACCGCTGGGCGCGTTCCTGTCCGGCGGCGTCGACAGCAGCGCCGTCGTCGCGACGATGGCCGGCCTGTCGAGCCAGCCCGTGCACACCTGCTCGATCGCGTTCGACGACCCGGCGTACAACGAGAGCGCCTTCGCGCAGCTGGTCGCCGACCGCTACCGCACCGACCACTTCGTCGAGACTGTGCGCACCGACGACTTCGACCTCGTCGACACCCTGGCGCGCCTGTACGACGAGCCCTACGCCGACAGCAGCGCCATCCCCACCTACCGCGTCAGCGAGTTGGCGCGCAAGCGGGTGACGGTGGCGTTGTCGGGCGACGGCGGCGACGAGAGCTTCGGCGGCTACCGCCGCTACCGGCTGCACCTGATGGAGGAGCGCATGCGCCGCGCGCTGCCGGCGGGCCTGCGCCAGCCGCTGTTCGGGCTGCTCGGGCGCGTCTACCCCAAGGCCGACTGGGCGCCGCGCGTCCTGCGCGCCAAGACCACCTTCGAGGGCATGGCGCGCGGCTCGGTGCAGGCCTACTTCCACAGCGTCTCCATCATGCGCGCGCCGATGCGCGCGCAGCTCTTCAGCGAGGCCTTGAAGCGCGAGCTCGGCGGCTACGACGCGCAGCAGGTCTTCGACCGCCATGCCGCGCGCTTCGAGGCGCTCAGCGGCCGCGACGACCCGCTGGCGCTGATCCAGTACCTGGACCTGAAGACCTACCTGGCGGGCGACATCAACACCAAGGTCGACCGCGCCAGCATGGCGCACAGTCTCGAGGTGCGCGAGCCGCTGATGGACCACCCGCTGGTGGAGTGGCTGGCCGCGCTGCCGAGCAACCTCAAGGTGCGCGGCCAGGAGGGCAAGTTCGTGCTGAAGAGGGCGATGGAGCCGCTGCTGCCGCACGAGGTGCTGTACCGGCCGAAGATGGGCTTCGCGGTGCCACTGGCGCGCTGGTTCCGCGGGCCGCTGAAGCAGCGCGTGCGCGACGCCGTGCTGGGGCCCCGGCTGGAGTCCACCGGCTGGTTCAACCGCCGCTACCTGCAGCATCTGGTCGATGCGCACCAGAACGGCAGCCGCGACTACAGCGCGCCACTTTGGACACTGCTGATGTTCGAGGCCTTTCTGCGCAACGTCGCGGCGCCGATGGCCGCGCCCGTTTCGGTGGGGTCAGGTTCCTCGTTTCGTATCGCGGAACATGTGACCTGACCCCCAGGTTCGGGTGAGACCCCTAGATCCTCCAGCTGGCTATACGCTCCTCGGCCTTGCCTTGGCGCTCGAACTTCCCAGCCCCTGCGCAATGAAGGTCAGGACGAGAGAGTTCAGCGACACGCCTTCGGCTCGTGCCCGCGTCGCGAGCTGGGCGTGCACCGTCTTGGGCACCCGGGCCACGAACTTCCCGGAAGCCACGCCGCCGCTGTTCGGCGCAGGAACTGCAAGCTTGCTGGCCTTGAGCGCGGCAATCGTGGCCTCGAGTGCATCGCGTCCATTGGCAATGGCTTCCTCGATGGTCTCGCCATCCGAGATGCATTCGGCGAAATCAGGAAACGAGATCAGAAATCCGCCGCCATCCTCCTCCGAGAGCGGGCGGACCTCGAACGGGTAGTCTGTCAGTTTGGCCATGTTCACGCTCCATCGATGAGTTCGACGAACTTGCGGATGTAGACGGGCTTGATGGGCCTGTGCGCTGGTACGGAGAGCGTCCTCCCGTCGCCGCGAACGAAGACGCAATGGCTGCTCTTCTGGTGCCGCCAATTCAACCCGTGCTGCCGCGCCACGGCCTGCAGATCAGCGATCTGCCAGTCTCTCGGGTTTCGCCGCATCGCAGCGAGCAGCTTGGCCGCGGCGTTCATGTGCGTGATACTACCCGTGAAACTGCTTCAACGCCATGGCGGCAGTTCCGTCGCAGCCTGACCCGTCATCCGGGCCTGACGCGGCTCCCGCCTGCTCATCGGGGCGGTTGCCGACCGTACCTGCCGAAACGTGACCAGTTCCCGCCGCTGGCCGCGCGGGGCGAGCGTGACTGCTCGTTGCGACGGGGGCGATACCTAGAATCCGGTGGGGTCAGGTCCCGCGTCCCACTATGCGGAACGCGGGACCTGACCCCATCCAAGATTCATGCGCATCCTCCACGTCCTGGACCACTCGATCCCGCTGCACAGCGGGTATACCTTCCGTACGCTCGCGATCCTGCGCGAGCAGCGCAGGCTGGGGTGGGAGACCGCGCATCTCACCAGCCCCAAGCACACCGCCCCCACCCCGGATGGCGCGCTGGAGGAGACGGTGGACGGCTGGCACTTCTACCGCACCCCCGCGCCCACCGGCCCCAGGCTGCCGGGGCTGAGCGAGGTAGCGTTGATCAAGGCCACCCAGCAGCGGCTGCAGGAGGTGGCGCGCAAGGTACGGCCCGATATCCTGCACGCGCACTCGCCGGTGCTGAACGCTGTTCCCGCGCTGCGCGTCGGCCGCGAGCTGGGCATCCCCGTCGCCTACGAGGTGCGCGCCTTCTGGGAGGACGCCGCCGTCGACCACGGCAGCACCGCCGAGGGCAGCCTGCGCTACCGACTGACGCGCCGGCTGGAGACGCATGCGCTGCAGCAGGCCGCGCATGTCTTCACCATCTGCGAGGGCCTGCGCGGCGACATCGTCGCGCGCGGCATCCCGGCCGCCAAGGTCACCGTGATCCCCAACGCCGTCGACATCGACAAGTTCGAGCCCAGCGGCACCCCCGACGAGGCGCTGAAGGCCAGTCTCGGCCTGGCCGGCGCGACCGTGCTCGGCTTCATCGGCAGCTTCTACGCCTACGAGGGCCTGGACCTGCTTCTGGCCGCGCTGCCCAGCCTGCTCGCGAAGCGCGCCATCCTGCGCGTGCTGCTGGTCGGCGGCGGCCCGCAGGACGCAGCGCTGAAGGCGCAGGCGCAGCAGCTCGGCATCGCCGACAAGGTCGTCTTCACCGGTCGCGTGCCGCACGCCGAGGTGGGCCGCTACTACGACCTGGTCGATGTCCTGTGTTACCCGCGCCACCGCATGCGGCTGACCGAGCTCGTCACGCCGCTGAAGCCGCTGGAGGCGATGGCGCAGGGCCGGCTGCTGGTGGCCAGCGACGTCGGCGGCCACCGCGAGCTGATCCGCGACGGCGAGATCGGCGTGCTGTTCGAGGCCGGACGCGCCGATGCGCTGGCGCAGGCGTTACTGGCCCTGCTGGGCCAGCGCGACCGCTGGCCCGCGCTGCGCGCCGCCGGGCGGCGCTTCGTCGAGACCGAGCGCAACTGGGCGTCGAGCGTGTCGCGGTATCGCGACCCTTATGCGCAGATCACCGCACGCGCGATCGCCCATGCCTGAAGCCGACCCCGCGTGGCCGCACATCGTGGTGCTGAGCAGCCTGTTTCCCAGCGCCCGCCAGCCCGGCGCGGGCTTGTTCATCCGCGAGCGCATGTTCCGCGTCGGTCGCGAGCTGCCGATCGCCGTCGTCGCGCCCACACCTTGGTTCCCGCTGCAGGGGCTCGTCCGCCGTTTCAGGCCCGGCTTCAGGGCGGGGGCGCCGGCGCACGAATTGCAGCAGGGTATCGACGTCTGGTTCCCGCGTTTCCTCAGCCCCCCGGGCCTGCTCAAGCGCCTGGACGGCTGGGCGATGGCGATCGGTGCCTGGCCACGGCTGCGGCAGCTCAGGCGGCAGGGCCGGCTGGACCTGATCGACGCCCACTTCGCCTACCCCGACGGCTTCGCCGCCAGCGTGCTCGGCCGCTGGCTGCGCGTGCCGGTGACGATCACGCTGCGCGGCACCGAAGTGCGGCATGCGCAGGACCCGGCGCTGGCGCCACAGCTGCGTGCGGCGCTGAAGCGTGCGGCACGCGTCTTTGCGGTCTCCGAGTCGCTGCGCCGCGTCGCGCTGGGGCTCGGCGCGCCGGCGGACAAGGTGCTGGTGGTCGGCAATGGCGTCGATCTGGACAAGTTCAGCCCCATGCCGCGCGCCGAGGCGCGGCGACTGCTGGGCCTGCCGCCTGACGTACCGGTGCTGGTGACGGTAGGTGCGCTGGTCGAGCGCAAGGGCTTTCACCGCGTGATCGAGCTTCTGCCGACCTTGCGGGAGCGCTTTCCTGGCCTGATCTACCTCGCGGTCGGCGGCGCCAGCCCCGAGGGCGATTGGAGCGAGCGCCTCGAGCAGCAGGTCGTGGCGCTCGGGCTCGCGGATGCGGTGCGCTTTATCGGGCCGATGCCGCCGGAGGAGCTGCGGGTGCCGCTTTCGGCCGCCGACCTGTTCGTGCTGGCGACGCGCAACGAGGGCTGGGCCAACGTGCTGCTGGAGGCGATGGGCTGCGGCATTCCCATCGTGGCGACCGACGTCGGTGGCAATGCCGAGGTCGTCTGCAGCGAGGCGCTCGGCACCATCGTCCCATTCGGTGACGCGGCCGCGCTGGCCCGTTCGATCGAGCACGCGCTGACGCAGCGCTGGGACGCCGCGGCCATCCGTACCCATGCTGAGCGCAACACCTGGGACTTGCGCGTCAGGACGCTGCTCGACGAGTTTCGTTCGCTGCACACGGCGTCGCGAGGCGTCTTTCCGCACCATCGGGCGCACCACGCCTGACCTCTGCACGGCGACCCCGGCACCGACCCCATGCGTGACATCGCCCTGGCCCTCGTCGTCTTCGGCCTGCTGCCCTTCGTCTTCAAGCGCCCGTTCTGGGGCATCCTGATGCTCGCCTGGCTCGGCTACATGAACCCCCACCGGCTCGCCTGGGGTTTCATGTTCGACATGCCGGTCGTCATGATCGTCGCCGTCGTCACGCTGGTGGCGATGCTCGCGTCCAAGGAGGCCAAGCGCGTCGTCTGGGGGCGCGAGATCGTCGTGCTGGTGATCTTCATCCTCTGGATGACGCTGACGACGACCCAGGCGCGGCTGCCCGGCCCGGCCTGGCTGCAGTTCGACAAGGTGATCAAGATCCAGATCCTGACCTTCATGACGCTCGTGATGCTGACCTCGCGCGAGCGCGTCCACATGCTGATCTGGGTCATCGTGCTGTCGCTGGGCTTCTACGGCGTCAAGGGCGGCATCTTCACGATCGCCAACGGCGGCTCGTACCGGGTCCAGGGGCCGGAGGGCTCGTTCATCGGCGGCAACAATGAGATGGCGCTGGCGCTGGTGATGACGATCCCGCTGATGCGCTACCTGCAACTGCACGAGCGGGACCGGCGCATCCAGATCGGCCTGGGCATCGGCATGCTGCTGACCGCGCTGGCGGCGGTCGGCAGCCACTCGCGCGGCGCGCTGCTGGCGCTGGTGATCACCGGGCTGATCTTCTGGTTCAAGTCGCGGCGCAAGCTCGTCACCGCGCTGCTGGTCGCGATCCCGGCCATCGCGACGCTCTACATCATGCCGTCCGAGTGGTTCGATCGCATCCAGTCGATCGGCAACTACGAGCAGGATGCGTCGGCGCAGGGGCGGTTCATGGCCTGGCGCTACGCGCTCGGCGTGGCCAACAGCCGGGTGCTCGGCGTCGGATTCGAGGGCTTCAAGGGCTACGACGCGCACAGCATCTACTTCGAGGTGCTGGGCGAGCACGGCTGGGTCGGGCTGGCGATCTTCCTGACGCTGCTGGGATTCACCTGGCTGAAGTGCGGCAGCATCATCCGCATCGCCAGGCGCCAGCCGCAGACGATGTGGGCGCGCGACCTCGCGGCGATGATCCAGGTCAGCCTGGTCGGCTACATGTCGGCCGGCGCCTTCCTCGGGCTGGCGTACTTCGACTTCTTCTACCACCTGATGGCGACCGTCGTCGTCGTCCACCACCTGCTGACGCGGTCGGCCGCGGCCGCGCCTGCGGTGATGACGCCGGTCGAGCCGCTGTCGCTGTTCGGGGCGCTGAGGCGTGCATGAGGCCGGCATGTCGATCGTGCCGCCCGGCGCCGAGCGCGTCGGTGGCGGCCTCGGCGGTGCCGGGCGATCCGGCGTCGCGCGGGTGCGGCGGGCGGTGAAGCTGCCGCGCGCGATCGCCGGCGGCCTGGTCTACCCGCTGCAGGAGCGGGTCTTCGGCCGCCCGACCTTCGGCTACCTCGCCTCGCTGGAGCGGTCGCAATGGCTGGACCGCGCCGGCGTCGAGTCGCTGCAGCTCGACAAGCTCAGGGCGCTGCTGGCGGTCGCCCATGCGCATTCGCCCTGGCACCGGCGCCGCCTGGACGAAGCCGGCGTCCGGCCGGCGGCGCTGCACAGCCTGTCGGAGCTGGCGCGGCTGCCGACGATGGACAAGGCCGATGCCGCGGCGCACCGCGACGCGATCGCCTGGCGGGCCGTCCCGGGCGGGGCGTTCAAGTACAACACCGGCGGCTCCAGCGGCCAGCCGCTGATCTTCTACTTCGGCCGCCAGCGGCAGGCCTCCGACGCCGCGGGGCGCATGCGCGCGCGCCGCTGGTGGGGCGTGCGGCCGGGCGACCCCGAGGTCTACCTCTGGGGCGCGCCGGTCGAGCTCGCCAAGACCGACCGCGTCAAGACGCTGCGCGACCGGCTGATCAACCAGCTCGTGCTGAACGCCTTCGCGATGTCGCCCGAGCGCATGGACGGCTACCTCGATGCGCTCGTCGCGTTCCGGCCGCGCTGCCTCTACGGCTACGCCAGCTCGGTCGCGCTGCTGGCTGCGCACGCGCGCGAGCGCGGCCGCAGGCTCTCGCTGCCGGCGCTGAAGGTCGTCTGCACCACCGGCGAGCCGCTGTACGCGCACCAGCGCGCACTGATCGGCGAGGTCTTCGGCGCCCCGGTGGCCAACGAGTTCGGCAGCCGCGACATCGGCTTCACCGCGCACGAGGCGCCGGGTGGGCAGATGCTGCTGATGAGCGAGAGCATCGTGCTCGAGGTGCTCGGCGCCGACGGCCGGCCGGTGGCGCCGGGCGGGACCGGCGAGGCGGTGATGACGGGGCTGTGCTCCGACGCCCAGCCCTTCGTCCGCTACCGCACCGGCGACATCGTCCGCCTGAGCCCCGAGCCCGACCGCGGTGGCCGCGGCCTGCACGTCATCGCCGAGGTCGGCGGCCGCCGCACCGACTTCCTCGTCCGCGCCGACGGCACCATCATGCACGCGCTGGCCGGGATCTACGTCGTGCGTGCGGTCGAGGGCGTGACCGAGTTCAAGCTCGTCCAGCACGGCGTGCACGACGTCGAGGTGCTGGTCGTGGCAGGCCCGCGCTGGCAGTCCGGGTCCGCGCGCGCGATCGAGGCCGGGCTGCAGCAGCGCCTGGGTGCCGACGTTCGCGTCAGCGTGCGCGTGGTCGACGCCATCGCCCCCGAGGCCTCGGGCAAGCACCGCTACGTGGTCAGCCATGTCCCGCTGCAGGGCGATCTGAAGCAGGCCACGGCCACGCCTTGAATCACGCCAGAACCCGACGATGAACGTGATCGACCTCGTTCGCCTGCCCGCACGCTACAAGCCCTGGCGGCCGCGCCACCTGAGCCTGGTCTGGGACAGTGTGCGCGGCACCGCCGCGCCGGCACAGCCGCACGCCGCGCATCTGGGGGCCGCGGTCGACTGGCTGTGCCGGGCCCAGGACATGCGCGACGGCCATCCCGACGCCGGCGGCGTCTCCGCCGGCTGGAGCTTCGAGGACGGCTGGCTGCCCAGCTACCCCGAGACCACCGGCTACATCATCGAGACCATGCTGGCCGCGGCGACGGCGCTGGGCCGGCCCGAGCTGGTCGCGCGCGCCGCGCGCATGATCGACTGGGAGCTGTCGATCCAGCTCGACGACGGCGCCTTTCCCGGCCACTTCGGCGAGCCCGGCAGCCGGCCGGTGATCTTCAACACCGGCCAGATCATGCACGGCATGGTCGCCGGCGCCACGCAGTTGCAGTGCAACGATTGCCTCGAGGCCGCCGTGCGAGCCGGCCACTGGCTGGCCCGCCAGCAGGACGACGACGGCTGCTGGCGCAGGTTCGAGCACCACGATACGCCGCATGTCTACAACACACGCGCCACCTGGGCGCTGCTGGCCACCGGCCTGATCGCCGGCGAGCCGCGGCTGGTCCAGGCCGCGCGCAAGAACCTCGACTGGGCGCTGACGCAGCAGACCGCCAGCGGCTGGTTCGCGACCAACGCCTTCGTGCCGTGGAAGTCGCCGTTCACGCACACCATCGCCTATGCGATCCGCGGCTTCCTGGAGTCGGGCGTGCTGCTGGGCGACGAGCGTTACGTGACGGCGGCGCTGAAGGCCGGCCGCGGCATCGCCGCCGTGCAGCGCGCCGACGGCTGGCTGGCCGGCACCTACCTGGACGGCTGGGTGGCCGACGCCAGCTACGCCTGCCTGACCGGCGTCGCGCAGATGAGCCTGAACTGGACCCGGCTGGCCCAGGCCACCGGCGCCGACGACCTGCGCGCCCACGCACGCTCGGCGCTCGCCTATCTCAAGACCACGCACCGGCTCGACCACCCGGACCCGGCGGTGCGCGGCGGCATCGCCGGCTCGGCGCCGATCTGGGGCGACTACTCGCGCTTCGAGTACCCGAACTGGGCGGCCAAGTTCTTCGCCGATGCACTGATGATGGACATGCTCGACATCGCGGTGCCGCCGGTGCCCGCGGTCGCGCAGGTGCCTGTTTCCGCGGCCATGGCTGGCCTTCCAGCGGGGGCGGCAGGTGGCTGATCCGGCGAGCGTGGCGCCAGGCCCCGCTGGCGCCGCACCCCCCCTGAAGCTCATGGTGCTGTGCGGCCGCAGCCCGCGCCACCTGTTCGTCGCCAACGCGCTGTGCCGCGCCGGCGACGTGCAGGCCATCGTGCAGGAGACCGGCGCGGACTTCTCGTGGAAGAAGCTGGCGAAGCAGTTGCGGCCGGACAATTTCTTCCGCAAGACCTGGCGCTGGTTGCGCGACCGCCGCCGCTACACCGGCGGCAGCGAGGCGAAGTTCTTCTTCGGCGACGCCGTGCCGCGGCTGGGGCGGCCCGATCTCGTGCGAGAGGTGCCGCACATCAACCACCCCGACGTCGTCGCGCTGGCGCGCGAGCTGCAGCCCGACCTGATCGCCGTCTTCGGCACCTCGCTGATCCGCGGCGAGCTGCTCACCATGGGCCGGCTGGGCATCGCCAACCTGCACGGCGGCCTGTCGCCCGAGTACCGCGGCGCCGACTGCACGTTCTGGGCGCTGTACAACGGCGAGCCCGAGAAGGTCGGCTGCACGCTGCACTGGATCGACGCCGGCATCGATACCGGCGGCCTGATCGCGCATGTCAGCCCCGAGGTGCTGCCCGACGACGACGAGCTGAAGCTCTTCTGGCGCAGCGTGCGGACCAGTGCCGGCGTCTACGCCGACTTCGTCGACCGCCTCGCGCGCGGCGAGCGCTTCGGACAGGTGCAGCCGCACAAGAGGCGGCTGTACCAGGTCAAGCAGCGCGGGCTGCGGCACGAACAGGCACTGGCACGCCGGCTGCGCGACGGCATGCTGCGCGGGCTGGGCCTCGGCGTGCGCGTGACCTGGTACCCGGCGCCGCCGCGCTGATCACCGGTGCGCTAGGGCACTCCGCGGCAAGCACCCGCCGATCCAGCGCCGACCTCCTGCCGACCTCCCGCCGACCGACCGATGCTGGACACCACGGCCGAACTCGCGCTGCTGCTGGTGCTGGCCTGGCTCGTGGCCAACGCCGCGATCGCCGTCGTCCACCGGCACGATCTGGCGCGCATCCTGCGCGAGCCGGTGCTCGCACGCCCGGTGCTCGTCGTCGAGAGCGACGACTGGGGTGCCGGGCCGGCGTGGCAGGCCCCGGCGCTGCAGCGTATCGCCGAGGTGCTCGCACTCCACCGCGACGCCACCGGGCGGACTGCGCTGCTCAACCTCGCGCTCGTCCTCGCCGTGCCCGACGGGCCGGCGATCGCGGCCGCTGGCGCCTACCAGCGCGTGGCCCTCGACGACCCGCGCTTCGCCGATATCCTGGCCGCGCTGCGCGACGGTGCGGCGCGCGGTGTCTTCGCGCTCCAGCTGCACGGCCTGGAGCATTACTGGCCGCCGACGCTGATGGCCAGCGCCGACCCCGGCGTCAATCACTGGCTGCGCCAATCCGTGCCCGCGGCCACCGAGCAACTGCCCGCGCCGCTGCAAAGCCGCTGGGTCGACGCCGGCCGCCTGCCCTCGACGCCGCATGCCGCATCGGCGGTCGACGCCGCGGTCGCCGACGAGGTCGATGCCTTCGCGCGCATCGTCGGCAGCCCGCCCAGGGTCGTCGTCCCGCCGACCTTCGTCTGGACGCGCGAGGTCGAGCGCGCCTGGGTCCGCCAAGGCGTCGAATGCCTCGTCACCCCGGGCCGGCGTTCGACCTGCCGCGACGCGGCAGGCCTGCCAGCCGGCGACGAGGGGCCGATCGCCAACGGCGACCGCAGCGAGGAGCTGAGCTGCATCGTGCGCTTCGACTACTTCGAGCCGATCCGCGGGCGTGACGCCGCGCACGCTTTGCGCGCGCTCGACCGCGCCGTGCGCGAGGGACGGCCCTGCGTCCTGGAAAATCACCGCGACAATTTCGACGGCGACCGCGCCGACGCCGCGCTGGCCGAGCTCGACACGCTGCTCGGCCAGGCGCTGCGGCAGCGGCCCGGGCTGCGCTTCCTGTCCACCCACGAGCTATGCCGCATCCTGCGCGACCGCGACCCACAGTGGGTCGCCACCGACATCGCCAAGCGCCTGAGCGCCTGGCGCGTGCGGCTGGCGGGATGCGCACGGGCCTGGAAGCTGCTGCGGCTGACCGGTGCCGCGGCGCTGATCGGCGCGCTGGCCGGGCTCGTGTCGCGCCGCCCGGCGCCCGACGCGACGCCTGGGGCGTGAGCATGCAGGGACGCGCCCGGCCGGACGCGCGTGGTGCGGCGCGCGGCACCGTGAGCACGCGATGACGCTGCGCCGTTCGGCCCTCGGCGGCCAGCCCGCCAGCCCGCATGCCGCGCCGGCAGCCGCCGACGCGTCGGGGGCGCACCGGCCCTTGTCGCTGCTGATGCTCACCGAGCTCTTCCTGCCGACCAAAGGCGGCACCGCGGTCTCGTTCGACGACGACGTGCGCCGCCTCGGCGGCAAGTCGGTCCATGTCCTGACCGCCGCGGTGCCGGGCGATGCCGACTTCGACCGCGGCCACCCCAACACCATCCACCGCCTCGCGCTGCAGCGCGTGCCCTGGCTGCGGCCGGAGTCGCTGCCGATGTACGCGCGGCTGCTCGGCCGCTCGCTGCGGCTTGCGCTGACGCGGCGCGTCGACGCCGTGATGGCGGGGCGCGCGCTGCCCGAGGGGCTGGTCGCCTGGCTCGTCGGCCGGCTGATCGGGCGCAAGGTGCTGATCTACGCGCACGGCGAGGAGCTGACCGGCTGGGGCCGCGGTCGCAAGTTCCTTGCGATGTGCTTCGCGCTGCAGCACGCGGACCACATCCTCGCCAACAGCGACTTCACGCGCGATACGCTGGTGTCGCTGATCGGCGTGCGCCCCGAGCGCATCGTCATGACCTACCCGACGGTCGACACCGAGCGCATGCGCCCCGGGCTGCCGTGCGACGACCTGCGCGCCGGCCTCGGCGTGCGAGCGGACCAGCCGCTCGTCTTCTCGGTCGGCCGGCTGACGCGGCGCAAGGGCTTCGACCAGGTCATCCGCGCGCTGCCCGGGCTGGTGCGGCGCGGCCTGGACCCGCACTACGCGATCGCCGGCATTGGCGACGACCACGACCACTTGCAGGCGCTGGCGCACGAATGCGGCGTGGCCGACCGCGTGCACCTGCTCGGCGCCGTGCCGCACGACGACCTGCCTCGCTGGTACAACGCCTGCGAGCTGTTCGCGATGCCCAACCGCGATATCGGCGGCGACACCGAAGGCTTCGGCCTCGTTTACATGGAGGCCAACTCCTGCGGCAAACCCGCGCTCGCCGGCCTCGCGGGCGGGACCGGGTCGGCGGTCGAGGACGGGCTCAACGGCCTGCGCGTCGACGGCGAGCGCGTCGAGGCGGTCGAGGAGGGGATCGCGCGCCTGCTGCTCGACCCCGAGGAAGCGCGGCGAATGGGCCGCGCCGGCCGCGACCGCACCGTTGCGCACTTCACGTCCGACCAGCGCGCCGAGCTGATCCGGCGCCTCATCGTCGGCGGTTGACGCTGCCGGCGGAGGTGTTGGCTGCCAGGTCCGGACCCGGCCCGCCGCGGGTTCGGGAGTCGATGAAGCGCCGGAGCCTACCGGGTCGCCAGAACCGTCACCAAGGTCTCGCAATGCAATCTGCGAGACCTGCAAACTACGATCTCGACGCGCCGGGCTGATCTGCTTTCGGGACGAATCGTCCAGGTTGGGCCAGCGGCTCGATACGGTTTACATGGTTGACTAGGATGCGTTGTCGGCGCACAATGCATCCCTCGATCGGAGGTGCTTTCATGCCAACACTTGCCGCCAAGCCGCGATCGGCGAACGGCCGCGCCTCTGCCGCTGAGGCGCAAGCCTTCTGGAGCTCGCTGCAACGATTCGCGAGCGCCGCCGACCGGGTGGTTGGTGCGCCCCGCGCGGTCCTGGTCGAGGGAGGCATCAAGTCCCGAAAGGAGGACTCGGGCGCCGAGCAACTGGCGACGGAACTCGGCGACCTGGCCTCGAAGCTCGAAGAGATCCGCGCGCGCCTGGCAACGGGTGACCGCCGCCTCGTTTCGCAGGTCGAACGCGATCGGGCCGGCAAGTTCCTTTCCAGGCTGGTCAGCGATGGTGTGCTCGTGGAGCCGGCAGGCTTTGCCGAGGCCCTGCACATCACGCGTCAGGCGCTGAGCAAGGCATTGTCCGCCCAGCGAGTCTTCTACGTGGAGGTGGGTGGCCAGCGCTACTACCCGTCCTTCTTCGCGGATCCACGCTACGAGCGGCGACAACTCGAGTCCGTCAGCAAGGCGCTCGGCGAGCTGCCGGGAGCGAGCAAGCTGCAGTTCTTCCTGACGAAGAAGGCTTCTCTCGAGGGCCTGACGCCACTGGACGCGCTGGCGCAGGGCCGCTACTCGCGCGTGCGCACCGCAGCGCAAGGGTTCGCTGAACGCTGAGCAGCGCATGACCTCGCTGCCGTTGCCGCCGCGAGATCTGGCCTCGCAGCCGCTCAGAACCATCGAAGTCGCGCCTGCCAAGCTTTACCGTATCTCTCGATACGGTTCAGGCGAGCCGTTCTTCGGTCGATCGGCATCGAACCGGTTCGACGACCCCAGTCGAGTCAAGGCGCGCCGATACGGGACATGCTATCTGGGCCTGAGCCTGGAGGTCGCGATCGCAGAAACCGTGCTTCACGACGAGATGCCCGTCAAGGGAAGGTTCGAGGTCGCTGCAGCTGAGATCGAGACCCGGTATTGCGCCCGATTCAAGGGCAACCCATTGGTTCTGATCGACCTCACGGGGGCGGCACTGAAGTCTATGGTGGGATCGAGTGCGATCTCGACGATCGTGCCTTATGACATCCCACAGCGTTGGTCGAGGGCGCTGGCGCGCCACCCGGTGTGTGCGGATGGGCTTCTGTATATGTCGCGGCATGTCAACAGCGAACGCGCCGTCGTGGTCTTCGATCGAGCCAGCGCCAAGCTCGGCGAACCGACCTACTCGCGGCTGCCGGATACGAAGGGTGCCCTGCGCGCGTTACTCAATCTGCGCGTATCGGCGAGCTTTGCCTGAGCGGTAAATCATCAGGCTCGAGCAGCGCCGCCGCCTCTGCGAGGCTGGCGACCTTCGTCACGTCGGCCGCCTGCGGCGCAGCCGCTTCGTCGTCCGGCGTCAGCAGCCGGATCAGCCGCCCGACCCCGGCGGCACGGCCGGCCGCCATGTCCGAATCCTTGTCGCCAATGAAGGCGCTCGCCGCCAGGTCCAGCCCCAGTTCGTCGCGCGCGCGCAGCAGCATGCCGGGGTTCGGCTTGCGGTCGAAGGACTCGCGCCGGTACGCGCCCAGCCCAGCGGTCGGGTGGTAGGGGCAGTGGTAGACGCGGTCGATCGGCGTGCCGCGCGCCTCGAACACGCCGAGCATCCACTGCGTCAACCGCTGGAAGTCGGCCTCGCCGTAGTAGCCGCGGGCGATGCCGGCCTGGTTCGTGACGACGACCAGCCGGTAGCCGAGCGCGCGCGCCCGGGCGCACAGGTCGAAGATCCCGTCGACGAACTCGAAGTCCTCGACGCGATGGACATAGTGCCGGTCGATGTTGACGACACCGTCGCGGTCGAGGAAGAGGGCGCGCGCGGGGGGCATGGGCGTCACCGTGCGGCCGGGGGCGGCCCGCGCTTGCAGAACGTCCTGGGCGAAGAGTGGGGCGGCGGCCTCACGGGCTGGCAACGAGGGCATCGGCCGGCTCGGCCACAGTGAACACCGTGACGAGCGGGTGGCCGGTCGAGGCGAGGGGGAACTCCTGCAGATAGAGCTCCGTCGCTTGCTTGAGGTTGGCGATCGCCTCCGCGACCGTCTCGCCCTGCGACGTGGTGCCGGTCTCCGGATTCAGCGCGACGAAGCCCCCTTCCTCGGCGGGCGTGAGGACAGCGGTGAGTTGCATGGGGCCTCCACGGTCGATGCGTGCGATTGTCGCGGATCGCTCGCTGCGAGTCCCGGGCCGCGATGCGCGCTGATCAGTGCCGCGCTGCACGCCGCGCGAACAAGCCCTGCGCCCGCGCGTAATCCTCGGGCACCCCGATATCGATGAACAGGCCCTCGGCGACGAAGGCCGGCGGGCGCAGCGACCGCACCTGCGGCACCAGCAGTTCCTGCTCGAAGGACAGCGCGCGGCCCGCCGGCAGCTGCCGCAGCAGCCCGCGCGCCAGCAGGTAGACGCCGGCGTTGATCCAGCCCGGGCCGCGCCGGCCCTTCTCGATGAAGCCGCACACGCGTCCGTCGCGCAGCTCCAGCGCGCCGTAGCGCGCGGTGTCGTCGACGCGGTGCACCGCGATGCTCAGTGCGGCGCCCGCCGCACCGTGAGCCGCGCGCATCGCGCGGTGGTCGAGCTCGACGAAGGTGTCGCCGTTGAGCACGAAGATCGCGTCGTCGCCCGCCGGGTCGTCCGCCTGGTCGTAGGCCTGATCGCACGCCAGCCGCAGCGCACCCCCGGTGCCCAGCGGCCGGTCCTCGACGCTGTAGCGCAGCGCCAGCGCGCCGTGGCGGTCGCCGAAGTGGTCGCGGATCGCCTCGTGCCGGTAGCCCACCGCCAGCACCGCGCGCGCGAAGCCGGCGCCCTCGAGCTGGTCGAGGATCCAGGCCAGGAACGGCCGCCCCGCCACCGGCGCCATCGGTTTCGGCAGGTCGGGCACGGCGCTTCGTAGCCGCGTGCCCAGCCCGCCGGCCAGCACGATCGCCTGCATCTACGCCGCCGGTGCCGGCTGCGGGAACAGCGCGCGCTCGATCAACCAGCAGATCGCGTGGCCCATCGCGATGTGCCCCTCCTGGATGCGCGGCGTCGCGTCCGACGGCGTGCGCAGCAGGTGGTCGCAGTATTCGGGCATGCGCCCGCCGCCGCGCCCGGTCATGCCGACCGTCACCAGGCCCTTCGCGCGCGCCGCTTCGAGCGCGGCCAGGATATTCGGCGATCGGCCCGAGGTCGAGATCGCGACCAGCACGTCGCCGCGCTGCCCGACCGCCTCGACCTGGCGCGCGAAGACGCGCTCGTAGCCGTAGTCGTTGCCGATCGCGGTCAGCACCGAGGTGTCGGTCGAGAGCGCGAACGCCGCCAGCCCCGGGCGGTCGTAGTCGAAGCGGCTGACGAGCTCGCCCGCCAGGTGCTGGGCGTCGGCGGCGCTGCCGCCGTTGCCGGCGAACAGGATCTTGCCACCGCGCCGCAGCGCCTCGACGCAGGCGCCGGCCACCGCGACCACCGCCGCGCGCAGTGCTGCGTCCTCGCTCATCGCGCGCAGGTTGTCCGCCGTCTGCCGGAACTGCCCGGCGACGCCCTCGCTCAGTAGATCTTCCATCCCTGGGTCCCGATCTCGGTGAAGTGGCAGCTGAAAACCTGCCCGTTGGTCTGCGCCAGCGCGCGCATCACGTCCATGCGCCGCACCGGGTCGACGAGCAGCATCATGAAGCCGCCGCCGCCGGCGCCGCTGACCTTGCCGGCGCGCATCCCGGCGCGCCTGGCCAGCTCGTAGCTGGCGTCGATCTGCGGGTTGGAGATGCTGCGCGCCATGCGCTTCTTGGCCTGCCAGCCGGCCTCCATCGACTCGACCAAACCGTCGAAGTCGCCCTTGAGCAGGCACTCCTTCATCGCCAGCGCCTCGTGCTTGAGCGCGTGCATGGCGTCGATCGCGCCGCCGTCGCCAGCCTTCACGTTGCCGGCCTGCTCGTCGATGATGCGCGCCGAGTCGCGCGAGACGCCGCCGAAGTACAGCAGCAGCGACGCCTCCAGCTCCGAGACGATCCAGTTCTTGATCCGCAGCGGGTTGACGACGACCCGCTCCTGCGGGTGGAACTCCATGAAGTTGAAGCCGCCGAAAGTCGCCGCATACTGGTCCTGGCGGCCGCCCGACAGCCCGACGTCGTGGCGCTCGATCTCGAACGCGAGCCGCGCGATGTCGTACTCGCCCAGCGGCAGGTTGAGCCACTCGACGAAGGCCTTGATCATCGATACCACCAGCGTCGACGACGACCCCAGCCCCGACCCCGGCGGCGCGTCGGTGTGCGTCGTCATCCGCAGCGGCAGCGGCCGGCCGCCATTGAAGTCGCGCACGATGCGGTTGTAGACGCCCTTGTGCAGGTCGAGCCGGCCGTCCAGCGCCAGCACCGGCTCGGCCTCGCCGCGCCATTGCTCCTGCTTGTCGGCGGCCGTGAACTGCACACCGTCGGCGGGCTCCAGCGGCTCGATGACGGCGTAGGCGTACTTGTCGATCGTCGCGTTCAGCACCAACCCGCCATGCAGGTCGCAGTAGGGCGACACGTCGGTGCCGCCGCCGCCCAGCCCCAGGCGCAGCGGCGCGCGTGCGCGGATGATCATGGCGTGGCTCCTCGTGTCGCTGCCTGGCCTTGCAGCAGGTCCTTGAGCTGCAGCGGCGTCATCGTCTGGCCGCCGAGGCTGCGCATGAAATGCTCGAAGTAGCGCCGGCAGCGTGCCAGGAAGCGCTCCAGCTCGGCGTCGTTGCGGACATACGGCGTGCAGCCCGGCATCACCGACGGCGAGTGGAAGCTGAAGACGAAGATACGTACCCCGTCGGCCAGCAGCGTCGCCGTCAGCCGTTGCATCGCGGAGCCGTCGTAGTCCTCCGGCGACAGCCGGATGCGTTCCAGCAGCCGCAGCCGCGCCACCGCGCCGGCGATCTTCGCGCGCCGCATCGCTGGCGCGGTCAGCCGCCGGTACAGCGGCGTGCCGCCGCGGCGCAGCGCACCGACATAGCCGCCGCTGCCCGGCAGCCCGAGCAGCCGCCGCCGCTGGCCGAACCAGTATGGATGGCTCGTGAAGCCCGAGTAGTCCGGCCCGCCGTCGGCCGAGAAGTCGATCGGCACCGCCGGGCTGATGTCGACCTCGTAGCCCAGCGCCTCGAGGATGCGCGCCGTATTCGGCCCGAACCCGTAGCGCCCGGCCAGGTAGGTCCGCGGCCGGCTGCCGAAGCGGTGCTCGATCCGCTCCGTCAGCTCGCGCAGCTTGGCCTCCTCGAGCTCGGGCGGCAGGTTGCCCGGGTAGGAGTTGAAGGCGTTCACCGGCTCGGCATGCGGCGGCGAGACCCAGGGGTGCAGGTGGGCGCCGATCAGTGCGCGGCCGCTGTCGGCATAGCCCTTAAGCAGTGCCGCGGCGTCGCCGGCCGCCGCCACCGGGTAGTCGACGACATAGTTCGGCACGATGCCGAACTCGTCGAACAGCGACTGCGCGCGGCCGAGGTGGCGCAGGTGCTCGACGGTCGTCGCGCCGCGGTCGTGCGGCTTGTCCCAGTCGAACTCCTCCTCGGTGTGGATCACCACCGTCAAGATCGGCCGCGTCGATGCCGGCAGCCGCAGCGGCTCGCGCCCGGCGGGCCAGCCGGGCGTGCTGCGGTCGTGCGCCATCGCGGGCGCGGCCTCGGGGTGCCTCATGACAGGTCCAGCGCCACCAGCTCGCTATAGAGGTTGCTGATGTCGGCCGGCTGCAGCGTCTCGCTGCGGAAGACCTTGTTGCGGTAGCCGGCCAGCTCGAGAGCAGGCCGCGGCAGCCGCGGCAGCAGCCGTGCCTCGACGCGCGTGAACGGCATGCCGTGGCGCAGCAGCAGGTGGCTGGCCAGCGTCATCCGGTGGCGCAGGAAGAGCTCGGCGTCGCTGAAGGCCAGCACCATCGCCCCGGTCAGGTTCTTCAGCCGCGTCGTTCGCCACACGACATGGCACCAGGCGTCGCCGCGGCCGACCGCGAGGTGGCGCAGCCAGGGCAGATGCCGGTGGTCGCGGAAGGTGCGCGCATCGTCGGGCGCCAGCAGCGCGGCGATGTGCTCGGGGTCGGTCGCCACCCGCACGCCGGCCAGGACGCCGGGCCAGGGCAGGTTCGGCCACACCAGGTGGCGCTCGTCCATCGGCTTGAACTTGAAGAACTGCAGCGTCCTGGAGACGACCTCGGTCGGGGTCAGGTCCGTGAAATGCCAGCCGGGCTGCGACACCACCGCCATCGCCAGCCGCCCGCTCTGGGTGCGGAACTCGTCGAGCACGCACCAGCTCGTGATGTTGCAGAAGCGCTCGGCCCGCCCGCGCAGCATGCGCTCGGCGTAGATCGCGCCGATGCCGCCGACGATGCGCCCCTCGTGCCGCAGCAGGAAGCCGTTGTTCGGCTTGTCGGCGCACCAGCCCTGCAGGAAGGCCTGTGCCCAGTCCTGCGCCGAGCGCTCGGCGCTCAGGTGCTCGGTCAGGAAGCGGCAGAACTCGGGCAGGTCGTCGTCGTGGATCGGGTGCAGGGTCGGCAGGGCCATCGGCGCGGCTGCATCGGGTCGATCGGGTCGATCCGGCCGAATGTAGCGTCAGCCACCCGGGCCGCGTGCGTCGGCGGCGCGCGCCGCCGGTACAAATCGGCGCCGCCGGCTCGGCCGCAGCGGCGAACCGGCAAGATTTGGTCATCGCCGCCGCCGGCTGCGCCGCGCCGGCTCGCGGCGCGAGCGCGCTGGCCCAGAATCCGCAGTCCCCGCGGCCGGCACGACGATGCCGCGCCGCGCCCGTACCGACCATGGATCGAATCGCCTCGCCCCTCGACGTCCTCGACGCCCTCGGCCCCGGCGCCGCGCCGCCGCTGCCCGGCTTCGGCCGCTCGCCCTCGGGCCGGCCGCTGATCGGGCTGGACGCCGAGTCGCTGTTCGCCTGGGGCCACCTCGTGCGCTCGACCGAGCAGCTGATCCTCGACCAGTTCGCGCGCGGGCTGGTGTCGGGCACCACGCATACCTGCATCGGCCAGGAGCTGGCCGCGATGGCGGTCGTGCGCGCGCTCGACCATGCCGACGACGCGGTGCTGTCCAACCACCGCAACCACGGCCACTTCCTGACCTATGCGGGCGACTTCGTCGGCCTGGTCGCCGAGATCATGGGCCGCGAGGCCGGCGTCTGCCGCGGCCGCGGCGGCAGCCAGCATATCGCCGCCGGCCACTTCCACAGCAACGGCGTGCAAGGCGGCATGACCGGCATCGGTGCCGGGCTGGCGCTGGCGCGCAAGCTGCGCGGCGGCGGCGCGCTGGTGGCGACGATCGTCGGCGACGGCACGCTCGGCCAGGGTCTGCTGTACGAGAGCATGAACCTGGCGTCGGTCTGGCGCGCGCCGTTGCTCGTCGTGGTCGAGAACAACGGCATCGCGCAGACCACCTACACGCGCGAGACCATGGGCGGCAGCCTGGAGGCGCGCGGCGCCGCCTTCGGGCTGCCGACCTGGCGCTTCGCCGACGACGACCCCGAGTTCTGCGACCGCGTCGCCGCCGCCGTCGCCGAGCTGCGCGCCGCCGGCGGCCCCGGCTTGCTCGTCCTCGACACGCAGCGCATGGGCCCGCACAGCAAGGGCGACGACCTGCGCGACGGCGAGGAGCTCGACGGCATCCGCCGCCGCGACCCGCTGGCCGCACTCGGCCGCCGCCTGCCCGACGCCACGCGCGAGCGCATCGAGGCGCGCAACGCGCGCTTCGTCGAGCAGGTGCGCGAGCGCGCCGAGGCCTCGCCGGAGGCCCGCTACGCCGAGCCGCCGCGGCATATCTTCGCGCTGCCGCTGTCGTCGGCCCCGCCGGCGCTACCCGACCCGCCGCCCGGCACCGGCATGCGCCAGGCGCTCAACGCCGCGCTCGGCCATCTGCTGCAGACGGCACCCGAGGTGCTGCTGATCGGGCAGGACCTGCACGAGCCCTACGGCGGCGCGTTCAAGGTCACGCAGGGGCTGTCGACGCGCTTCGCCGGCCGCGTCATCTCGACCCCGATCAGCGAGGCCGGCGTCACCGGGGCGTCGATCGGCCTCGCGCTGGCGGGCCTGCGGCCGGTGATGGAGGTCATGTTCGCCGACTTCCTGACCCTGTGCATGGACCAGCTCTACAACCACGCGGTCAAGTTCCCCGGCATGTTCGACGCCATGCCGGTGCCGCTGGTCATCCGCACGCCTTGCGGCGGCCGGCGCGGCTACGGCCCGACGCACAGCCAGAGCCCGGAGAACCTGCTCGGCTCGGTGCCGGGGCTGACCGTCGTCTACCCCAGCCACCGCCACCCGGCCGGGCGCATGCTCGTCGACGCCACGCTGCGCTGGCCCTACCCGGTCGTCTTCCTCGAGCACAAGCTGCTGTACGGCGAGAAGCTCGACCGCGCCGGCTATGCCGAGCTGCCGGCGCACGATGGCGACGCTGCCGCGGAGCTGTTCCCGACGCTGCGCCGCGGCGCGCAGGCGCCCGATGTCACGCTTGTCGGCTTCGGCGGCATGCTGCCGGTCGTCGAGGAGGCCGCGCGCAGGCTCGAGGACGAGGAGGAGCTCGCGGTCGAGATCGTCAGCCCGTCGCTGCTCGCGCCGATGCCGCGCGGCACGCTGATCGGCCACCTGCTGCAGCGCGCGCGGGTGGCGATCGTCGAGGAGTCGCACGCCGAGTACGGCATCGCCGCCGAGATCGCCGCCTGCCTGGCCGAGGACGGATTCGCCGGCGCGCTGATCCGCATCGGCACCCCGCCGGTGCCGATCGCGTCGGCGCGCAGCCTCGAGCGGCAGCTCATCCCGGACGTCGACGCCATCGTCGAGCGCGTCGCCGACATGTTCTGACCTGACCCCAACCCCGCCGCATGCCGCACCCGCTTCGCGTCCCGCGCGTCAACAACAACGACGACGTCGTCACCGTCGTCGAGCTGAAGGTCGGGCCCGGCGACATCGTCGAGCCCGGGCAGCTCGTCGGCGCGGTCGAGACCGACAAGTCGGTGCTCGAGGTCCAGGCCGAGCGCGGCGGCCATGTGCTGGCCGTCGTCGCCGAGCTCGGCGCGCAGGCCGCGGTCGGCTCGGTGCTGCTGTGGCTGGGCGACCACCCCGACGAGCCCGTCCCCGAGGCCGACGCCGCCCTGGTGCAGGCCGCTGCCGGCGCGCCGGGCCGGCCGACCGCCGGCGCGCGCGCGCGGCTGAAGGCGCTCGGCCTGCGCGCCGAGCAGGTCCCCGCCGCCGCTGCGCGCCTGACCGAGGCCGACATCGACACCTGGCTGGTGTCGCAGGGCGCTGCGGCGCCCGGCGGCGCGCCGGCTGGCAGTGCGCCACGGACGCCGGCCGCGGCCGCCGAGCGCGCACCCGGCGCCGCAGGCGTCTTCGAGACCCTGTCGCCCGAGGAGCACGGCATGCTCGCCACCGTGCTGTGGCACCGCGACCACGCCGTGCCGGGCTATATCGAGCTGGAATACGACCCGCAGCCCTGGGACGCCTGGGCCAAGGGCTTCGCCGATCGGCATCGCCTGCTGATGCCGCCGCTGATGCCGCTGATGGCCTGGCGGCTGGTCGAGCTGGCCGCGCAGCAGCCGAGGCTGAACGCCGCCATCGTCGGCGAGCGCCGCTACCGCTACACCGAGGTCAACCTCGGCTTCACGGTGCAGGCCGGCGCGACGCTGTACCTGGCCGTCGTGCGCGACGCCGCGCGGCTCGACGCCGCCGGCTTCGTCGATGCGCTGGGCGCGCTGCAGCGCCGGGCGCTGGCGCACCGGCTGGGCAGCGCCGAGCTGACGGGCGCGACGATCGCCTTCACCAGCATGGCGCGCTGGCAGGTCAGCCGCCATGTCCCTATCCTGCCGCCGCACACCGGGCTGATCGTCGCCCATTCGGCGCCGCGCGCCACGGGCCGCGCGGTGCTGGGCGCCACCTACGACCACCGGCTGCTGTCGGGGGCCGACGTCGTGCAGCTGCTGCAGGCGCTGGCGCAGCCGCCGCAGCCGCCGCAGCCGACCGAGGGAGCCGCCGCATGAACCTGCAACCCGAGGCCGTCAAGGCCGCGATCCGCGACAAGGTCGTCGCGCTGGCGCGCACGCTGGGCATGGACGCCAGCGGCATCGCCGACGACGACATCATCCCCGCCACCGGGCTGCTCGACTCCAGCGCCGTGCTCGAGCTCGTCGTCTGGTTCGAGCAGGCCTACGCGCTGCCGCTGGCGCAGGAGGAGATCAATATCGACAACCTCGGGTCGATCGACGCCATGGCCGCCTTCCTGCTCGCGCGCAAGGGCGGCGCGCCGCGGCGCTGATGGCGCCCCGGTCCGCCGCGCTGTCGGGCACCGTCCAGCGGACCTGACCCCGCACAGGCCGACCCCGCACAGGCCGTGAACCCGTTCGACGCCCTCGCGCTGGACACCATGCTGCGCGCCACCGTGGCCGATGCGGTGGCGGCCGGGGTCTTCACGCTGCTCGTCCTCGTCAAGTCGCTGAGCGACTTCACGCGCACCGGCCCGCAGATGACCGAGGAGGTGCTGCGGCACTACCGGCTCTATCTAGCGGGGTCGCTCGCGCGGCTGGCCTTCTACGCGTTCGTCATCGCGTTCGCGCTTGGGCTCACCGGGGCGCTGGCCTACGCGCTGGGCACGCTGGTGTTGGGCGCGCCCTTCGATGCCATCGCGGCCGCAGCGGCAGCGCTGGCCGCCATCCTGCTGCTGACGGCGCGGCAGTTCCTGCACACGCTGCTGCACTCGCCCGGCGTCATCGCGAGCTCCTTCCTCTACTCGACGGCGCGGCTGCTGCCGGTCTGGGATCGGCTGACGCCGGCCCGGCTGAGGCTGCTCGACGCGTTGCTGTTCGGCGTGCTCGCGCTGTGGCTGGCCGCCGGCGCGGCGGTGCTGGCGTCGCGCGGCGGCTGGATCGCGGCCGCCGTCGTGCTCGTGCTGGCCGCCGCAGGCGTGGCCGCCTGGCGGCTGGCCGGCAGCGGGCCCGAGCCCGCGCCCGTGCGGCAGGCGAAGAAGCCCGGCCGGCCCAATATCCTGATGATCGGCTCCGACACGCTGCGCGCCGACCGCCTGGGCGGCGCCGGCTACCGCCGCGCGCTGACGCCGGCGCTGGACCGCCTGGCGCGGCGCGCGACCATCCTGACCGACTGCTACGTCCCCTGTGCGCGCACCGCGCCCAGCGTGGTGTCGATGCTGACCGGCACCTGGCCGCATACGCACGGCGTGCGCGACACCTTCGTCACGCCCGAGCAGACGCGGCTGCCCGTGCCCGCGCTGCCCAGCATCCTGCGCGGGGTGGGCTACCGGTCGGCGATCGTCTGCGACTGGGCCGGCTCGGACGCCGAGAAGTTCGACTTCGGCTTCGAGCACGCCGACATGCCGACCGACCAGTGGAATATCAAGTACCTGCTGCGCCAGGGGCCTAAGGACCTGCGGCTGTTCCTGTCGCTGTTCACCCAGGGGCGCCTCGGCAAGGTCTTCCTGCCCGAGGTCTACTACCTGGGCGGCATCCCGCTGACCGAGGAGATCGGGCTGGACACACGGCGCATGATCGCGCGCCTGGCGCGCAAGGACGAACCCTTCTTCATCATGTCGTTCATGGCGACGACACACCCGCCGTTCACGTCCAAGCACCCCTACTACCAGATGTTCTCCGACCCCGCCTACCGCGGCGAGTCCAAGTTCGGCATGGCCAAGCTGCGCGACCCCTGGGAGATCATCCGCCGCCAGGGCGAGCCCAGGTCCGAGTTCGACCTGGAACAGATCATCGACCTGTACGACGGCTGCGTGCGCAATTTCGACGACGAGGTCGCTCGCGTGCTCGACTACCTGCAGGCCTCGGGGCTGGCCGACGACACCATCGTCGTCGTCTACAGCGACCACGGGTTCGAGTTCTTCGAGCACGAGACCTGGGGCCAGGGCAACACCGCGGTGGGCGATTTCTCGGCCCGGGTGCCGATCATCGTCGCCGACCCGCGCCACCCGCAGCCGCGCAAGGCGGGCGAGGTCGTGCGCACGATCGACCTCGCGCCGACGCTGCTCGAGCTGGCCGGCGTGCCTGTGCCGCCGACGGTGGAGGGCGTGTCGCTGGCGCCGCTGCTGCGCGGCGAGCCCCTGGTGCAGGAGCTGCCGGCCTTCTACGAGACCGGCGTCTGGCTGACCGACCTGCCCGGCACCCCGGACGACCACATCCGCTACCCGCACCTGCCCGAGCTGCTCGAGGTCCCCGACAAGGCGAGCGGCATGATCGCGCTGAAGCCGCGCTACATGCAGGTCGTCGTCGAGGCCAAGGACCGCATGGTGCGCGTCGGCAACTGGAAGCTCTCGTACCAGCCGTTGAACCGTGGCGCGCTGTACAAGCTGTTCGACATCGCCGACGACCCGGGCTGCCAGCGCGACGTGCTGGCCCGGTATCCGGACGTGGCGGCGCGGCTGCGCGCGATCCTCGACGGCTGGCTGCTTGCCGACGAGCTCGGCCGGCCGCGTGCGGCGGCGTCGGCGGCAGGCTCGGCGCCCCAGGCACCGGCGGCCGCGCCCGCCGGCACCGGCTGCGTCGCGCCATGAAGGCCCCGGACGAATCCCGCGGGCCCCGCGCCGCCGCGGGGCAGGGCGGTCGCCCGCGCCCGCTCGACCCGGCGCCACCGCCAGCACCCCAGCGAGGACCCGTGGAGACCTCGACCGACTTGCCCGCCGCGCCGGCCGGCGGGGCCGCCGCGGCGGCCCCGCCGCCGGGCAGCGCGTGCCTCGTCTGCGGCTCGACCTCGCGCGCGCAGCGCTTCGTGCAGCGCGGCTACCCGGTCTACCGCTGCCTCGGCTGCGGGTTGCAGTTCGTCTGGCCGACCCCGACCGCGCAGGAGCTCAGCGACCACTACGCGCGCAACTACGCGGTGTCGCTCGAGCGCTACGCCGCCGCGCGCGAGCGCAACATCGCACGCATCGCCGAGCTCGAGCGCTGGCGGCCCGAGCGCGGGCGCCTGCTCGAGGTCGGGGCCGCCTACGGGCATTCGCTCGCGCTGGCGCGGGACATGGGATGGGACGTCGCGGGGGTCGAGCTCTCGGGTGCCGCGGCGGCCTATGCGCGCGAGCACTTCGGGCTGGAGGTCTTCGGCAGCGACCTCGGCGAGGCCCCTCTGGAGCCGGGCAGCTTCGACGCGGCGATCCTGTGGCATGTGCTGGAGCACTCGCGCGACCCCAAGGCCCAGATCCTCAGGCTCGCGAGCCTGCTCAGGCCAGGCGGGGTGCTCGGGATCCGGGTGCCGAACGCCGAGAGCTTCGGATCGCGCGTGGCCGGCGTGTGGTGGCCGTGGATGTGCCCGCCCACGCACCTGTGGTTCTTCTCGCGCAGCACCTTGCCGCGCCTGCTGCGCGACTGCGGCTTCGAGGTCGTCGAGGTTCGCACCCAGCGCGGCGACGGCAACAACCTCTACCAGTACACGCTTATGTGGGCCGGCCACGCGCTCAACGAGCTGCGGTTGCGGCTGCGCACGCGGGGGCAGGGTGGGGCCGTGCCGGCGCCGGCGCCGCTGCCAGCGGGCGAACGGGCCGAGGCTGCCTTGGCGGGAACGGCTGCCAGGCCCGAGGCGCCCGCCGCGGCCGATGCCGCAGCGCCGCGTGCCGCCGATCGCGGTGCGCCCACGTCCTCCGGCCTGCTGCAGAGATGGCTGGACCTGCTGCAGCGCGCACAGCCGCTGACGAACGCGCTCGCGCGCCATACCCGGTTCGCCCTCGAGCCGATCGAGCGGCGCGGCTGGGGCGACGAGCTGCTGGTCTATGCGCGGCGTCGGCCATGACAGCGGACGCGGCGCGGCGCGGCCAGGCCTGTGGCGGGCGCGCCGGCAGCGGCTCTCGCGCAGGCGCCCGGCCCTGTCCAATGCGGCGGCCCGCAGGCGGGCGCCAGCGCGCCCGCTTCCCGCCAGGCCGCGGATGAGCATGCCGCGTACCCCGCCGCGCGAGCCGCCGTCGGAGCCGCCCGAGCCGCCCGGGCCGCGCGATCGGCCGACCTCGGCGTTCAAGAGCCGCGGCGGGCTGTCCCGCATCGCCGCGGCCGCGCGCTATTCGGCCGCCGGGTTGCAATCGGCGATCCGCCACGAGGCCGCGTTCCGCCAGGAGCTCGCGATCGGCATCCCGATGCTGGTGGCCACGCCGTGGCTGGCCCCCGGCCGCTGGCAGGCGGCGGCGATGGCGGCCAGCATCCTCTTCGTCTTCGTCGTCGAGCTGCTCAACTCCGCCATCGAGGCGATCGCCGATGCGCTGAGTGTCGACCACCATCCGCTGCTGGGGCGGGCCAAGGACCTGGGCAGCGCGGCGGTGATGGTCAGCCTGGTGACCGTCGTGATGGTGTGGGCGATCGCGTTGTGGGCATGATCCTCGATTCGTTCATGCCGCGTATTGGCAGCGCGAGTGCCGGCGGGTGTTCTGCCAGTGACCCCGTTCAGCCGCTGTTCCAGGCGTGCGGGCGCGGCAGTCGCGGCCGGAGCGTCGCCGCGGTGTCGACGCCGCGGCGGATATCGGGTGATTGCGCACCCGCGCGCAGACGACAGCTTGAGCGCCCCAAGCGATGCAGCCGGCGCGGACGTGCCGATGAAGTGCCGCCCCGAAGTCGATGCCTTTGGTACCTTGGCGGTTGTGCTGGCTGCTATTCCACGCCGGGTTCGACTGCAGCACGGATAGAAAGACGGCAATGCACCAATTCCTGAAGAACTACTTTCGCCGCGACCAAGAGAACAAACGGCTGCAGGAACCGGCAGTCGCAACTCAGCGCCTGTTCTTCTTGCATCTGCCGAAGTGTGGCGGTACGTCGCTGGATGCGGCCCTTCGCAGAATCTACAAGAGCTCGGGCCACTCCGTCGTGCACCTCGATGCGCCGGCTTCCAAGTTTGCAGCCGAACTGCTTCAGGAGACCATGCACGGTTTCCGAACCCGCTTGCTTCTGTACCATATGGCAGTTCAGCGCAACCGATATATCTCGGGCCACTTCGTTTACAGTGATATCGCATGGAAGGTTTTCAGTGCTGAATGGCATTTCATGACGATCCTTCGCGATCCGGTCGCCCGGTGGTACTCCCACTACTTCTTCAATCGTGACAAACCTGGGCAGGATCACTTCCGCATCAGTGAACCCCTCGAGGTCTACATAGAATCTCCCCAGGCGCGTAGTCTCGGTAGTAGTTATGTGAGCGCTCTGATGTCGGCGGATGATTCCGACTCGGATGATGCCATCGACCGAGCCGTCGATAACCTTCAGCGTTTCCCTGTCGTCGGACTGCTTGAGCACATGAACGTCCTGACTGCGGACTGCGAACGCCTCTTGGGCATTACGTTGCCTATCGAGCACCACAACAAGAACCCACGTACGGCCGAGGAGCAACAGCGGGAGATAACGCCACAGATCGATGCGCGGGTTCGGGAGCTTTGCGAGCCCAACCGCAGGATCTACGATGCGGTTCTGTCACGAATCAAGGAGTACGGTTCGTGGCACAGAACCTGATATAGGCCGGCCGCGCGAGGACGGGCGTTACCGGGCAAACAATGCGCTTCGCGACAACAGGCTGCGGGCGCGCCGGCGGCCATCTGATACGCGCGGCAATCTGGCGGCCCGGATGCGGCGGCGCGAAGCCCCGGGGGCCGCATCACGGCAAAGCTACGTTGACCTCGAGCGTCTCTTCGCCGCTCGATCGCACCGTGACCTGTATCCCGGTGAAGGGCTCGGTCCAGGTTCTTCCCGGTGCCAGCCCGGCATCCTTGAACGAGCCGGTCTCGGGCGTCGTGTCGACGAGGCACGGCGACGCTACTGGGCAGGCGACCGTGCGGACCGCGCGGCCGACGCGGCCCTGCCAGGCGCCGGTGATGTTGACCATCGCGCCGGTGGCGAAGTTGACGAGGCTCGGCGAGGCCATGCGCTTGTCGAAGCCGATCGGCGGCCGGTATTCGATCCACAGCTGAAGTGGCTGCGTCACCGTCACCAAATCGTTGCCCGTGAACGCCAGCGGAACCTGCACCGCGGTCGGCAGGCCACCAGGGCGGGTCGGCGCGCCGAGGGTGTAGCTGGCGCGGCCGGAGGCGTGCAGCACGGGAACGGCCCAGCCCATGAGCGTGCGGAGCGGCGCCGACAGCATCTGGAAGCTGCCGTTGCCCATCAGATCCCAGACGTTGCCGTACTCCCGCGGCGTGCAGTCGGCCCCCAGCGACGCTCCTCGGCAGACCAGCGCCTTGGCATGCCCCAGGCCGTGCGTGTGCAGGATCTCGTGCGCGACGAAGCGGTCGGTGAGCGACCACGACACCGCCAGCGGCACCCGGCGCGCACGGCCGCTGGCGTCGCGGTGGACGAAGGCGGTCTGCACGCCGCCCTTGCATCCGTCCCTGGACGCGGGCACGACCAGCGCCAGCGCGTCGTAAGTGGCCAGGTCGATGCCGGCGTCACGCAGCGCGGCGGACAGCACGCCCGGGTCCGGCAGCCGGCAGCTGCCGTCGGGCCGCGGCTGCGCCAGCGCCAGCACCTGCGGGTGGACCTTGGCGACGAACTCGTGCCGGCCGCCGCTGCCCTGGTCGTAGAAGGCGTGCACCGAGCGCAGGATCTTGGCCAGCGTGGCCGGCCCGCGGGGATTGGCGCGCTTGTCGCCGTAACTGGCGACGACGCCGTAGACCCTGGTCACCGCGGGTGCGGCCTGGGCAGCCACCGCAGCGCCGGCGACCAGGGCCGGCGCGAGCAGGATTCGACGCAGCAGCGACGTGGGGTAGTCGATCATCGGCCCATGGCGAGGTACGCTCGGCGTAACGGCCGACATGGGGGCCGCACTGCAGAGGGTAGCCGGGATGTGGATCCGTGCAATGGTTTTCCTGACGATGTCGGCCGCGCTGCTGGCGCCGACCGCGGCCGACGCCAAGCGGCCGACGCTGAACGTGGCCGAGAAGCAGCGGCTGCCCGAGTACTGCTGGAGCCGCCACGGTGACCCGAGATACAAGGGGCACCCCGATTACTCGATCCCGAAGATCTGCGGCAAGGCGATGAACCACATCTGCCCCGGCCAGATCTACCTCGTCGCCGCACAGCGGGCGACGCTGAGCCGGCGTGACCGTGAGTTTTTCGCCGAGAGAGCGCTCGCAGAGTTCGGGTACACCAAGCGGTACATGACCGCGGAGTGCCCGCTTCGGCAGAACCTCGAGTCGTCGATGGCGCTGGCGCGCATGCTGAAGGGCAGGCGTTGACGGGAAGGCGACAAGCCAGTTCGCAGAGCCGATCGCCGCTGCACGGCGTTGGCACGTTGACCGAGGGCGCGCGGCGGCCGCCCCCGCTCAAGCCCGCGCCTGCCCGCTGCGCCGGGCCCCCCAACGCCGGTTCAGCTCCAGGACCGCGGCAGGCGGCGGCCCCAGCCGGCCGCGCACGAAGTCCAGCAGCGCCAGCCGCCGCGCCAGGTAGTTGACGCGCTCGCCGCGCCCGGCGGCCGAGCGCGCCCAGTCGCGTGCCGCCCACAGCAGCCGCTTGAGCCACGGCGCCGCCGTATCGCCCGACACCTGCCAGCGCGGCAGCGCCGCGCGCACCGCGGCGGCCAACGCACGCAGCCGCTCGCCCGCGCTGCCATGCCGCGCCAGCCACACCAGCTTGTTGCGCGCCGAGAAGTAGGTGCGCAGCGGCGACTCCTCGGAGCCGAACGCGGCGCCCACCTTGTGCCAGATCCGCGCCGCCGGCACGACCATGCTGGTCCAGCCCGCCGCACGCGCGCGGTAGCACCAGTCCGACTCCTCCCACACCAGGAAGTAGCGTTCGTCGAACAGGCCCACCTCGCGCACCACCTGCGCACGCACGAACAGCGCGGCGCCGCAGGCGTAGTCGGTGTCGTGGTCCCCGCTGCCCAGCTCCGCCTCGGGGCGATCCTTGCCGGGGAAGCCGAAGGTCAACGCGTCGCCCTTCCAGCGCGCGCCGTCGAACCACACGCGCTGCGGGTCGTCCATGTACAGCATGCGCGGGCACAGGAAGCCCGCGCGCGGGTGGCGCGCGGCCGCCTCCAGCAGCCTGTCGACCAGGTCGGGCGCGCAGGTGGTGTCGTTGTTCAGCACCAGCACGAAGTCGGCGCCATCGGCCACCGCGCGCGCGATGCCGACGTTGTTGCCGCCGGCGTAGCCCAGGTTGGCGCCGGTCTCGATCAGCTCGACGCCAGGGTGCGCGGCGCGGATCGCGGGCACCGAGCCGTCGGTCGAGCCGTTGTCGACCACGAGCACCTTCACGCGCTCGCCGACCACGGCGCGCAGCGAATCCAGGCAGCCTGCCGTGTCCGCGTGGCCGTTCCAGTTCAGGACGACGATAGTCACCTGCGGCGGCGTCGACGCTCCGTTGCTCGACATGGCGTGAGACGTGGTGGCGCGCGGGTTGTGCGGGGCGCGAGCTCAGTAGCGCTTCGCGCCCGCGTTGTAGTAGCCCAGATCCTGCGCTGCCAGCAGCCGATTCAGATGCTCGCCGCGCCACGACGACGATCGCCTCAGCAGCGACTCGCGCTTGCCCGGGGCGGCGGAAGGGACGTGCAGCGGGTTCGACGGGGGGCGCGGGTCGGCGGCGGTACCTGCCGCGGGCCAATGTTGGCAGCACAGGTCGAGCGCATCGCACCAGTAGCGATGCAGGGGCGCGACCGGCTCGCGCTCGGGCATGGGCAAGACCTGGTCTGTGCTGAACCCGCCGTGCAGCGCGCGATACAGGCTCGCCTCCAATCCGCTGCCGCGGACCGCCCGCATGCCCAGCACCGCGCCGACGACGTCGCGCCGGTTGCGCAGCACGAAGAACTGCGTCGCGTAGGTGCCCGTGTTCGCCAGCCCGACGCCGTAACCCATCCCGCGGAGCGCCCGTGCTGCCGCGTGCGCGACGCGCGCGACCGGCCCCGACCCCGTTGGCCGGGCCCGCCCCGTGCAGTCGCGCCAGTCCAGCGTGTCCTCGCTCCAGGTCGACGCGGCGAGCACCTTGGACTCATCGGCCGCCAGGGCGTCGATGTACCTGAAGAGCACCGCCTCGCGCAGTAGCCAGGTGTCCGCCTCGAGGTGGACGATGAACTGCGGCGCGAACGCATCGATCGCGTGCTCGACGGCGTTGCGCAGCAGGTTCAGCGCGCCCTCCTTGAGCGGCTTCGGCTCGCAGCGGACCAGCAGGTCCTCCAGATAGGGCTCGTACAGCGGATCCGAGCAGGCATGGACGATGCGCAGCGGATGGCCGTAGTTGAGCTTGACGACCTCCTGGTTGATCCGCGCACAGTCGACCCGGTCGTGGGTCGTCATGCAGACGACCGTGCGCGCCGCCAGATCGTCGAAGGCTTGCATGGTGGCGGTCGAAGGGGCGTTCATCCGGTGGTGCCGCGCGGGCGGCGCCGCCAAGGGGGCGACATCCGCGGCATGCATGGCAGAGCAGGGCTTGGCGACCTGCCCGACGAGGCGGCGAGCGAGAGGGCTGTCACCGGGCGTCCACCACGTCGACGACGGCTCGGTACATGGCGCCTACCCGCAACTCCCAGGTCTCCCGCGCAGCGGCGTCGATGCGTGCGGCGGCCGACTCCAGCGAGTCGCTGCCGAGCGCCGCGTCGACGGCGGCGACGAAGTCGGCCGGCGAGCCCGCCACCGCGACGAGATGGCGCCAGCGATCGACGCCGGCGACCACCGTCGACACGATGGGCCGGCCCGAGCCGAGGTACTGGAAAAGCTTGAGCGGGCTCATGCTGCGGCTGTAGGCCGTGTCGCGGTGCGGCATCAGGCAGACGTCGAACGACGCGATCAGCTCGGGAACCTCGTCCTGCGGCACCGTCCCCAGCCATTGCACGTTCGGCAGCGCCAGCAGCTTGCCCAGCGCATCGTCCTTGTCGGGCCCTGCGAGGACGATGTCGTACTGCGGCCGATCGCGGGCCAGCCGCGCCAGCAAGGGCAGGTCGGTGCGCTCGGTGATCCAGCCGACGTAGCCCAGGCGCGGGCGTGCGCCATTGCGGCGGCTGGGCAGTTCGGAAGGCGCGCGAAGAAAGGCCGGGTCGACCGCGTTCTCGAACAACAGGCAGCGGGGGTTGAACCGCGAGAAAGCCTCCAGGTTGGACGCCGAAGAGACCACCACGCAGTCGGCGGCGCGCGACAGGCTCTCGTACTGCCCGACGGCAGCCCGCCGCTTGTCGTCGGTGAGCGACTGCAGCTCGGCGTTGTTGTCGACGATCTGGACGACGGTGTGGCGGTGGGGCACCAGGCGGCACAGCTTGTCGATGTAGGCGTGCACGGGGTAGAGCCACAGCAGCGTATTGGACGCCCGAAAACCCTGTCCCCGCAGCCAAAGCCGCAGCGCGAGATCGGGCAGGCGGGTGTTGAGCCAGGTGCGAAGGCGGTGGCCTGCGCCCGCGGTCGGCACGACATTGCCGCGTTGGCTGACGACGACGAGCCGTGGCGTCCGGTGGTGAAAGGCCAGCGGCCAACCCCAGCGCCCAGGATCGGCCGGCACGGGCGGCAGCACGCACACCAGACGCGCCACGCCGGGTTGCAGCGAGAGCTGCGCGGCGATCTTCTCGTAGGCGCGGCCAAATTGGCCCCAGTCGCGCCGGAACCAGAACATGAGGAGCTTCATGCTCGGACTCGCGATGCACCGCTGCGCCCCCGACCCGTTCCTGACGAGCTCACCCGGACCTGCTCGATGAGTCGAGTGCGCAATGGGTAAGCGTGGAGGCATGTGCCGCAGGTCATGGCATGGATTTCCCTGCGCCGCCAAGCCTGCCGGCTCGGCGAGCCTCGATGGACCTGATCGCCTCGACCACCGGCACCACCACCTTCGGCCAGGCGTACTCGTCGGCCAGTGCGCGCGCCGCGGCGGCACGCGTCTGCGCGTCGAGCTGCAGCATGCGGACGATCGAGTCGGCCAGCGCAGCGCTGTCGCCCGGCCTGCTCAGGCATCCGGCAGCGGAGTCGCCCCTCAGCATCTCACGGAAGTAGGGCAGGTCCGACGTGACCACGGCGCGGCCGAAGGTCAGTGCAGCGAGAAGGGCGCCGCTGCCGGTGATGCGCCTGTACGGCAAGAGCAGCAGATCGCACGCGGCACTGTAATCGGCAAATTCCTGGTCGCCGAGCGCACGCGGCACGAGCGCGAACCCCGGGCCCGGCCCCGCCGGTCCGAACGACTCCAGAAAGCCGGCCATCTTGCGCGGCTTGCCCGCGCAGAGCATCTGGACCCGGCCGTCCAGACGCCGCACGGCCTCCACGGCCAGGTCGATGCCCTTGTAGCCACGGATCGCGCCGACGCAGCCGACGGTCGGCCGCTCGGGGTCCAGCCCGAGCTCACCCAGGACCTGCGCACGCGGTCTCGGATCGGGATACACACCGTCGTAGTTGCCGTGCGGCATCACGACGACCCTGCTGCTGCCGCCGTATCGTGCGGTGAAGTCGGCGCTGGCGCATCGCGAGTGGCAGATGACCAGATCGGCGCGTTCGGCCAGGAGCGAGAAAGCCCGCTCGTCGACGTCGTCCCAGCCCTCGTGGCTCTCGAGGTTGTGCGCGGTCCAGAAGATGGATACGCCCACCGCGCGGGCGGCGTCGATGTAGTCCATGAGGAAGTCGACGCTGCGCCCACGCGCCTCGCGGCGCCGGGCCTCCCGCGCAGCCGGGGAGTCGGCTGCGCCGTAGAAGGCGCCCAGGATCCGCCATGCACCTGGCACATGGCGTCGCACGCGCGCGCGCCAGGTGTCGCTAGTTGGTGGCGGCGCCAGGTTGTCGCGCCACAGATACTCGGGCCAATGGAGGTGGATCGCGTCGATGCGGCTGAAGTGCTCGCTGCCCCAGGACTGCGTCAGCTGCGGCTCGCCGACCAGCGTGATCCCGTGCGGCAGCAGGGCGTCGTAGAACAGATCCACGTAGGGATTGGGCTGACCACGCCCGGGCAGGCTGGCGACGACGAAGGGCATCGGCGCTAGCCCCGGGAGTGGGCGCGGGACGCGCTGGAAGCGCGGGGCATGCCGCCCATCGCCTTCAATGGCGGCCGTGTGGCGAGCCCACGGCCCGAGCCCGCACGAACGGCCTGCGGGCGGCCGGGAGGCGAAGACTGCGAGCGCATCGGATTCTGCGCCGGGGAGCTCATGCGGGTCGCGGCGCGAAGGCCTCCGTCAGCCGGCCGCGGGCCCGCCCCCAGCTGTAGGCCAGTCGCGGGCCGACAGCCATGCCCGGGCGCCGCACCTGCCAGTACCACGCCCGAGGGTCCAGCGACCGCGGGCGGGTCATCCGCAGGACCTTGCGGAGATCGGCCCAGGCCCCGCGCAGCATCGAAATCCGGGACTCGACCTTCGTCTCAGTCTCCAGCACGGCGTCTGAGATGCCCTGCCAGTAATAGCGCGAAATGAGCCAATCCTCGGTCAGTCGGTCCGGGGGGATCCGATGGCGGACACGTGCTGCCGGGAGGTAGGCGAAGGCACCGCCCTGCCGACGCAACTGGGCGAAGAGGAGATTCTCCTCGTTAGACAGCAGTGACCGCCCATCGCGGCCCAGCCTGGGGTTGAAGCCCCCGCATGCTAGGAGGTCACCCCGCCGCACCGCCATGTTGGCACCGATGGGCTTCTCTTTGGCGTCGAGCAGGCGGGGCGTGTCCCCGTACAGCGTGATGCTGTAGGGTCGGAGCAGCCCGTCCTGCAGCCAGGGCGGCCGCTGCGCCTCGAACCAGGGATCGATCCGGCCCGCCACGGCGACCAGGCTCTTGTCGTTGCGGAATGCGTCCGCATAGGCATCGACAAGGTTGCTGTCGAAGTACACGTCATCGTCGCAATAGACGATCACTGCCCCCGCGGCCTCGGCCGCGGCCCGGTTGCGCGCGTGGCTCAACCCTTGGCGGGACTCGCGGATGCAGCGGGCCGGGATATGCGGATGGGCCGCCGCGAACCCGGCGACCACGTCGGCCGTGCCGTCGCTGCTGTTGTTGTCCACGACCAGAAGCTCGAACGGCGCCGCACACCCGAGGTGCGCCGTTGCGAAGCTTTCCAGCGTCTCGCCAAGCATCGCGGCCCGGTTGTAGGTGCAGATGGCCAACGAAACAAATACCGACTCATCCATCACTTGCCCCGGCAGTGGACGCGCGCATCGCTTGTCAACGAGGACTGACGCCCGCTAAGCGCCGTTGGCAGCGAACGCGCCGGAGGCCGCGCGAGCCGCGGCAAGTGCTGCATCGAGCGTCTCATGGGCCGACAGATCGTCCCGGTTTGGTAGCCAGGTGTCTAAGACGTTGCCCAACTTGCGATATCGATTGTCGGCATAGTAGACCTGCATCCCGCTCATCCAGCCAAGGATGACGGCATGCAGGCGGTCGGTTACCAAGCTGCGGCCACCTTGGATCAGCTCAAGTCCTCTGTTCAACCGCTGCTTGGCCATTCGATCCGCCGCCAATCGAATTGCCAGCGCTAGAGACCATTGCGGCCAGCGGGAGTTGTTCGATTTCCTTGCGCGCGTTGCCCACTTGAAAAGCCGATCTTCTCGCAGGCGTGACTCGCCGAGCCAGTCACACACGAGCAAGTTCTGGCCACTTAAGACTGACGTCAACTCTGCGCTGGCTTTCTCGCCATCCGTTCGTGAAAGCACTAACTGATCTACATTGGCCAAAGCGGGGACCCACTGTGGCAGGTCGACCATAAACGCCATGTCCGGGCAGAGATATGCCGATGCCTCATAGCCGGATCGGACAAGATCGAAACTGGCCTTATCCCGAACAACCATGTGGAAATCCGAATGCGATGAGAAGACCGAGCGAGAGGCTTCCCATGCTGCCGAGCTATCGAAATGCACTGACTGCGGCAGCTGGATTATTCGCGTTCCAGCAAAGTTGCCCAGCAACGACTCTCTGAAGCGTTGATGAAGCGGATAGATGTCGCCAAAATTCCCTCCGCCATTAATCAAGATGATTCCGTGCGAGACCGCATTTCTTAGGGCCCGAATATCATGCGTTCGATGGCTATCGACATACTTAATCGTGCAGCCCCGCGCACGCAAGTAAGCCAATTCCCCAAGATAGATTGCGCTATCGCCAACGTTGGAATAATGCGGATAGTCGACTAACGCAACGTCGGAGCGTGACGGGATCAGTGGATCGAGGACTTCAGAGACCTGCCTCCGCAGAAACGACAGAGCTGCGCTGCGTGACTGATCAGGCGAAATGGTTTGAGCAGCAGTCACCGTATGTCTGATATTTCGACTTGCAGGGAGTGCAATCAAGTGGGATTTCAAGCGTTCGCTTGAATTTGAACGCGGCACTATTCTCGCAACTTTGTCACTCTACAAGAGCCGGCTGAAGTGTCGATGCACACTTTGTCATTGAATTGCGAGAAATACTCGTCCACGGCGTTCTTGCAGGACGCGTAATCAAGATAGTCGTCGAAAATAATGGAGCCGCCAACAACAAGCTGCGGAAATATTCTGCGAGTACAGACTGCAACAGGGTCATACCAATCGACATCGACGTGGGCGAAAGCAACACTCTGGTCGTCGGGAAGTGTGTCCTGAACTAGGCCTTTGACGAGATGAACTCGCCGCGACTGCCATTCTGGCACCCGCGTCGAGATCGTCTTGGTTACGCTTTCGAATAAATCATATCGGTAGCCGTAATATGTAGATCCGTTGATGCCGATCGACTTGCCGCTGCTAATGATCTTGTAGCGTTCGTGCACATCGGCTGAATCCCTCTCGGTGGGGGGCGGCCTCCCGGCAAAGGTATCGTACACGTAGAGATCTGACTGCCGCGGCAGCAAGTTCGCGATCACCACCGTCGAGCCACCGAGTGCGCAGCCAGCCTCAACGAATCTGCCGCCCACACCTAATCTGTGCGCTGAGAGACAAGCCTGGGCAATCGAACGCAGCTTCTTGCGTGTCAAGTACGTCAAGCCGTCGCTCTTGACAGAGTCAATCAATCGATCGATCGCCGGCCTTAGGAGTATGAACTGCAGTCCGATCGGCAAATTTCGAGTCCAAGACCCTATGCGTTGCCGTGGCATCACAAGGTCTCTATCCGGGTCGCAACTGCCGGAAGGCGGTGATATATCAACCTAAGTTTCATTCTACGGAATAGATATTTCGATGAATCGAATCATGCGCATCCATGGGTTCAATATGCGCTGACTCAAGCTGATGCAGAGACCGGCTCGGCCTTCGCCTTTTCGGTATCGTGCGATCGAACTTCAACGATAGAGCGTCGAACTATCTTGCCCCAATGGATGCGATCCGCATTCACCCGGAAGGGTCTAATACCCTGAATTCGTGCCAAAATCTCGCCAGTATCTTGATCTCGAAGCGAGATAATGAATGAGTATTTTCCTGCATTAAGGTCCGTCTTTCCGATTTGGAAACCAAGGGTATGTTTGCCGCTTCCGAGCAAGATTTGGGATCCGGCTCCATCTGTTAGATCCATGTAGATGATGGGGGCCAACGACTCGTCATGGATGCTGAGGACGGGGTAGACCCTACGCCCGCTGTCGACTACAACTTCGAGAATCGCGCGCAAGTGTTCTCCCTGCTCGACGACCGGCTCGGACCCATCCAGCTGACGATCTGAAATCCAAAGTGTCAGATCGAGAACCTTTGAGCCGCCGTCGCCGGAAACCTGAATCTGGCTCTTCACGAGCCCGTAATACTTATCAATGCCTTCAGAAGTCATCGGGGTGTTCAGCATCGTCTTGCCATGGTCCATGACCAGCACGCGAGTACAGAAAGATGAAACATGCTGCATGTTGTGCGATACGAAGACTACAGCGGCGTTGCTGGTAATTCGCCGGACCGTGTTCAGGCACTTGACGACGAATCCAATATCGCCGACCGCTAGAACCTCGTCCAGAAACAGGATGTCGGGCTCGATCAGGACGGCTGCGACGGCGAACCCCAGCCGAACGCTCATGCCCGAGCTGTAATTCCGCACCGGCATGTCGATGAACTCGCCGATCTCGGCAAAGGCGATGATCTCGTCGAGCTTGGCGTCGACGTGCTGCCTGGGAATGCCCAACACCGACGCGTTGGTGTAGATGTTCTCGCGCCCGGTCAGGATGGGGTTGAAGCCCGCGCCCAGCGCGATCAGTGCGCCGACGCGCCCGCGCATCTCGATGCGGCCGGCGTCGGGCTTGATCAGGCCGTTGAGCATGCGCAGCAGCGTCGTCTTGCCGGCACCGTTGTGGCCGATCAGGCCCAGGCACTCGCCGCGGCGCAGCTCGAAGCTAACGTCGCGTACGGCCCAGAATTCGTCCGGGCGCAGATCACCGTTGCCGCCGTGACGGCGCCCGACCAGCTCGTTGCCCAGGTCCTGCATGCCGTACCACAGCGACCGCTTCAGGCTGCGGCAGAACTTCTTGGACAGCCCCTCGACCTTGATCAGTGCTTCGTCGCTCATCGGTGGCTCACGCGCTCATGCGCTCGATGATGATCGGCATCGCCAGCCGCCACGCGGCCCAGAACACCAGCAGCATGCAGGCCGCCACGGCGTTGACGATCAGGAAGTAGCCCAGCATCTCGGCCGGCATGCTGGTGAACCAGCTCCGCGCCGTGTCCACCAGCGGCGTGAAGGGGTTGACCTGGTACAGCGTGGCCACCCAACCCTCCTTGGGCATCGGGAAGACCACCGGCGTCAGGTACATCATGAAATTCATAAGGAAGGGCACGATGCGCTGGACGTCGGTGTAGAGCATCCCGACCGGCGTGACCATTAGCCCGATTGCCGTGCCCACCAGCAGCAGCGACGCCACCCCGAGCGGGAACAGCAGCAGGCTCCAGCCCGGGGTCACGCCCACCCACAGCAGGGCCAGCAGCAGCAGCACCACCTTGATGCCGGTGTGGAAGAGCTGCTTGTAGATCCCGGCCAGCAGCAGCGCCTCGCGCGGGAAGTTGAGCTTGGCCAGCAGCGCGCGCGCGCTGCTGGTCTGCGTCAGCACCCCGTTGATCGAGTCGCTCAGGATGGACCACAGCAGCGTGCCGGTGAGCACGTAGACCGGGTAGGGCACGTCCGTCTTGCCGACGGCGACGACGCCCGAGCTACTCAGGAACACCCACGTGATCGTGGTCGCCAGAGGGCCGATGAAGGCCCAGACGATGCCCAGCAGCGCCTGCCGGTACTGCGCCTGGATGTCGCGCACCGCCAGCCGCCACGCCATCTCTCGGCCGCGCAGCAGGTCGCGGAACATGTCCACCACCATCTTGCGCGGCGATGCGAGTGCGGAGTCGGGGGTGTAGACGGTGACTTGGTCCGACATGGGGTGATGATGCGTGGCGTTTGACGGCCCGGCCTGGGATCGCCTGGCGCTATGGCGTCGGACTTGCCATTGGGCCGCGCGGCCGGGTGGCAAGCTTTGGGCCGGTCATTATTGACGCGGCGCCCCCGCCGCCGCGAGCATCGTCGTGCGGGATTCGTGCGCTGTGCCACCGATCGCGCGCAATGCTGCACGGGGGCGCACCCCTCGAACGTGGGGATGTTTTCCGCTGGGCATGGCAGCGGGCGCGGGCCGCGCCGGGCCGGCTGAGGCGCTTGTCGGCGCGGGGGGGGGCTGCGGTCGGGCACGCCCCAGCAGCGCGGCTCGCGATCCCTATACTGGGCTGCAGACGCTCTCACGGCTCCTTCTGGCCATGGGGGCGCGCGCTCGATGCCGATGAACCCCCAGTCGCCCTCGATCTCCGCCGGGAGTCTGTTTGTGGGACTGGCGCTCCTGATTCAGTTGGCGCCGCACGACACGGCCTATGGTGCACCGTGGTGCCAAGGCTTTGGGCAAGCCGGGCCTGAACTAGTCGCGCGCATCGCCCGCGATGCCTCGGAGGCGGCCAGGTCCAGGCCGCAGCCGGTGCCGAGGCTGCAGACCGAAGGCCGCCTACCCAGCTCGCTGACGGCGATCCGCAGCCGGGAGGCGAAGCGCGACTTCGACAAGGTGCGATTGCTCGCGCACGCGTGGCGCCTGGGCGGCGATGCGCGCTTCGTGCGCGCCGCGCGCGACCTGCTGCTCGCCTGGGCCCGGACCTATCGGACGGAAGCCAACCCGATCGACGAGGCGCAACTGCCGACGCTGGTCGAGGGCTACGCCCTTCTGCGCGGCGAACTCGACGGTGGCGACCGCGTTGTCATCGACGTTTGGCTCCAAGGCATCCAGCGCGGGCACATGGCCAGGCTGCGCAAGAGCAAGATGATCGACAACTGGCGCAGCCATCGTATCCACATCGCCGCGTCGATCGCGCTGGCGCTCGACGATGCCCAGGCTCTGGCCGACGTGCACCGGTACCTCCGGGAGCAGGTGCTGCGCGCCATCGCGCCCGACGGGACGACCTTCGACTTCCGCAAGCGCAACGCCGTCCACTATGCGGTCTACACGCTCGAGCCGTTGGTCGCCACCGGCCTGCTGCTGGCCTCGGCCGGCCCGCACGCGCCCGAGCGCGACCCGGACGTGGCGCAGCGCCTTAACGCTGCGCTCGACTGGCTGCTGCCCTACGTCCGTGGCGAGCGGACGCACCGCGAGTTCGACCCGCCGCAAGGGGCCTTCGACCGCAGGCGTGCCGCGGCCGGCGTGCCCGGCTTCTCGGGCCCGTGGGACCCGGCCGGTGCGCGCGCCCTGTTCTGGATGGCGGCCTACCTGGACGCCAGGTACCTGCCCGTCGCCCGCCAACTGGCGCCCGAGCCGCCGGACCATCTGGTGGCCTGTCGGGGGCGGCCGGGGGAGAAGTAGGTGTTCGCGCAGGAGACCTTGCCGTAGGTGCGGGCGCTCGGGAACGACCTTGGCCACTGCCGATGGGCGACTCTTCCTCAGCGGCTCGCGCGTCCGGCGAACCCGAATCCGGGCCCTGGAGGTCATCCAGAACAAGGCGCCCGCCCGGCCTTCGACAGCGCCTGCGGCGGGATTCGAAGGTCTCGAGTCGCGGCGAGGCAGATACTCCGACCGTCCGCGATCAGGCCCCCATCGAGTACGGCGGCCGGGTCTGCGTGTAGTCGGACACCCATGAGGCGGGGATCGCGCCGCTGTTGGCCAGCAGCGCCTCCACCGTGCGCTCGCTGACGTCGAAGTGGGCTGCCGCGTCTTCGATGCCCGCCGCGGAGCAGTCGCCACCGAGGAATCCCGTCAACCGATCCAGGGCGGTCAAGATCCCATGCGTCCACGGCTGGGCAGTTAATCAGGGACCCACTGTAATATCGCAAGGACCCTTACTCATAGTGTGTCCACATACGCAGCACGCGAACCACCCGCTCCTCTGGGAAGACTTGGTAAACCAGACGATGCTGAATGTTGATGCGTCGTGAATACGCGCCAGCCAGATCGCCCACGAGCTTCTCGTACGGCGGTGGGTCTTGAAACGGGTCGGCAGCAAGAACGGCCAGGAGTTCCAATGCCTTGGCCTTCAGGTCGGCAGCCGCCAGTTTCCTTGCGTCCTTCTGCGCGTGTTTCGAATAAACAACCTGCCAACTCACCATTCAAGCTCCTTGGCAGTCTTGCCAAGGGGCTCAGCCATGCCCTCCTTGATAGATTCCCGCATGCCGGGGATGGAAAGGAGGTATAGCGTTTCTTGAATTGCTTCCCAATCTTCGCTTGAAAGCAGGACCGCACTTGTTCGCTTTCCGGCGATATGAATTGGCTGATGTGACTCGGCGGCCTGGTCGATGAGCCGATACAGGTTGGCGCGTGCCTGGCTCGCAGTGAGGGTGGTCATCTCGGCTTTCCTGATCGAGGAAGCTTGATGGTACGCATTAACGTACGTTGCGTCAATCTGCGAGGGTCGTGCCTTGCTGCTCCATGCGAAAGCGGATGGCCTCGATGGGGTCCGGCGCGGCGATCGGGAAGTGCTGGCGCTCGTAGGTCTCGATGAGCGTGACCAGGACGTCGAAGCGGTCGCCCTGCGGTGTGCCGGGCTCTGGCTCGCGGTCGAACAGCGGTGCCACCTCGGCGAGCGCGGCACGGTAGTCGGCCTCGGTGCGGATCGGCCGGATGTCCATCATGTTGTCTCCACGGTGTCGGCATCGATGCGGTCGTACTGAAGTGGGCCGACTCGCTGGGTACGGTGAAGATGGGGGCGCCAGATGGGTATTGGACGGTGTGGCTGGGGGAGAATCTGCGCATGGTGCCACATCCGCAAGCAGTGCCGAGAGCGGAGGACGCCGTGATCCCAGACGCCAAGATCGCCGGCTACGTCCTCAACCCGGCGCACGATGTGGGCGGGCACAAGGCGCGCCTGTTCGCCTCCGTCTTGGGCGTCACGGTCGAAAACCGGCACCTGCTCGAGGAGGCGATCCGCAGCGGCCTGCCGCTGGTGCCGGCGGTGAACCGCGGCACGGATCCGCATGGCGAGAAGTTTCAGGCGGACATTGAGGTGACAGGCCCTAGGGGACGTGCTACTGTGCGCACTGGCTGGATCGTGCGTGAACCGGGTGGCGTGCCGCAACTCACGACGGCCATTGTTCTGAGGGGCAAAGGATGACGTTCAAGCTGTTTGACGCGGTGGCTGCGGTTGCGGATCTGCCGCATGGCGTGCGCGCGGGAGTGCTTGGCACGGTGATCGAGCTCTACGCGGACGGCTCGATGGACGTCGACTTCGAGCCCGATCAGGACGAGAACCTGAGGGTCGTCGCCGTCACTCCGGAGCAGGTGTGCCTCGCGCAACAAGCGCAAACCGCCTGAGTGCGGGAAGGGCCTCGAGGGTCTTCAATCGAAACCCCCGAAGTCCGCGGCGTCGCCGCCGGACCTCCAGTCCTTCTCCTCTCTAGACGCTACATCGCGGCGCATTTGCCACCAGGCTCATCCGCCCGGCCTCGCGCCGCAGCTCGCGTCAGGCCGGGTCTGGCGCCCCGCCGATACCCCATGCCCACCCGCGGGGGTGGATGCTGGCCGGCGTTGCAGGCCCCGAGCCATCGGCGCCGGCATCGGACGATACCCAGCGCACGATGGCGGGCGCGGCGCCGTCCCATTCCAGCCCCACCGCCTCATCTCCCGTGTTGACGACGACGATCTCGCTGCGCTCCCCGCGCCCCAGGTTGGCCACGCGCAGCCTGGGGTCGCGCGGCGACGGGCAGGGGCGCTGCGCCGCGTGCGGCGTCACCTCGGGGTCGGCGCCGAGCAGCGTCGGCGGCAGCCCGAAGCCCAGCGACTCGGCGGCCAGCATCGCGCGCGCCAGGTGGGCGCGGTACGCGGGCGCCGGGTCCAGCGTGCAGAGCTGGTAGATCGCCTCGACCCAGTAGCCGATCGGCTGCTTGCGCCGGGTCTGCACCCAGAACTCGAGCAGCCCGGTGCGCGTCACCGCGTCGACGGCATCGTCGACGATGCGGCGCAGCTCGTCGCACGGGAAGCGCCGCATCAGCCGGACCACGTCCATCAGGTTGACCGGGTGGTAGGTCGTGCCGTAGTGCTTGGGCGCCAGGTGGCGGTCGATCAGGCCGCCGGGCATGACCAGCCGCGGGTAGCGCCACTTGAGCCGGTACAGGTTGGGCACCAGGTAGCGGGGGACGAGGCGCCTGACGGCCCTGGCCGGCAGCGACAGCGCCTGCACGCGCTCGGCGGGCAGCAGCGTCAGCGCCAGCGCGCGGTAGGCCGGGCGGTACATCCACTCGGCCGGCCGCGCGCCCAGCACCGCCAGCGCTGCCGCCCGCGCCGACTCGAGCGTGGCGGCGTGGCGCTGGTCGCCCGTCAGCTCGCGGTGGCGGTCCAGCGTGACGATGCCGTCCAGGTGCGAGTTGAGGATCAGCTTGTTGGTGGGCGACGCGCCGAGCATGCGCGTGGGCTCCCACACGGGCGCGCCCTCGGCGGTGGCGCGCTCGACGCTTTGCTCCAGCGCGTCGTGCAGGAACCAGGTGCCGATGTCGGTGCGGTCGGTGGCGCGGCCCAGGAAGGCGGCGGCGGCGTCCAGCGCGCGGCCCACGGCGGGGTCGGGCGCCTCCTCGAACGCCGCCTCCAGCACCAGCACGCCGGCGGCGTGCAGCCGGAAGTGGCTCTCCATCAGGTCGGTCCACTCGCCGTGGTGCCAGCCGCCGTCGCCCGCCTGGCGCGCGACGAGCGAGCCGACGATCTGGCGCTTGATCAGCGTGTACAGCGCCCGGCCGGAGGCGCGCTCCAGGCCGTTGAGGAGCATGTACAGCGAGTAGGCCTCGTTCTCCGAGCAGATGCGCCAGGTGCGGCCGGGGAAGCGCGGCCGGCGCGCGAAGCGGATGTCGTAGACCCAGCCGTGCACCAGGCACTCGTAGACGCCGGCCAGCCTGTCGAGCGTGGCGTGCGAGCTGCGCAGAAACCAGCGCTGGCGCTCCAGGGCCAGCGGGGCGTCGAGGGCATCGAGGGCGTCGAGGGCGTCGAGGGCGTCCAGCGAATCTGGCGCGTCGAGCCGCCAGACCGTCAGGTCCAGGAGGGCGTCGGCCGCCACGTCCAGCGCCAGCACCGCGCCCGCATCGCCGGCGCGCAGGTCCGGCATTGGCATCGCCTGCTGCCACAGGATGCGGCCGTTCGCGTCGAGCCTGCGCAGCGACGGGGGCTGAGGGAGCCAGTAGCACGCGTGCCCGCGCCCGGCGCCGGCCTCGCGCAGAAGCCAGCCGCCGGCGGCGCAGGGCAGCGCCTCGTCGGCGCCGTCGAACGCCAGCCGCACGCTGCGCGCCGGGCCGGCGGGCAGCCGCACGAAGGCGCAGGCTGCGCCGGGGTGCGGCGGGAAGGTGTCGACCAGGGCTTCGGCGCCGGCGTCCAGGGGCAGGTGAACGCGCCGCATGGTGTGCAGGGCGACGACTGTGTCGTTGCCGGAGGCCAGGCGCGCGGCTTGGGCGAACAGATCCGCCACGTCGATAGGGGATGTAGCGGTGCCCTCGAGTGCGCCAGGGGCGCCAGGCAGGAGGGGGGGAATCGACGACAGTGGGGGGGCGTGCTCGACCTGCGGCATGGCTGCCAACGTCGTTGCTCCAGTTCGAGCCCGAGCATGGTGGCAAGCTTCGGCGGCAGGGCCTTTCGACTCAGAGGCCATCGGGTCAGGCATCAGTATTGACAAGGTCGAGCGCTTCGGGCGGAGCGGCGTGCTCAGGCAGCGAGCGTGGCAGCCTGGCCGGGGCCGAGTCGTCAAGCGGCAGACGCATCGGCAGCAAGGAGCGCGTGAGCCGCCTCCAGGACGGCGACCGCGCGGTCGCGCGAGACGGAGGGGAAGTCCTCCAGGAAGTCCTCGAGCGTCGAGCTTCCTTCCAGGTAATCGAACAGGTGCTTCACGGGCACGCGGGTGCCCGTGAAGCAGACCGCTCCACTCATGACGTCGGGGTCATGGCTGACAAGGCTGGCATCCATGGCTACCTCCAGGGGATGCGGTCTACGCGCGCAACCGGGAGAGGATCGACTCTGGCGAGCCGTCCTTGTCGGGCGGCCCTACCGCCGTACGAATCTCGGGAAGTCGGCGACGCGTGCGTGATGCATCTCTCGTCGTTCGGTGGTGCGAGCACTTTCTCTCGAAGGTCTGCATCTGCGGTCACCGCACCTGCCGATCGTCGGCCTGCGTGGCCGGCATGCGCGCCAGCACGACGACGCCGACGCCGTCGACGATTCCCACGCTGTCCGGGTGCGGCCACGCCGGCCGGCCGGCGGCGAATGCGGCCACGCCCGGCGCTGCGGCCTCGGGCTCGACGAACCGCGCCTCGTCGCGCAGCAGCCGCGCGATGAAGGCCATGTGGCGCGCGCCCAGGTACTCGCTGGCCACGCCGGTCGCGCCGTGGTAGGGGAAGTCGCCCGCCATGTCGTAGCGGCCGACGACGGCGATCGTGCGGCCGTCCCAGCCGCCTGCCGGCAGCGCACGCACGCGCGCCAGCACCTGCGTCACCGTGGCGATGTGCGCCTGCGTGTTCAGCAGGTTGACGGTCGAGACCCAGTTGCACTGGACGATGTAGCCGGCCAGCAGCAGCGCGCCGGCTGCCAGCACCCCGCTGCGCAGCGCGCGGCCGGCCGACCGCGCGACGAGCAGCGCCGCGCCGGCGATCACCAGCGCATAGGCGGTCAGCGTGAGCTTGTGGAAGGTGCCGCCCGGGTGCATCAGCTGCAGCGTGCGCGGCGCCAGCAGCGCCAGCCCCAGCAGCACCAGCGCCACCGTCTTGGCCTTGACGCCGCGCGGCACGATCAGGCAGGCCAGCGCGGCGGCGGCGACGAGCAGCGCGTGCAACGCCTTCAGCGGTTGCGGGAGGTAGGCCTCGGGCCAGACGAAGAAGGCGCGCGACTCCTGCACCACGGCGGCCAGCGCACGCCCGAGCTGAAGGCCGTGCTCCAGCCGGCTGTGCAGGCTGAAGGCCTCGTCGGCGCCTTGCGCGGCGTCCATCGGCACGTCCAGCGACCACACCGCCAGCACGTGCAGCACGCCGCCCAGGCCCACCGCCAGCAGCATCGCGGCGGCGGCCCAGGGGGCGGAGCGCGCGCCCGCTGTGGCGGCGCCGCTTGCGGGCGTGCCGGGCGCAGGTGCGCCGGCGACGGCCGCGTCAGCGGGGAAGACCGCGCGCATCAGCAGCCACACCAGCCCCAGCGTGACCGCATTCGCCAGCACCGCCTGGTAGGTCGAGAAGGCGACGAAGAGCAGCAGCGCGCCGGCCAGCACCGGCAGCGGCCGCGCGCGCGCGGCCAGCACCACGCCCGTGGCGGCCAGCAGGTGCGCCAGCGGGTAGGCGATCATGACCGAGTTGTACTGGTACACATGCGCCATGTAGGGGAAGACGCAGACGATGGCGGCGACCAGGGCCACGTCCAGCGTGCGCTGCGCGCCCCAGAACCGCGCCACCAGCACGCCGTAGACGGCCATCAGCGCGATGCCGACGGTCATGTCCAGGAACGGCAGGAACAGCCCCTGCTGCCCGTACCAGAACAGCCACGCGTGCACGAAGCGGCCCAGGTACCAGCCCACCAGCGGCTTGCCGACGAACAGATGGTTCAGGTCGTCGTGGTGCAGCGTCAGGTTCGTCATCTCGAAGCCGAACGCGAGCAGGCTCGTGCAGACCGCGACGAGGAAGCCGATCTTGCTGGCGCGGGCTATGCGCGCCCAGCGGGCGGCGAGCCGCGCCTCGAGGGATGCGGAAGACGCATCGCGCACGGCCTTACCCGACCCGCAGGTCCCGAGCTTGCGCTGCCGCTGCGGCAGGCGGCATCGGCGCTGCCGGCAGTGTGACCGCGGGCTCCGGTGCGGACACGGCCGCGCGGGCCTGCGGCGCGGGCTCGATCCCGACCTGGCCGTCGACCAGGTAGGCCGGCCGCGCCTTGATCTCGTCGTAGATCTTGGCGATGTACTCGCCGATGATGCCCAGGCTGATCATGATCGCGCTGCCGATGATCAGCAGCGTGGCGATGGTGGTCGTGAAGCCCGACACGGCGCGGCCGCGCGCCCAGCCGACGATCGCCTCGGCGCCGACGACGAAGCCGAACGCGAGCGTGAAGAAGCCCAGCACGGTGACGATGCGCAGCGGCGCGCTGGTGAAGGAGATGGTGGCCGTCAGCGCCAGCTCGACCAGCTTCCACAGCGTCCACTTGCCTTCGCCGGCATGGCGCTCGGCGACGTCGAACGGCAGGCTGACGCGCCGGTAGCCGACCCACTCGGTCAGCCCGCGGTAGAAGCGCCGGCGCTCGGGCAGCAGCCGCGCGATGGCGTCGACGACGGTGCGGTCCAGCAGCTTGAAGTCCGACGAATTCTCGACCCGGATGCCGCCCAGCCGCGTCAGCAGCGCATTGAAGACGCGCGCGCGCAGCCGCACCAGCACGCCGTCGGTATCGCGGCTGCGCTTGACGGCATCGACCACCTTGGCGCCGCCGCGCCAGTGCTCGATCATCTGCGGGATCAGCGCCGGCGGGTGCTGCAGGTCGGCGTCGATGGTGACGACGGCGTCGCCGCGGGCGTGCGCCAGGCCGGCCAGCAGCGCGGCCTCCTTGCCGAAGTTGCGCGAGAAGCGGATGCCCTTGATGCGCGGGTCGCGGCGGGCGATCTCCGCCACGCGGTCGAAGGTGCCGTCGCGGCTGCCGTCGTCGACGACGACGATCTCCCAGCGCACGCCGCAGCCGTCGAGCACGCCGCCGATGACGTCGGTGGCCTTCGCGATGCCCTGCGCCTCGTTGTGCGCGGGCACGACGACGCTGACGAGGGGGGGTTGGCGCGGGTCCATGGACGCGGTTGCGGGCAGGGCGCGCGAAGGCTACACGCAAACCGCGACGGTGCCGCGGCGGCCCTGCGTCGCGGGCGGCCCAATCCGTGAATCCGGCCTCATGTCGAAGGGGTCAGGTCACGCGTTCCGGAATACGGAACGCGTGACCTGACCCCCGGCGCGGACCCGCGGCGCGCGCGCCGCGAAAGTCGCCGTGCCTTGCGTCTTCTACTTGCGTAGCTACAATGTGTAAATGCGCTTCGCCTGGTCCGCGCGCAAGCGTGTCCTCAACCTCGAGGCGCATGGCCTGGACTTCGTGGACGCTGCGAGCGTCTTCGAGGGCCTCACGTTTACCTACGAGGATGATCGGTTCGCCTATGGCGAGCAGCGCTTCGTGACGCTGGGGCTCCTGGCCGGCGTGCCGGTGTCGATCGTCCACACCGAGACCGAAGATGAAATCCGCATCATCTCCTTCCGCAAAGCGACCCCCCGCGAAGCGCGCCGCTACTTCAGCGAAGTCGGGGACTGACTGGTCACGCCTGATGAGTGCCTCGAACAAGGGCCGGCCGACCGCCGATCATCCGGAGTTCGATCCGATGCACGTCGTCAAGGGGATCGTCCGGCGGGGCCTGCAGCCGGTGCCGAACAAGGAGCTCATCTCGCTGCGCATCGACCAGGATGTGCTCGAATGGTTCAAGGCGCAGGGCCCGGGCTACCAGACCCGCATCAACTCCGTCCTGCGGGCGTTCCGGGACGCGAGCTCGGCCTGATGACGGATTCGCGCCAAAGGGGGATCCGCAACGCGGCGCCTGCACCACGCTTGGCTTTCCGGCCGGCGTTGACAGCGGCGGCCTGTGGCCTGCAACCACTTCGCCCGGCGAGTCGCGAGGTTCATGTCGACGAGCAGCCTCATGGGGCGGCCAGCTGCACCTCGCGCTCTTCGGCCCGCCACGCGGCGTAGCGCAGCGCCTGCAGGATGTCCTCGCGCTCGAGGTAGGGGTAGGCCTGCAGCAGCTGCTCGATCGTTCGTCCCGCGCCGACCTGGCCGACGATGGTGCCGACAGTCACGCGCATGCCGCGTACGCAGGCCTTGCCCCCCATGACATCGGGGCGGTGGGTGATGCGATCCAGCTCCTGCATGCGGGCGCCCGTGGCGGGGTTGGGGGTCAAGGCTCTGGCCGCAAGCGCACTGCCCCACTGCGTCGAATGCTCTCATACTCGAGCTGAGCCCGATGCCTCGACGCCGATGGCGCCGGATGCGCCCAGGCAGCCGAGGACCACCCCCCAACGGAAGGCGTCTTCGAAGGATGGCGACGTTGCGGTTACTGGGCCGCCTGGGTCAACAGGTGAATTCCGCCCGAGTAGTCCACGACATAAAGCTCCCCGTCCGGGCCTTCGCCGAAGGAGCTGACCGGGAATCCAGCCTTCAGCAGTTCGACGCGCTTCCACGTGTAGGCGTCGTCGCGAGACTGGTAAAGCGTCCAGATCCGGGTCGTGAAGAAGTCGGCAAAGAGGTAGTGGCCGCGCAGTTCGGGCGCCTGCGTGCCGCGGTAGACGTGGCCGCCGGTGACCGATTGGCCGCCCTGTTCGTCCAGGTCCAGGTGGCCGTACTCGGCGATCGGCTTGACCAGTCCGCTCATGTCGCACAGGGGCTTGGGGTTGCAGTGCATCCCTTCCATCCTTGCCCAGCCGTAGTTGCCGCCAGGGACGATGAGGCTGACCTCCTCCCACGATCGGGCGCCGACGTCGCCCAGGAAGAGGCTTGCATCGCAGCGATCGAAACTGAAGCGCCAGGGATTGCGCATGCCGAGCGCGTAGACCTCGCCCTTGGCCCCCGCCTGGCCGACGAAGGGGTTGTCGCGCGGGATGGCGTAAGGCTGGCCGGCGTCGACGTCGATACGCAGCAGCTTGCCCAGCAGCGTCGACAGGTCCTGCCCGGCCTGGAACCGGCCGCCGTCGCCCATGCCGATGTAGAGGAATCCATCGGGGCCGAACTTCATCAGGCCGCCGTTGTGGAAAGGCTCGGGGCGGCCCTGTTCGAGGAGCGTCCTGGCACTCGTGGCATCGGCGACATCGGCCGCGGGGTCCGCCTTGTACTCGGCGACGATCGTCTTGCCGCCTGGCTGCGACGTGTAGTTGACGAACAGGCGTCCGTTGCGCGCGAAGTCGGGGTGGAAGGCGACGCTCAACAGCCCCTGCTCCTGGTGCCCGGGTGGCTGCGACGCCTCCGACAGGACCTGGCTGCGCAGATCGAGATACGGTGTTTCGAGAATCGAACCGTTCCTGACCACGCGGATGGTGCCGGCTTTCTCGACCACGAACAGGCGACCGCTGCCGTCGTTGGCGTGCGTCACGTATACCGGCATCGACAAGCCGGTCGCGACCGGCTTCAGCTCGATCGGCCGCGTCGGCTGGGTCGTCCCGGGCATACAGCCGAGCGCAGAGCGGCGCGCGTGGATCGCGAGCGACTGGACCGCGTTCAAGCGGCTGCCCAGGTAGACCGTCCGCTGTTGTGCCTCGTCGCGCGCGGCCCCGAGCGCGGCTGAGCGATGGGCCATCAGCAGCAGCAGCGCTGCGATCAGCCCAGCCCCCAGCGTCAGCAGCAGCCCATGCGCGGCTCGCGCGATCAGCAGCGACTGGCTGCGCCCTTGGAGCACGAAGGCGCCGATGCCCCAGGCCAGCACGCCAGCACCGGCCAGCAGCCACTGGCGCTTCCCCAGGCCGATCTCGCCGGCCGCCGACATCGTGCGGAAGGTTACGGCACCCACCAAAGCAAGGCCGGCCAAGCCCAGGACGAAGGCGAGGAGGAGCCAGAGCGGGTCGCGTCTATTCACTGGAAGGCGCCGGGGAGGTCAAGTGGAAGGTCGGGGAGCGAATCGCTCGATCCGGCCCAAGCCGTAGGCAGGGCGTACGGCGGCGGGATTCTAGGCAGGTGCTGCGCGTTCGATGCGTCGAATCGGCGCCAACGCCGAACGAGTGCACGAATCATCGACAGGGACAGGGCGGGATGGGGGAGGGGCTCTGGGTCCAGGGCGGCGTGCGCCAATTTCAGTTTGTTGTCGCGGCGTCACCCGGGGCGCGCACGACGAGCCGCCCGCCCGCGACCTCGAGCTCGCGGTAACCGATCAGCTGCACCCCGGCCGCGGCCAGCCGATCGCGCAATCCCGGCGCCGTCAGCGCCGCGAATTCGCCCTGCCAGTCGTGATACCCCAGCAGCCTGGCGTCGTCGACATCGCCCGGCGCCGGCCGGCCCGGGTGGCACATCAGCTCGTACACCTCGCCCGGCTGCAACCCGGCGGCGATCGCGTCCAGGTCGGCGCGGCCCAGGCGCCCGCTGCACTCCAGGCCGAGGAAGCGCGCCACCGGCCGGTCCAGCCTGGCCCGCGCGGCCGCCGCCAGCACACCGACGATCGCGCCGCGCAGCCGCGCACCGGCGCCGCGCGCCGCGGCGGTCCGCGCCGGCGCCGGTGTGGCGGCCGTGAAGCGCAGGTGCTCGATGCCGTACGCGGCGCATAGCCGCTGCGCCAGCCCGAACAGTCGCGGGTGCATGTGGACATGCTCGTGCGAGTTAAGGAAGCGCAGCGCCAGCCCGGCGCGCAGGCAGCGCTCGATCTGCGCCCGCCACTCGGACTCCACCGCCGCGATCGGCACGGCGCCGGTGGCGACCGCGCGCGCGATCGCGAACTTGCCCGGGAAGCGCCCTCCCCAGCGCGCCAGCGCCGCGCGCATCGGTGCGGCGAGCGGCTCGCCGCTGGTCAGGTTGAGGTGCACGCCGGCGTCCAGCGCGCTGCATTCGCGCAGCGCCGGCACGTCGTCGTCGAAGCGCGCCGCGTTGGCGAGCACGCCGGTCGCGGTGACGATACCCTGCGCGGCGGCGTCGAGGATGCCGCGGCTGACGCCGCCGTAATAGCCGTAGTCGTCGGCATTGACGATCAGCCAGGCGGGTTCGCGGGCGTCGCTCAAGGCGCGAGACTCCGCGCGGCGCGCTGCGGCATCAGCGCTCGGGGGGTGTTCTGGCGTACTCACTGGACGACCCTGCGCGCGTCGCGCTTCGGGACGAGCGCTCGGGGACGACACGGCGCGTTCATGCGGGCGGCGCCGGCGGCTTGACGCGGCCGAACAGATACGCACGCAAGCGCCGCCCGCCGAGCAGCACGCCCCAGGTCAGGGCCGCGAACCACCATGGCGGGCGGATCGCGCGCCGGCCGGCGGCGGCGCCATCCAGGATCGCCGCGGCGACGCGGCGGCGCGGCGCGAGCAGCCCGCGCACCGCGCCGCCGGACTGCACCATGCCGGAGGCGAACAGCCCCGGCTCGACGACGGTGACGCCGAAGACGCCGGGCGCGCGGCGCTGCAGGTCCATCTCGGCGCTCTCGGCCCAGATGCTCAGCGCCGCCTTGGACGCGTTGTAGCCGCCCGATCCATGCATGCCGTGCCAGCGGCCGATGCTGGAGACGACGACCAGCCGCCGCGGCTCGGCGCCGCGGCGATCGGGTGCCGGTCCCGGCGCGCCGCCGGCGCCATCGCCCGTGAACCACTGCGCCAGTTCGACGCCGGCCAGCAGGTTGACCTGGACCGTATCGCGAACGGTGGCGGGGTCGAGCGCGTCGGCCCCGGCGTGCTTGGTGCCGGCGCACAGCACCGCCATCTGCAGAGCCTGCGGATCGACCCCGCTGCCGCGCAGCGCCGCCGCCAGCGCGCCCGGCTGGGCCAGGTCCGCCGCCAGCAGTCGCAGCGGCGCCGCGGCCGGCAGCTCGGCGGCGAGCGCGCGCGCGGCATCCGGCGTGCGCACGGTGCCGACGACCGCGGCGCCGCGCTCCAGGCACTCCAGCATCAGGTCGCGCCCCAGGCCGCGGCCGACGCCGGTGATCAGCACCTGCCGTCCGCGCAAGTCCGCCTCGCGCGCGAAGGGCCGCGCCAGCAGCCATGCCGCGGCGCGCATGGCGAGCCAGGGCAGCGTCACCGCCGCGCCGGCGAGGTGGCGCAGCCCCCAGCCGGCCATCGCGCCCCAGACGGCGGGGCCGGTGACGGTGCGGCTCAGTGCCCGGTAGCTGGGGCCATGGCACTCGTGCAGCGCGAGCGCGGCGTTCAGCAGATGCCGCACCGGGTGGCCGGGGAAGAACCAGCGGCTCGCCTGGTCCAGCCGCGCGAGCCGGAACGCGCTCAGCGGCGGGCGCGCGAGCTGCCGGGCCAGCCCGGTGGGCGGCGGGTTGGCGAAGGGCGCGGCGGCGAGGTGGCGTACCAGCCGCTCGTACAAGGCATCGACCGGCTCGACGCCGAGGTGGCGGCAGGCCAGCGCGTACTCCTGCCGGTCGACCTGCCACAGCGGGAAGAGATCGCCCCTCATCTGCGCAGCCCCCCGGCGACGCGGATCGCGTGCGCGGCCAGCGACATCGTGATCGACTTGCTCGGCAGCGTCGGGAAGGCCGCGCCGTCGCCGATGTAGAGGTTGGCAAACGCGTTGCTGCGGCCGTCGGCGCCGCAGCGCTGCGCGCCGTCGCCCATCGGCACCGTGCCGGCGTAGTGGATGCCGCCACCGGCCGGCGATCGCGCGACGCCGCGCGGCACGCAGCCCAGCGTGCGCAGCGCGGCGCGCATGCGTGCGGCGGCAGCGTCGATCGCGGCCGCGGCCTGCGGCGTCTCGCGATAGCGCAGCGTCACCTGCGGCCAGCGGCCGCCGGTGTCGGCCAGTAGCTGGTGGTTGTCGTCGGCCGGGCGGTCGGGCATGAAGAGCGTGACGACGCCGAGCGCCGAGCGCAGCGCGAAGAACAGCCGCGCGGCGGTGCGGGTGTCGAAGGGCATGCGCTCGATCAGCGGGTGGTAGACGAGGCTGGTCAGGTGCAGCAGCTCGGCGTGCAGGTAGCGCGGGGTCTCGTCGCCGGGGCCGCCGGGGCCGACCAGCCCCATCAGCAGGCGGTTGAACTGGAAGCTGCGCTCGTCGGCCGGGCGGCCGATGGCGCGCAGGCAGACATAGGGCAGCTTGACGACGGCGGTATCCATCAGCGCCGCCGACCGCGGAGGCAGGTGCGGGTGCGCCGCGTGCAGCGTGCGCAGGAAGATGGCGCCGGTCTGCAGCGCGCCGGCAGCCAGCACGACGAGCTCGCAGGGCTGCTCGTGGACGGTGTCGGTGGCGATGTCGAGGTAGCGCAAGGCGGTGACGCGGCCGTCGCGTGCGGCCAGCGAGATCACCAGCCGCCCGCGCAGGTGGCGGAAGCGCGCGTGTGCGGCGCAGGCGGCCAGCGTCGAGCGCGCGGGGTTGTAGATCGCGCCGCGCGGGCAGCCCCACAGGCAGCGGTCGCAGCGGTCGCAGGCGTCGGGCCGCGCGGGGTCGGTGACGACGGCCATGCGCGCGTGGCCGATCACGATGCCGCGCGCGGCCAGCTCACTGCGTCGCGCGGCATAGCGGTCCAGCAGGATGCGGTCCGCCGTGCTCAGCGGCAGCGCCGGCTGCGAGACCTGCACACCGCGCAGGTGCGGCGACAGGTCGTCGTGCGCCGGGCCGGCCACCGGCACGCGGGCGAAGGCGGTGCGGTAGGCAGCGTCCATCTCCGACGACGAGACCGGCCAGCCGGCGAGGTCGTCGTCGTCGTAGGCCAGCGCGTTGGCGCCCCAGCCGTTGGCCAGCCCGCCGGTGGCGAGCGACGCGTAGGGGTGGAAGCCGTCGTGCGCGAAGCCCAGCAGCGGGTCGTCGGCGGCAGCGAGGAAGTTGCGCGACGGCGGGTAGCGCAGCAGCTCGGGCACGACGGGTGGGACCAGCGCGCGCAGGTCGGTGCCGAGGAAGTGCTCGACCGGCTGCGGCAGCTCGTCCTTCAGCGCGTGGAAGCCGACGCCGGGCAGTGCCGGCACGGGGTCGTCGCGGCCGACGTCCCACAGGTCGACCTCATGCCCGCGCTCGAGCAGCGTCAGCGCCGCATGACATCCCGCCACGCCCGCGCCGACGACCGTCACCCTCACGTCGCCGGCCCCTGATGCCCACTGCCGCCCGGCCGGGCTAGGCGAGGATGAGGTAGATCGCCGCCACGCCGAGCAGCAAACCGAGGCCGTGGCGCAGGTCGACCACCTCGCCGACGGTCAGGCCGTACAGCGTGATCAGCACGATCTGCGCCACCGTCATCGCCGGGTAGACCTTGTTGAGCGGATAGTGCTTGAGGATCAGCGCGTAGAGCAGGAACGACAGCGCGTAGGACGCCGCGGCGACGCCGACGAAGCCGACCCAGGGCGTCGTCAGCACCGCGTGCTGCGCCGACTGCTTGAGCAGGATCTGCGCGAAGGCGGTGGCGAGGATGCCGATGGCGACGAGGATGGGGGGCGAGATGACGGGCATGCGGGAACCCTCGACTGTCTATCGGGCGCGCACGCCCGGGCCTGTCCGATGCGCGCGGTGGTGTGAAGCGCGCTGCCGCCTCACGCGGCGTACTTCCTGCACCATCGGCCCAGCGTCAGCAGCGCGAACAGGACGTCGCGGGCATGAACGCGGCCGGCCAGATGATCGCCGACGAGGCGGTCGACCTTGGCCGGGTCGAAGATCTCGGGCGACAGCGCCGCGGGATCGTGCAGCGTCTCGACGATCATCGCCCGCATGGCCGGATTCTCGCGGATCATGTTGTCGAACCTGGGCCAGGAGATCGGCGACAGGCCATCGGCCGACCGCGACGAGGCCGATTGCGCGGCGCGCATCGAGCTCTCACGCCTGGACGGCAGGCCGATGGCCGACCGGGCCCGGTCGAGCGCCGACACGAGCGCCGGCGGCGTGAACGGCGAGTAGCCGGTGTTGGCGGTGACGGCGTGCGCGACGCGACGGTCCAGGCGCTCCATCGCGCGCAGCCACAGCGCGTTGCCGCAGCGCACCTGCACCGGCATGCGCAGGTGCAGGTCGATGATCTCGTTGTCGAAGTCGATGCTGCGTTCGGCGATGAAGGGCCGCATCGACAGCTCGAAGACGAAGGACGGAAAGCGGCTGCGATAGTAGATGTCCGGCCACAGAAAGGCATCGTGCGGCCCGGCGGTGTGGCCGCGCGCCGCCTCGATGAGATCGCGCGTCGTCGCGGCGCGCCGGTCCTCCAGGGTCTGGCGCGCGGCCGGCGTCAGCAGCTCGAGCATGCCCTTGCCGGTCAGCGAGTAACCCCGATCCAGCAGGCGGCGCGGGAGGTCGGCGTCGCGGAAGCCGTCGTCCAGCTGCGGGCCGAGGTCGATCCCCAGCAGTCTGCGCTTGCGGCGCGGCAGGCTGGTGCCACGAAACAGGATCTCGGTCCCGTAGCCGTGCGTGATGGCGTCGCAGTCGCCGCGGATCCGGTCGATGAAACCGAGCGCGTGCGCGTGGTTGAACGGGTGCATGCCGCTGCCGACCTCGACGGCGGTGTCGACCATGGCGGCGTACTGGTCGGGGTCGCGCTGCAGGAAGTGGAACGCGTTGCCCTTGAGCCCGGTCACGCGACGCGCGACCTCGGTCTCGAAATTCTCGTAGTCGCCGAAGGTGTAGCAGCTCAGCTCGGCCTCGGAGGCGGCGAGGATCATGCGCGCGTCCAGGCCGCCGCTGAGCAGCAGCGCCGTGCGCCGGCCCTTGTCGGTGATGCGGCGCACGGCGCGGCGCATGGTGGAGGCGAGTTCGTCCGCGTAGTCCTCGATCGAACCCGGCTGCGGCCGGTACTGGAGCTGCCAGTAGGGCTCGAGCGTGACCCGGCCGTCGTGGTAGCGCAGCACGGTCGCCGGCGGGAGGATGCCGACCCCCTGGTGATAGGTCTTGGTGCCGAACACGCGCTGGTTGGCGCAGAACTCGAGGATCGCGCCGCGGTCCAGGCTGCGTGCGATCTGCGCCGACTCGAGCACGGCGGACACCTGGGTCGCGAAGACCAGCGCCGCGTCGGCGGTCGTGCCGTAGAAGAGCGGGCGCGAGCCGAGGCGGTCGCTGACGAGCAGCAGCTCGCGCGTGCGCGGGTCGTGGATGACGAGGCAGAACGAACCGCTCAGCCGCGCGAAGGCGTCGCGGCCGTGCTCCTCGTACAGGCGCAGGCAGAACAGCGCGTCGCTGCACGCGCCGTCGCCGAACGCATGGCCGCGGCGCTCGAGCTGGCGACGTTCGTCCTCGTAGCCCACGCATTCGCCGAACAGGACCAGGCATACCCCGGTGCGATCGCCGACGATGGGCCGCGGCGAGTCCGCCGTCTCGCTCGTGCGGACACCGCACACAGCGACCTGTCCCGCAGGCTCTCCGGCAGATTGCCAATGCTCGGCGCGACTGCCGGCGTGGTAGGCCAGGCGCTGCGCCATCCGGGCGACCAGGCCGGCGTGTTCGGCCGGATGCCCGCCTGCCGCGGCGCCGGCGATTCCCGCCATCGTCTAGCGCTCCTCGAAGACGTAGCCGAACAGGCGCAGGTCGTGCGCGTGACGATGCGCCACCAGGTCGCGCGTCGCGGCGTCGAAGTAGTCGCGATAGTGCCGGCCACCCTCGCGGATGCCACTCTTCAGGCGCGGCAGCGTGCTGCTCGCGACGCCGATGCGATTGCAAACCTCGTCGTAGCCCTGCTGCAGCTGCTCGTAGCGGATGACATAGTCGACGCAGAGCTCGCCGTCGATGAGGTAGAAGCGGTCGTTGGTCTTCAGCTCGTCGCGGACGAACTCGGCGAAGGCGGGGCGAAGCGCGTCGATCTCGTCGCCCGCGAGACCGAGCTTGTGCAACAGGCCGGCGCGGGGCTTGGGGCTTCGCCGCTTGTGCCAGGAGAACGACGAGACCGCGCGGTCCCAGGGGTTGCGCGCGATGCTGAACTTGAAGTACTCCTGCCAGATCCGCGGCCCGAGCTTGTCGCGAACCGACAGCGCCGGCTCCTCCTGGTCGAAGCCGGCGGCGTTCATCGCGCGATGGACCCAGTTGCCGCTCTCGTCCCGGTTGTGGCGGTAGTCGCCCAGCTCGGTGACGACATCGTCGCCCGAGCAGTGCTGCGAGAGCGCGGCCTCGATGCTCGTGCCCGCGGTCTTGGTGGACTTGAGAAAGATGAAGCGGTGCGTGTGCGAGATGATCATCGTGTCGGGCAGATGAGGCGCCGGACTTGTCGGCGGGTCGACCGCGGTCGGGGCCGGACTTCGTCGACCGGCTATGGGGATCGCGGGCGCTCGACCACGATGCGCTGGTCGGGGGACGGTGCGGGCAGGGTCTGTTCGATCCCATCGGGCCAGCGTACGCGCAGGGCCTCGATGCGAGGCCCCGGCCCGAGTCCGAAGTAGCTGCGGTAGTGGCCTTGCGAGAAGAACGAGCCTTCGGCGCCGCCGACCAGCTGCGCCTGGACCGCGTCGGCGCCGATGACGGAGACGACGGCGCCCACGCCCTGCGGGTTGCCGGGGCCGCCGCGAAGATCGACCTGCAGCCAGCGATGCGATGCCGAGCTGGCATTGCGAAGCGCCATCACCTGCCAGCGCGAGCGCGGCGCCTCGGCCTTGCCGAACTGCCACCAGGGGTCGAAGTCGGGGTTCTCGTCTAGGGCGACGAGCAGGTCCCGGCGGCCGTCGCCATCGAGGTCCGGCCAGCTCACGATCGCCGAGCGAAAGCGGTCGGGGCGGGTCTCGAGGATGCCGGTGCGCTCGAAGGTGCCGGCTTCGGTGTGGCGATACAGGCCTTGCGGAAACAGATGCAGGTCCGGCCGGCCGTCGTCGTCGAAATCGACCCATGCGGCGTAGGTGCTGGTGGCGGGCAATCCGACGCGCGTCGGATCCACGACCTCGAAGCCCTTGCCCTCGCTCCTGAGCAGCATGTTGCCTCGCTTGGATGCGGAGAAGACGTCGATGCGGCCGTCGCGGTCGTAGTCGGCAGCCGCCAGCTTGCCGTCGTGGAACCATGCCGCGCTGCGCGTGACGGCGACGATCCGCTCTTCGCCGGGTGGGCGCGGGGCGACGACCTCGCGCCGGTAGACACCGTCGCCGTGGCGGTAGAGGATCAGGCCCTCCTCCTGGTAGGCGAGCAGATCCTGGTCGCCATCGGCATCGACATCCAGCCACAGCAGGCTGGCCATCTGCTGGTCGGTCAGCCCGATGCCGACCTCGTCGGCGACGTTGCGCAGCACCCCTGCGGGCGACTGGCGGTAGAGCTGCTTCGGGTAGTCGCCGTCGACGCTCTCGCGGTCGTAGCAGTTGACGAACAGGTCCAGCAGCCCGTCGCCGTCGTAATCCACCCACATCGCGTGCCGGCCTGAGCAGCCCTGCTTCTCGATGCCGAGCTGCGCGGCGGCGTCGGCGAAGCGGCCCGGCCCCTGGCTGAGCAGCAGTTCGTCGCGCACGGCGGCGGTGACCTCGGACGGGAAGGCGCGCAGCGAGCCGCCGAGCGCGCCGCGGTTGACGAAGACGTCGAGCACGCCGTCGGCGTTGAAGTCGGCCCAGGCCATGCCGTGCCGGTCGCGGTTGGCCAGCGAGAAGTCGAGCGCCTTCGGCGGCACCTTGCCGAGGCCGACGAAGATCTGCGCCGGCTGCACGCCGCCCTCGAAGCGGAAGTCCAGCGGCAGCCCCTGGCTGCCGGGGGTCAGCACCAGCATGCCGTCGGACTTCGGGGCGAAGTCGACGCGCGTGCGCACGACCTGGCCTTCGCGCGACTCGTGCGCCTCGGCGTCGAAGCCCTCGCGGCCGGTGATCTTGACGCCGCTGTAGACGCTCATCGACCCGCGCCAGGGCCCGGCCTGCGCCAGCTGGTGCGCCTTGACGACGAGGTTGGTGCCGTACCAGTAGACATAGATGCCGGGCGCATCGGGCTTGGGCGCGAGGAAGGCGAGCTCGGCGAGCGGGAACTCGCCGCTCTGGTCCAGCCCCCAGTCGCCGATGACGTCGCGCCAGCCGCCCTTGCCGTCGGCCAGCAGCAGCGACTGGCGGAAGTGGTGGTTGGACGTGAATATGTCGAGCCGGCCGTCGCCGTCGGCGTCGACCACGCCGATGTCGAACAGGCGGTCGGTGTGCGCGATCGGCAGCGGGTAGGGCTGGAACCCGGCCGTCGAGCGGAACGGGCCGTCGGCCAGCGCATCCTGCAGGTCCCCGGGGCGCCAGACCCACAGCAGCGCAGCGAGGGCGACGAGCGCGGCGAGGGCGGGCAGCAGCTTGCGGATCATGGTCGGCGGGTTGCTGGGCGGCGCCGGATGCGCGCTGGTGCCCGAAAAAACCCATTCTGTCGCATAGGGCACGGAAGCCGCGCCCCCGGCCGTGCCGGCCGGCAGCATGCGCGTGAATAATGACTGCGCCCCGTCGTCGGTCTGCCGCCATGGCGCCGGACGGGCACGGGGACCGCGGGAGCCATGCAGTCGAAGATCTTCGGTATCGGCCTGTCGAAGACCGGGACGTCGAGCCTGGCGCAGGCGCTGCAGCGACTGGGCTACAGGACGAAGGACTGCATGGGCGCGCTGCGCTACCTGCCCGGCGACCTGGCGTCGATCGACCTCGACACGGTGCTGGCACACGACGCGCTGACCGATACGCCGATCCCGAGCTTCTACCGCGAGCTGGACGCGCGCTTCCCGGGCTCGAAGTTCATCCTGACGGTGCGCGACCGCGCGGGCTGGCTGCAGTCGTGCCGCAAGCAGTTCAACGAGCGCTCCGCGGCGGCGCAGAGCGAGGCGCACCGCAAGCTGTTCGAGGATCTGTACGGCACCAATGTGTTCGACGAGCCGCGCTTCGCCGCCGGTTACGACCGCTTCGTGGCCGGGGTGCGCGAGCATTTCCGCGGCCGGCCCGGCGACCTGCTCGAGCTGGACCTGGGCGCCGGCCAGGGCTGGGACGAGCTGTGCGCCTTCCTCGGCCGGCCGGTGCCGGACGCGCCGTTCCCGAAGGCCAACGTGACGCAGATCCGCTGGATCGACATCGAGGACATCGTGGCGATCGCTCAGGCGGCGGGGGACGAGCTGCTGGCGCGCTACACGGGGCCGGTCGCCGACGAGGCCAGGTCGCGAGCCGGGGCGGCCGGTGGCGCGCTCGGTGCGCTGCGCCGCACGCTGCGGGTGGCGGCGCGCGCCGATGCCGCCGCGGCCGCGCGCGCGGCCTGCAAGCTGATCGCCGCCGGGCTGAACCGGCGCACGCCGGGGCTGCCGGTGTTGCACCCCGGCCAGGACGCACCGCCCCATGCGCAGCGCAAGCGCTGGAACCACCTGTGGCTGGTCGACCAGCTGGACGGGACGGAGGCCTTCGCGCAGGGGCGTGGCGACTTCTCGGTCGACATCGCACTGGTCGAGGACGGGGTGCCGATCTACGGTGTCGTGCACGCGCCGGCCACGGGCGTGACCTTGCACGGGCGGACCGGCAAGGGGGCCTTCCGGCGTGTGGCCGGCGGCGAGGTGCAACGTCTGCCGCTGATGCAACACGAGGACGTAGGCGACGAGCACGCGGCGCGCGCGGCGGGCGGCCAGGGTGGCAGCCACGCGCTGGCGCTGTGCGCGCAGCTGGAGTCGGCGGGCACGATGGGCGCCGGTTTCGAGCCCGTCGACGAGTGGCGCGCGGCGGCCGCACAGGCGCTGATCGCGGCGTCGGGCACGCACCTGCTGCTGGGCGCGGACGGCGCGGAGCCGGCCTACAACAGCGAGTGGTTGCGGCTCGGCGCGCACCGGGTGCAGCCCAAGGGCGCGGGTCGGACGTGACGCATCCGCTGCGCGATGCGCCGGAGGGCGCGGGCGGCGGGACCGGCCTGCGCGTCGGATACCTCGTCTTCCGCCCGGAGTCGCTGACCTTCACCGTCTGCCGCGCGCTGAGCGAGTGCGGCATCGGCGTGTCGATCTGGACGGCCGATGCGGAGCCGGGCGCGCGCCTGGCGAGCAGCATCCAGCAGCGCGTGCAGGGCATCGACGGCGTGCGCATCGTCGGCCGCGATGCCGCGCAGCGGCCCGAGGTGCTTGACCGCCTGATCGTGCAGTGCTTCCCGCGCACGCACGATGTGCTGCGCGAGCTGCCGCCGCTGGCGGCGCGGGCGCGCGCCATCACGCTGATCAGCGCCGGCGACCGCAGCCGGCGCTGGGCCGAGGCGCTCAGGCTGCAGGGGCTGGAGCTGCGGTCCTTGGGCGCGGCTGCGCGGCGCGTCGACCGCGTGCTGTACAAGGACGGCTTCCACAAGGTCGACCTTTTCGCGGCCGGGCGTCGGCGCGACATGGTCGGCTTCGACGTGCACTCGCAGTTCCTCAGCGACCGCGACAAGCAGACGGTGATGCACGCGCGCGACTGGGATCCGCACGTCGCGCGCCCGCTGCGCGCGAACTTCATGGGCTGCCGCGACCCGCAGCCGCGGCTGGCGATCCTGGACGCGGTGCGCGAGCGCTTCGTCTCGCCGAGCGGCACTGCGATCGCCAGCCCGGGTGGCCAGCCGATGTTCTGGTGCGAGTATTCCGACGCCGCGCCGCAGGGGCTGACGCCGGTGGAGTTCGTGCAGACGCTGACGCAGTCGGACTTCACGCTGTGCCCGCTGGGCTATTCGCGCGTGACGCACCGGCCGCTGGAGGCGCTGCTGCGAGGCAGCATCCCGGTGCTCGACGCGAGCGAGCTGGACCTGTACGGGATCGAGCTGGCCGACGGCGGCAACTGCATCGCGGTCGGCCGCGACGGCTGGGCGGCGGCGGTCGACCGCATCGCGGCCATGCCCGAGCCCGCGGTGCTGGCGATGCGCGCCCGGGTGCACGCGATGCGGCCGGCGCTGGACTATGCGCGGCTGGCGGCCGGGATCTGCTCGCGCCTGGGGTTGCAGCGGCCGCAGGTGGAGGTGGCCGGGCGCAGCGCCGCGCATCCCGACGACGCGGCATCGAGACACGAGACGACGACCTGAGCGCCACGCCCATGAAGACGACGAACGACGCGATCTACATCTTCCTGCACATCCCGAAGTCGGCCGGCACGACCTTCCGCCACCACATCGAGCACAACTTCGCGCCGGAGGAGATCGTCGCCCTTTACCGCGCAGACGACGCGCGCCTCAGGCGCGAGGACGTGTTCGCCCGGCTGCAGTCGCTGCCGGACGAGCAACGGCGCCGGCTGCGGGTGATCTACGGCCATGAGGTCTACCACGGCATCCACGAGCTGTTCGACCGCCCGTGCCGCTACGTGACCTTTCTGCGCGACCCGATCGACAAGACGATCTCGTTCTACAACTACCGGATGCAGCAGGGCATCCGCAAGGGCACGATCGACCCGGCCGCGCTGCCTCGGTTCGAGGACTGGCTGGAGGCGAGCCGCGGCATGCACGACGGCATGCTCGGCGACCTCGTCAAGTACGGCTTCGCCGACGGGCCCGACGTGTCGGAGCCGGCGCTGCGCGCCGTGCTGCAGAAGTTCTACTTCGTCGGCACGACGGAGAACTTCGACGAGGATGCGATGTTCCTGTACCACGAGCTGGGCATCCGGCGCTTCTTCCGCGACCAGAACCGCTCCGAGCGCTTCCTGACGCCGGCCGAGGTCGAGCGCGTCGCGCCGCTGATCGCCGAAAAGACGCCGCTGGACCGCAAGCTGTACGACTTCGCTGTCGCCTGGAACCGCGACTTCAGGCAGCGCCACGCGGGTTTCGCGGCGGCAGTGGCGAAGACGAAGCTCAAGCGCGCGCTGGCGATGAAGGTCCAGCGGCTGCTGCCGGGCTGAGCGCGCGGCGGGGGTCGGCGGCGCCTGGTCGCACGCATGCGGGTCGGCATCGTCAGCCCGGAGTTCCCGCCCGACGTCGGCGGGGTGGAGACCTACGCGTGCGAGTTCGCGTGCGAGCTCGCGCGCCGCGGGCACGAGGTGACGGTCTTCACGATCCGCCACCCTGCCGGCGAGGCGAACCTGCCGGGGATCGAGGTGCGCCCGGTGCTGGCGCAGCGCCGCAACCTGGACCGCGAGGTGCTGCGCGCGCATCGGGCGGATATCTGGCACGCGATGAATGCAGGCTATGCCTGGCTCGCGCTCGAGGGGCTGCCGACGGTGGTGTCGGTGCATGGCAACGACTTCCTGTGGCCGCGCGTGCCGATGGCGCAGATCGGCCTGCAGGGGATGACGCTGCTGTGGCGTTTCGCGGACCTGGACCCGCGCTGGCTGCAGCCGCTCTGGGCCTGGCGCACGCGCCGCCTGATGGCGCGCGCGATGCCGCGCGCGCGCCGCATCGTCGCCAACAGCCGCTACACCGAGGCCGAGTTCCTGCGCCGGCACCCGGCCTGCGCCGGCCGCACGACGGTGGCCTATGTCGGCGTGGCTGGGAAGTTCTTCGAGGTGCAGCGCGAGCGCGCGCCGGCGGGCGCGCCGCGGCGCCTGCTGACGGTGTGCCGCCTGTCGGAGCCGCGCAAGAATGTCGACGTCGTGCTGCGAGCGCTCGCGGGGCTGGCCGGCGAGTTCGACTTCGAGTACACGGTGATCGGCGACGGCCACCGGCGCGGCGAGCTCGAGGCGCTGGCGCGCAGCCTGGGGCTGGCGGGACGGGTGCGATTCCTCGGCCGCGTCGACGACGCCGCGCTGATGCGCGCCTACGGGCAGGCCGACCTGTTCGTGCTGACGGCGTCGGTGCTGCCGGGCAGCCACGAGGGCTTCGGCATCGTCTACCTGGAGGCCGCGGCCAGCGGCCTGCCGTCGCTGGCGGCGCGTCAGGCCGGTGCGGCCGAGGCGGTCGCCGAGGGAGTCAGCGGGATGTTCGTCGAGCAGCCCGACGTGGACAGCGTCGGCGCGGCGCTGCGGCGCTTTCTGGCGTCCCCCGAGGAATTCGACGAGGCCGCGTGCCGGCGATTCGCGGCCGGGTTCCGCTGGCCCCGCATCGTCGACGCGGTGCTGCCTTGGTACGGGCCGACATAGCCACGACCATCGTATGGCGGCTCGGCGTGCGGGCTGCGCAGCCGACGGAGCGTCACATCGGCCGACCCAGCGCGATGTCGCGCAGCAGCCCGAGCGCAAGACGGCCTTGCCCGACCGGCGACAGTGCGAGCATGTGCATCACTTCCCGCAACGCCGCGCCGCGTTGCCCTTCGCGGTAGCGCCACTTCGCGAAGTCGCCGCAGAGGCCGGCCACGCAGGCCCGCCAGTAGCCGCCCTGCAGATCGCGCGGCAGCAGGTGGCGGTTCTTGCGCATCATGCGCAGCGTCGAGTCGCGCATCGCCTCGAGGTTGCGGCTGACGCTGCCCGGGCGGCGCAGGATGCCGACCAGCGGCTCGTCGATGCAAGCGTAGTCGGCCACCGCGGCAAGCCGGATCCACAGGTCCGGGTCCTCGGCGCCGCGCAGGCTCTCGTCGAAGCAGCCGGCGGCCAGCACCAGCTCGCGCCGTGCCAGCACGGCCGAGCTGCTGCCGGGCACGCTGGCGCCGCCCTGGAACAGGTAGACCAGCAGCGGGCCCTGCCACTGCGGGCAGCGCCAGAGGTTGAGCTGTGCGCCGTCCATGTCGACGACGCGCGCGGCGCAGGAGCAGAAACCCAGCCCCGGGCGACCCTGCATCAGCGCGACCTGGCGGCTGAGCTTGGCCGGCAGCCACCAGTCGTCGGCGTCGAGGAAGGCGATAAGTTCGCCGCGCGCGGCGCGGATGCCGGCATTGCGCGCGCTGGACATGCCGCCGTTGCGCTGCCGCAGGACGCGGACCGCGTCGCCGTAGGACGCGAGCACCTCGGCGGTATCGTCGGTGCTGCCGTCGTCGACGACGACGAGCTCGAAGTCGCGCCAGTCCTGCGCCAGCACGCTGTCGACGGCCTTGCGCACGCACCAGGCCACGTTGTAGGCGGGCACGACGACGCTGACCGTGGGCGCGCGTTCAGTCATCGGGGTCGTAGCCCAGCTCGGTCATCAGCGGGCGGATCATGGGCAGGATGCGCTCGATCGCGTCGGGGTTGTGCTCGCGCCACTTCTGCTGCCGCGGCGCACCCTTGACGACGCTGGTCGGGCGCAGGTTGGCGCAGCGGGCCTCGAGCTCGGCGCTGAACGGCACGCCCAGGCGCTCGAACGCGCCGCGGAACATCTCGACCGGGCGCTCGAAGATATCCTCGTAGCGCAGCTGCACCCACTGCCCGGGCGGGATCGCGGCGCGGGCGTCGAGCGCGAGTCGGTTGGCGCTGACCCACTGGAAGGCGCAGACCTCGGCCAGGCTCGCGCGGTTGTAGGCGCGCCAGCCCGGGGGCAGGAAGAAGGCCCATTCGCGGAAGCGCCCGCCCTCGATCGCGACCTCCTCCGGGCAGGGGCCGAGCGTGTAGGACAGCTCGAAGCGGCCGTCGCTGCGGCCCAGGTGCCAGCCGTCGATCATCGAGCTGACGTTGTCGCGCCCGTCGCGGTGGATGTAGACGAACTTCGCCTGCGGGAACAGCGCGTGCAGGTAGGGGATGCGCATCACGTTGATGCAGGTCTTGTCGAGCACCCAGCCGGCGCCGAGGCGCTGGTAGAAGTGGCGCAGCGCGGCGCGGCGATGCGCCGGGCGCGCGTGCTCGGCGCCGGCGGCCTCCGAGTCCCAGCCGTTGTTCAGCGGCCCGACCAGGCCGTCCCAGAACTGCGGGATCTCCCAGCCGAAGCTGAGGAACTGCGGCGCCGCGGCCAGCGTCTCGTAGGTGATCGTGGTGCCCGAGCGCGAGCAGCCTACGAGGAAGACCGGGTCGGGCACGGACGGGCGCGCCAGGTCCCACCACAGCCCGCGCAGCTCCCAGCGCAGCGCGCGCAGGTTCTTGGCGCGGATCTCGGGGTCGAGCAGCTTGTGCAGGTTGCGCAGGCGCGGCATGCCACCTCAACGATCGGGCGATGGCGCCGGTCGGTCCGGGTCGCTGCGGCCAGGGCGCGCCAGGTGTCCGGCCACCTCGCCGAGCGCGGCTGCGGTCCGGACCAGGTAGAAGCGCCGCCGTGCCATGCCGAGTGCGGTCGCGGCCTTGAAGGCATAGACCGCGAGCTTGCGAAAGACATAGCGCGGCACCCTGCGACCGCTGGTCGGCGACATCGCCGCATCGACGCGCACGGTCGATGCCGTGCGCTTGTAGGCCTTGCGCAGCAGGTAGCCCAGCTCGAGGCGTTCGGCGTCGACGAAGTGGTACTGCACGACATCGGGAACGTATTGCAGCCGCGCGCCGAGCTGCAGCGCGCGCAGCACCCAGTCCAGGTCTTCCGACCCGCCGAGGTCGTGCCCGGACGGGCCGAGGTCCGTCGCGAAGGGGCCGACACGACGCAGCCAGCCGCTGCGCAGGAAGAGGTTGCCGCCGCCGGGGATGCCGCGCGTGGCGTCGAGCTCGAGCGGTTCGTCGCCCTTGTCGAAGCGTGGCACGGGCAGCGGGTAGATGCGGTAGGGGCCGTCGTCGTGCACCCACGGCGGCTCGGAGCCGTCCCAGTCGGGCAGGATGCGGCCGCAGAACAGGTCGGCGTTCGGGTAGGCGTCGGCGGCCTCGCAGATGGCGGCGAGGTAGCGCGCGTGCACGCGGTGGTCGTCGTCGACGAAGGCGACGAGGTCGGAGCCGATGCGCGGGATCGCGCTGTTGAGCGCGTTGGACTTGCCGGGCTTGGGCTCGGCGAACCAGGCGAGCGGCAGGCCGCCGGATGGGGCGGCGGCCCAGCCCTCGAGCAAGGCGTGCGTGCCGTCGGTGCACGCGTTCGCGGCGACGAGGATGTCGACCTGCCAGCTGGTGGGTCGTGCAGCCGCACGCAGCGAATCGAGCGTCCTGGCCAGCAGGCCTGCTCGATCGTGGGTGCAGATGAGGACCGTCAGGCGTGGCATCCGAAACGCGCGGCGCGCCGCGTGCAACCCGGTCGTCCCTGGCCGCCGCGCGGGCACCGGTGCGGCTCGGCGGGCCTCACGCGGGGTGCTCCAGCGCCCGACGGGCGCGACGATGGTAGCCGAGCATCGTCCCGATCAGATGACCGACGTTCATCTGCTGGCGGAACGCGAAGTCGGGCCCGCGCGTGACGAGCTGGCCCAGGTAGCGAGCGACGCTGCGCAGCAGCATCGGGTACATGTAGCGCGGCACGCCGAGGATGGTGTGCGCGAACGCGGTGTCGTCGAAGTAGGCGCGCTGGTAGCCGGCGTTGGAGTGGATGGTGCGGAAGTATTGCTTCGTCAGCTGGAACGGCTGCACCTGGTGGTAGACGATGGCGCGCGGCTCGTAGAAGATGCGCGCGTCGCCGCTGTCCGACAGGCGGTGGAAGTAGTCGGTCTCGGCGCCCTTGAACAGCTCGGATCGCTTCTGCCCGCTTCCCTTGCGCCCCAGCCGCGGGTTGAAGAAGCCGATGCGGTCGACGACGCGGCGGTTGAACGACATGTTGCCGCCGAAAGGGTAGCGGCGCCGGCCATCCATGCGGAAGCCCTCGTCGCCGAAGTCCTGGAAGCCGAGAAAGCCCTTGGTCTGGTCGTCGCGGATCCAGGCCGGCAGCGTGATGCCGGGGTCGAGGTGGATGCGCCCGCCAACGGCGTCGGCATCGTTGGCGACGAAGTTCGCGTGCAGCGCGGCGAGCCACGCGGGGCAGACCTCGATATCGTCGTCGACATAGCCGAAGCAGGTGCCGCGCGACTCGCGGATGCCGGTATTGCGCGCGTGGTTCAGGCCCTGCTCGGCCTCGTGCGCGTAGCGGATCGTGATCGGCAGCTCGCGCGCGAGGCGCTCGACGGTCTCGCGCGTGGCGTCGCTGGAGTTGTTGTCGACGACGAGCACCTCCCACGCGATGCCGTCGGTGCCCTGCTGGCGCGCGAGTGCGCCCAGGCAGCGCGGCAGGTTGTGCGCGCGGTTGTAGGTGCAGACGATGACGCTGAAATCCACGGCGGATGCCTTGCGCCCGCGGGCTAGCCCGGCCCGAGTCGGGCCCGCAGGCGCCCGGCGTAATAGGCCAGCGGCTGCAGCCGCTTCGCCTCGTTGCTGCCGTATTGCAGCTTCTGCCGGAACTGCCACTGCTTGTCGGTACCGGCGATGTCGATCCGGCGCAGCAGATACGGGTCCTCGCCGGGGCGGTTGAAGCCCGAACGTGTCGAGCAGGCCGAGGCGTAGCCGGCCTGCACGACGATCTCGCGCACGCGCTCGTCGAACAGTCCGTAGGGGTAGGCGAAGTGGCGCACCTCGCGGCCGAGCATGGCCTCGAGCTCGGACTTGCTGTCGACGATCTCCTGCCGCGCGGCGTCGGCATCGAGCTCGGGAAGGCGGGCGTGGGTGCAGCTGTGGCTGCCGATCGTGAAGCCTTCGTCGGCGAGCAGCTGCAGCTGCGGTGCCGACAGCAGCGCGCGGCGCGGCGCGCCGCGCCGGTGCATCCAGTCGTTGGTCAGCCCGGTGCGCCGCGGCAGGGCGAACAGCGTGGCCGGCATGCGCAGCGCCGCGAGCGTGGGCAGCGCGTGCTCGAGGACGCCGACGAAGCCGTCGTCGAAGCTGATGTGGAAGGACTTCTCCGGCAGCATCGCGCAGCCCTTGACATGGCCGACGACGGCGTCGAGGTCGACGGCGCGGTAGCCGGCGCCGGCCAGCCACTGCATCTGCGCCGCGAAGTCGGCCGGCGAGGTGCAGAAGCGCTGCTCCTGCGCCGACCGCGGCGCGTCGACCTGGTGGTACATCAGCACGAGGACGCGGCTCACCGGACTGGCCTGTCGCGCTGCGCGCTCCGGGATGAGCGCCTGGGGCGGCATGGCGCGCTCATCCGACGATCCGCTCGACGTCGGCGACGTGCATCTGGCGCGTGCCGTCGTGCACCGAGTCGATGCAGAGCTGGCGGCCGTCGCGGCTCCAGCGCGGGTGCAGGTCGCAGCGGATCTCGCCCCACCAGCGCGACTTGGGCGACAGCAGCCGGGCGACGTCGATGCGGTGGCCGTCGGCGAAGCGCACCAGCATCAGCGTGCGCTTGCCGTGTGCGTCGGGGTAGGTGTCGTCGAGCACCCAGCGGCCGTCGGGGGAGAAGCTGCAGTGGCCGTCCTCGCGCAGTACCTCGCCGGCGAAGACCTCGCATCGGGGCGGCTGGCCCTCGGCCTGGTGCGCCAGCAGCAGGAAGCGCGACGTCGCGGCATCGGGCTGTCGCGCCCAGACCAGCAGGGTGTCGTCGTCGCGCCAGTCGTAGTGCGAGACGGAGCCGGTATCGAGCAGGCAGTTCAGCTCGCGGCCGTCGGGGCGGCAGCTGTACAGCCGCACCTCCCAGCTCGATGCGTCGCGGTGCCAGACGTGGAAGAAGGCGATGCGGCCGCCGCCGCGCGAGGGCTGGACATGGTTGACATAGTGCCAGGCCCCTTGCATCGACGGCCTGGCGTCGCGCGCCGCCAGCTCGGCCAGCGGGACGACGAGCTCGCTGCCTCCGCGTTCGAGGTCGATGCGCCAGATGCCGTCGGTGGCGGGGCAGGGATCGTTCGCGTGCGGGTCGGTGCCGCCGGCATAGCCGTAGCCCGGGCGGTGAAGCGCCAGGCGCGCGAAGTCGACGCTGTAGGCGCTGCGCCCGTCGGGCAGGATCGCGTAGACCGGGCGGTCGAGCACGCCGAGCTCGCCCGAGCGCAGGTCGCGCAGCACGCCGACGAAGCGTCCGCTGCGGCGGTCGTTGTGGACGAAGCGGTGCTCCGGATCGGCGGGGTGCCACTGCAGCATCGCGCCTTGCTGCCAGTTCCAGGCGCGGCCGTCGGCGAGGCGCTCGAAGTTCGGCGGCGCGGCCGGATCGATCAGGCCGATGCCGACGCGGTCGTCGGCGCCCGGGGCGCGGTCGTTGAAGTCGGCCTCGTGGGCGAGCAGCCGGCGCCCGGACGCACTCCACGGCGTCTTGTCGTAGTAGCCGAAGAAATGATGTCGGGGCCCGGCGGTCAGCGGCCGCAGCGGGTCGGCGGCGCGGCCGAAATGCAGCCAGCGGTAAAGCCCCGGCCAGCGCTCGTAGCCGGCCGACTCGACCCAGCGCTGCACGCCGTGCCGGATGCGCCACGGGACGGCCGGCGAGCCGATCAGCCGCGGGTACCAGGCCGTCGCGCCCATCAGTGGTCGCGCCCGAGGACGAGGCGGCGGTACAGCCGCGGCGGCAGCAGCGCGGGCAGCAGGTACTTGAGGTCGCGCGGCGCCCAGCCGCCCTTGGCCAGCGCCATGCGGAAGATGCGCTGCGCCGACTCCAGGTCGCGGCGCCAGAAGTTGTCGTAGCCGCGCTTCAGGAGGCCGCCTTCGATCAGCTGGCGCTGCTGCGCACGCGAGAGGTGGCGCACGAGCTCCGGATGTTCGCGAACGAACTTCTTCTTCACGAACCAGGTGTTGCGCGCCTGGCGCCACTGCGTCGAGGTGATCTGGCCGGACTGGTGGTGGCGGTAGAAGGCCATCACCTCGGGCACGAGGCGGATCGGGCGCGACACCGCGATGCGCAGCCACAGGTCGTAGTCCATGCAGGTCGGCAGGTCGGTGTCGAAGCCGCCGACCTCGTCGAGCACGCGGCGCCGCACGAGCGCGGTGTGGATCGGCCAGGGCGCCGCGGCGCGCAGGAAGCGCGCGGCCTTGTCCTCCTGCTCGTAGTCGGGCGGGACGAACGGGTCGCCGCGACCGCCGGCCAGGCCCACGTTCTGCCAGCCGCAGTAGGCCAGCGCGACGGTCTCGTCGGCGGCGAGTGCGGCGAGCAGCCTGGCGACGAAGTCCTCGCGCCACCAGTCGTCGGCGTCGAGGAAGGCGATGAAGTCGCCGCGCGCCAGCTTCAGCCCGTGGTTGCGCGCCGGGTACGGCCCGGCATTCGCCTGCGCCACGAGGCGGATGCGACCGGGGTGCTGCGCCGCCAGCCGCTCGACGATCGCCGGCGAACCGTCGCGCGAGCCGTCGTCGACGACGATCAGCTCGACCGCGGGGTGCGTCTGCCGCATGACGCTGGCGACCGCCTCCTCGAGGTAGGCCGCGGCGTTGTAGCAGGGCATGACGACGCTGACCAGCGGGGCGCCGGCCTCGATCCGGGCGGGGATGGCGTCGGCGGCGCGGGGCGACTCAGGCATGCCAGTCCCCACCGGGCTGGTGGCGCAGCCACTGCTCGAGGATGACGAGGACCCAGACCATGTCGCCGTAGTAGCCGGGGTGCTGCGGCAGCCGGGTGTCGAGCAGTTCGCGCGCGAAGTCCGGCCTGACGACGCCGCGGCCCGCGATCGACTGCAACGAGTCGCGCACGAAGGCGCGCAGGCCATCGTGGCGCAGTGCCCAGGGCCCGAACGGCAGGCCGAAACCCTGCTTTTTCTTCGCGATGATCTCGTCGGGCAGGAAACCGCGCAGCGCCTCCTTGAAGAACCAGCGCAGCTTGAGCCCCTTGAGCTTGTAGTCGGTCGGCAGTCGCAGCGAGAAGTCGACGACACGCTGGTCCAGGAAGGGGAACGCGACCGACATGCCGGCCAGCGCGGCGCTGCCGCAGACCTTGGGCAGGTCGGCCTCGGCCAAGGTGTAGCGCCAGTCGAAGGCGAGCAGCCGGTTCAGCGAACTGGCGCCCTGCACCTGCTGCCAGACCCGGCGCTGCTGCGCGAGCGGGTCGGCGATGTCGACGCGGGCGAGGAAGCCGGGCTCGAAGATCTCGCGCGGGCCCAGGCGCAGCAGCAGGTTGTAGGCCTCCATGCGGTCCGGCAGCGGGGTCGAGGCCTGCTCGATATAGCTGCGCCCCTTGCGCAGCAACGGCAGGCCGCCGATCGGGCTGCGCTGCAGCACCGGCTCCAGCAGGCCGCCGCGCAGCGCCCCCGGCACGCCCTCGTACCAGTCGAAGATGCGCTGCTTGGCGTAGCGGCTGTTTCCGCCGAAGAGCTCGTCGCCGCCGTCGCCGCCGAGCATGCGGGTGACGCCGTCCTGGCGCGCCATCTCGGCGCAGTGGAAGGCCGGCACGACCGACGAGTAGCCGAAGGGCTGGTCGAAGTGCGCCGCCACCGGCGGGATCGAGCGCACGAGTTGCTCGGGGGTGAGGTAGAGCTCGTGGTGCTCGGTGCCGAATCGCCTGGCCGCGATGCGCGCGTAGGCCATCTCGTCGTAGCCCTCGGCCTCGAAGCCGATCGAGTAGGTCGCGGCGCGGCGGCCGGCGACCTCGCCGATCATGCCGGCGACGGTGGAGCTGTCGGTGCCACCGCTGAGGAAACAGGCGGGCTTGCCGCCGTCCAGGCTGGCGGCGACGGCACCGCGGATCGATTGCCGGAACTCCGCCGCCAGGGTGCGGAAGTCGGCGCGGGCGGGCTCGTCGAAGCGCGGGATCCAGTAGGGCTGCACGCTGGCCTGCCCGCGGTCGAACCACAGGCAGTGCGCGGCCGGCAGGCGCTGGACGCCTTCGAAGATCGTGCGCGGCGACGGGATGACGCGGAAGTAGAGGAAATCGAGGATCGCCTGCGGGTCGATCGCGGCGCGTGGAGGCAGCGCCGCGAGCGTGTCGGCGCGCTCGGCGATGTGCAGCCGGCCGCCGACGATGCGCCAGCACAGCGTGTGGACGGCGAAGCGGTCGACGGCGGCGAAGCCGCGACCGTCTTCGTCGACGAGACCGACGGCGAAGGCGCCGTCGGCCATCGCCGCGGCGCGGACGGCGGCTTCGATGCCCTCGGCGCCGACCCGCGCCAGGGCGGCGCGCCAGGCCGCTGCGCCGCCGCGGCTGCGCCCGACCTCGGCCACCGCGGCATCGTCGAAGCGCGGGTTGCCGGATGTCAGTGGCGCCGGCGTGGCGTCGGCGAGCTGGGCGACGGCGGGGTGCATCGGTTGGTTGAGGTGCGGCGAATGGCGGGCTGGAACGGGCCATGCACGCAGCCGACGATGCTAGGCCCTGCGGGTCGACGCCCGAAGGCGCGGGCGGTGCCGAGCTGCGGCAATTCACCGCATTCCGCGCACGGATGGCGGCTGCGGGCCATTCTTGGCGGGCGGCTGCAGCCGAGGGCGCCGTGACCGAATGTCGAATTCCTTTACACGTTGGTCGACCCTCGTCCAGCGGAGTGTCGGCAAACCGAAGCTAAATCCCTGTCGAGGAATCGGAATTCACTACGAAGCTGATTTGTGCCTGGGCGTGGCGCGATTCGTGCTTGCATGACTCGCAGTAGGTTCGTCTCTTCGGCAGGAAGAGCTTGCGGCAGTTTCCGGGATGGTCGAAATGCGAATGGTGATGCGTCTGGCTTGCGTGGCTGCGCTGTCGGCGGCCTGCTCGGTGGCGGTTGCGGCGCCGGTGCAGCTGCTGCTTGCCGAGGATTTCGAGTCCGTGACCGGGATCAATGCGGCGGCGACGGTGCGTACGGTCGGTTCGATTCCGGCCTCCGAGCTGAGCGGGTCGCCGTCGGTCGCCTTCAGCAACACCGGCAACGGCAACGCGAGCGCGAGCGCCTTCAACGTGCGCCGGGGCGACAACGCGATCGACGGCGGCGCCGGGGTGCCGACCTTGGGCAACCTCAACTTCGACAACTTCTTCGGCCCGGCGGCAAACCAGTTCCTCGTCGTCGGTGACGACTCGGGCAACCTCGGCAGTACACCGAACGGCGGCACGAATGCCGCGGCGTCGTCGACGATGTCGATCAGCTTCGCGCTCGCGCCGATCACGCTGGGCAGTCCGGATGTCCTGCGCATCGGCTTCGATTACGTCTTCGATGCGAACGACGTCGCCAACCCGGACGACTTCCTGGTCGAACTGCTGTTGGCGGACACGACCGCCATGACGCTGCTGAGCCTGGCGGCGCCGGATGCCAGCACGCGCGGCAGCTTCTCGTCGTCGATCCAGTATGCGAGCCTGTCCGCGGCGCCGCAGTCGCTGCGCTTCACCTTGGTCGAGGGTAGAAACAACGGCAGCTCGGCGGTCGGCCTGGACAACCTGCGCGTCGAGGCCGTGCCCGAGCCGGGTGTGCTCGCGCTCGTCGCCATCGCGCTGCTCGGGGCCGGGGTCGCCGGCCGCCGGCGCGCCTGACGACCGACGACAGGTCGCGCGACGATCCCGTAGAGCGGGGGCTCGCTTCGATCTCCGGTGCGTGCCGGCCAGGGCTCGGCATACGGCTGATTCCTTGCGCAGTCGCGGCGGCCGGGTGCGGCATCCGATGGCGCCGTCTGCTGATCGGCGCTGAACTGGCCGCGAGCGGCTGCATTGCTTCATCGTCCGGGGCGAGCGGCGCGCCCGCGTCCGGTCGCAGATCACGATCCACGCGGGCCCGGTTCGGCCGATGCGTCGCGTAACGGTCCGGGTGGGCTAGCATGTCTCGCTTGTCGGACTGCGACCCGCGGCTGGACGCCTTCCCCGTCCGGAGATCGCGCCCGCCCGTCCCGGGCGGGCATGACGCTGCATTGCCGGCCAAGGGGCGACGCGCCGCCGCCGGCCATGCTCGATCGAGGATCCATCGAATGAAGCGAACGCAACGGGAGCGCGCCGGATGGGCGCTGGTGGCCGCGATCGGCCTGGCTTGCACGCTGCCGGCCTGGGCCGACATGGAGCTCACCGCCCCGGACGGTCGGAGGGTGCTGCTGAAGGACGACGGCAGCTGGCGCTACGTCGACGCGCCGGCCGCTGCGGTGCCGGGATCGGAAGCGCCCGAAGGTTCCGCTACCGCGGCACCGGCAGCGCCACCGGCAAGGGCCGATCTGCTCCTGGAGCGCCGCGAGGAGGTCCCGGCCGGATGCCGGTTCGAGTTCGGCCTCATCAATACGCTGGGCTACGAGATCCGCATGCTGGTCCCCGAGTTCACCGTCTATCGACGGCGCGACGCGAAGGATGCGGGCCAGGCTGAGGATGGCGTCGGCGTGGCCTATGCATCGAGGACGATCGACTTCGGCCCGCTGCGCCCCGGCGACCGCAACCGGCGCGGCGTCGTCTTCGGCGGCATCCGGTGCGCGGAGATCGCGGCGCTGCGCGTGGGTGCAGCGGACCGCTGCGTGATGGGGGATCTGACGAAGTTCAGCGATGTCAAGGGCGAGTGCCTGGCGCGCCTGCAGCTCCAGCCCAGCGAGCTGCTGCCGTTCGAGAAGGAGCGCTAGCGGGCGAGGCGCGCGCCCGCCCCGCTTGCACCGTGGTCTTGCCCGGGTCCATGCATCGCATTTCACGATGTGTAACGAGTGACCTGACCCAATACTGTTAGTTTAGCGAACGCCTAGCCGCTCTGATGCTGTTCGACTAGGCCCGCTGGGCCCCGACAGCGGGTATTGCAGGCAAGATCTGAGGCGTGCAGTCGATCGTCACCCGAGTCGGTGCGCCTGGGTCGTGTG
>JACPVA010000149.1 GCA_016191995.1 Burkholderiales bacterium | reverse complement strand
CGGCGTCATCAGCGAGCAGGAGGCGCAGGAGCAGCGCCGGCGCATCCTCGGCGAACTCTGATCCCCGGGCGGCGCCCGTCCCCTGCAGGGCGAGCTGCCAGCAGGGTCGCGTCGCCGCAGGGATCCGGGGCAAACCGGCGCAGGCGGCGGGCGGATCGCCGGCGAGCCGGGACGCCGCGCTGGCCGGCCGCCGGACGCGGCCCGCCAATGCGACAAGGAGAAATGCAGTGCGGCTGCTGCTCGTCGAGGACGATGCCCTGCTCGGCGACGGGCTGCGCGCCGGGCTGGCGCTGGACGGCCACAGCGTCGACTGGGTGCGCGACGGCGAGTCCGCACGCACCGCGCTGCGTGCCGAGGACTACGGCGCCTGCGTGCTCGACCTCGGGCTGCCGCGCCGCGACGGCCTGGCGGTGCTGCGCGAGCTGCGCGCGCGCGGATCGCGGCTGCCGGTGCTGATCCTGACCGCGCGCGACACCTTGGCCGACCGCGTCGCCGGGCTCGACGCCGGCGCCGACGACTACCTCGTCAAGCCGGTCGAGCTGGACGAGCTGCGCGCGCGCGTGCGCGCGCTGCTGCGGCGTGCCGCAGGCGGCGCGGCGCCGCTGCTGAGCTGCGGCGAGGTCGCGCTCGACCCGGCCGCGCGCCGCGTCACGCTGGCCGGGCGACCGGTCGAGCTGTCGGCGCGCGAATATGCGCTGCTGCACGACCTGATCAGCCACAAGGGCCGCATCCGCTCGCGCCAGGAGCTGGAGTCGGGGCTGTACGCGTGGGGGCAGGAGGTCGAGAGCAATACGGTCGAGGTCTTCGTCCACCACCTGCGGCGCAAGCTCGGCGCGCAGGCGATCCGCACCGTGCGCGGCATGGGCTACGTGATGGGTGACGCGCCATGACTGGGCCAGAATCCGCGCCCGAACCCGCGCCCGAACCCGCGACCGAACCCGCCGACGAGCCGCGCCGCGCGGCGCGGCGCGCGCCGCAGTCGCTGCGCCTGCGGCTGCTGCTGATGCTGCTGTCGGCCACCTGCCTGGTCTGGCTCGCCGCCGCCGCCTGGGGCTACCAGGATGCGCGCCACGAGGCCGAGGAGCTGCTCGACGCCCAGCTCGCGCAATCGGTGCGGCTGCTGACCGCGCTCGTCCGGCACGAACGGCGCGAGGAGGCGGGCCACCTCTCGACGTTGGAGATCTTCGACGGCGAGGACCTGCATCCGTACGAGCAGGCGCTGCAGTTTCTCGTCCTCGACCGCGAAGGGCGCGCGCTGCTGGGCTCCGCGGCGCCGCCGCCGGCCGCGCCAGCCCAGGCCAGCGGCTACGCCGACGTCTACGCCGACGGCAAGGGCTGGCGGATGCTCGTCGCCGACCTGCCGGCCGAAGGCCTGCGCATCGAGGTCGCGCAGTCGCTGGCGATCCGCGACGAGCTGGCCAGCTATATCGCGCTGCGGCTGGCGATGCCGCTGGGGCTGGCGCTGCCGCTGCTCGGGCTGCTGATCGTCTGGTTGCTCGGCCGTGGCCTGAAACCGCTGCGGCGGCTGGCCGCCAACGTCGCCGCGCGCACGCCGGAACATCTGGCGCCGGTACGCACGGAAGACCTTCCGACCGAGGCCAGGCCGCTCGGGCTGGCGCTCAACCGCCTGCTCGACCGCCTGAACCGCGCGCTGGCCTCCGAGCGGCGCTTCACCGCCGATGCGGCGCACGAGCTGCGCACGCCGCTGGCGGCGATCCAGGTCCACGCGCAGGTGGCGCTGTCGGACGCTGACGAACCGGTGCGCCGGCACGCCGTCGGGCAGGTGCTGGCAGGCACGCGGCGCGCCGCGCACCTGGTCGACGAACTGCTGCGGCTGGCGCGGCTGGACCCGCTGGCCCACCTGCCCGAGCCGCGGCCGGTGGCGCTGGCCGAGGTGGTGCGGCGCGTGGTCGAGGAGCGCAGCGCCGACGCCGACCGGTTGAATGTCGACCTCGACGCCGCCGCCGACGCCTGCGTCGACGGCGACCCCGAGCTGCTTTACCTCGCGCTGCGCAACCTGGCCGACAACGCGCTGCGATATTCAGCGCCGGGCAGCGAGGTGACGCTGCGGCTGACCCGGGGCGACGGCGGCCTCGTGCTCGCGGTCGCCGACCGCGGGCCGGGCGTCGGCGCCGACGAACTGCCGCGCCTGACCGAGCGCTTCTACCGCGGGCGCGAGGTCACGGCCGAAGGAAGCGGGCTGGGGCTGGGCATCGTTCAGCGCGTGGCCGAACTGCACGACGCCCGGCTGCTGCTGGCCAACCGCCCCGGTGGCGGGCTCGAGGCGTCGCTGCGCTGGCCGCCTCCCGGCGCGGGGGGCGTGGCGGCAGGGTCGGCCGGCTCGGCGAGGTCGAACAAGGCCAGCTCGACCCCGCCACGCAGATAGGCGCCGAGGGTTCGCGCAACGTCCTCGCGCGTCACGCCGAGCACCGCCTGCACCTGCGCCGGCGCGACACCGCGGTCCAGGCAGGCCAGGATATGCGCCCGGTTGATCACCTGCGCGCGATGGATGCCCTGGCCGCGCAGCGCATCGACCCGTTCACGCTCGGCCGCGCTCAGGTGCACGCGCCCGTCGGCCGCAGGCGGCGCGGGCGCCGCAATCCGGGGCGCAGCGGAGCCCATGCCGCCGCCTAGCGCTCGCCGCCCGTCCGGCCCGCCAGCGCCAGCTTGTGGCCGCGGCCCTTGTCGAAGCTCTGCCGCTCCTGCGCGCTGCAGGTGCGTCCGAGGATCTCCTCGCAGCGGTTCGGAACCTGCCGCGGCGCCACCGTGGCGAAGCGGGCGCCGGCGTCGAAGGCGGCGCGCTCGGGCGCGCTGCAGCTGCGGCCCAGGAAGGCGTCGCAGCCGGCGCTGCGCAGGTCGCGGCGGACCTCGCGCTCGGCCCCCTGTGCGGGCCGGCCGCGGTCGTAACCGGCCTGCTCCAGCGCCGTGCAGCTGCGGCCGAGGAAGCGGTCGCATCCGCGGTCGGCGGTGGCATCGGCCGCGTGGGCGCTGGCGGCGCCGAGCGCGATCAGCAGCGTGGCGAGAAGGGTCTGGGTTTTCATCGTCGTTCCTCTCAGGGGCTGGTTCGGGATGGGCGAAGTATTCGCGCCGATCCTTAAGCGCCCATTTAGGCCATGTGTAAGCATTGCAAATGCCTGTCGCTGCCGCGTGAAGAAGCGTGCCGGCGGCGCGGCGGGTAGCGCCCGGCTGCCGCTGCCGGTCCGGCCTCGGGGTCGCAGGCGCCCGCCCTGGGCCGGGTTCCACCGGTTTCGGCCGACCCTGCGCGGCCTTAACCTCCGGCCCCATTCGCCAACCACGGAGGCCCCATGAGCGAGACCCCGCTGATCCTCGACCACGTGCTGCGCCACGCCGCCGGCCAACCCGACCGCGTCTACCTGACGCAGCCGGTCGGCGGCGGCCAGGTCGTCGACTTCACCTGGGCCCAGGTGGTCGACCAGGCGCGGCGCATGGCCGCGCACCTGCAGGCGCAGGGCCTGCCGCGCGGCGCGCGGGTGGCGATGCTGTCGAAGAACTGCGCCCACTTCATCATCGCCGAGCTGGCGATCTGGATCGGCGGCTATGCGACGGTGGCGATCTTCCCGACCGAGAAGGCCGACACCGTGCGATACGTGCTCGAACACTCCGAGGCCAGCCTGCTGTTCGTCGGCAAGCTCGATACCTGGGACGAGCAGCGCGCCGGCGTGCCGGTCGGGCTGCCGTGCATCGCGCTGCCGCTGGCGCCGGCGTCGGCTGTCGGCGCGGGGATGCCGAGGTGGGACGATATCGTCGCCAGGACCGCCCCGCTGGCCGGCGCGCCCGATCGCAAGGGCGACGAGCTGGCGATGCTGCTGTACACCTCGGGGTCGACCGGCACGCCCAAGGGCGTGATGAGCAGCTTCCGCGCCTTCTCGGCCGCCGCCGAGGGCTTCGCCCGCTTCTCGCGCGACCGCATCGGCCAGCAGATCGACGGCCGGCTGCTGTCCTACCTGCCGCTGGCGCACAGCTTCGAGCGCTCGTGCGTCGAGGGCGCGTCGCTGGTCGACGGCCGCACGCAGGTGTTCTTCGCCGAATCGCTGGACACCTTCGTGCAGGACATCAAGCGCGCGCAGCCGGCGCTGTTCATCTCGGTGCCGCGGCTGTGGCTGAAGTTCCAGCAGGGCGTGTTCCACAAGATGCCGCCGAAGAAGCTCGACCGGCTGCTGTCGATCCCGATCCTCGGGCGCATCGTCGCGAAGAAGGTGCTCACCGGGCTGGGGCTGGACAAGACGATCGCTGCGGCCAGCGGCTCGGCGCCGATCCCGCCCGACCTGATCGCGTGGTACCGCAGGCTCGGGCTTCAGCTGCTCGAGGGCTACGGCATGAGCGAGGACAACTCCTACTCGCACGCCTCGACCGAGCGCTTCAGCGAGCCCGGCTATGTCGGCATGCCGATGGAGGGCGTGCAGGTCCGCATCAGCGACGACGGCGAGATCCTGGTCAAGTCCCCGGCCCAGTTCAGCGGCTACTACAAGCAGCCCGAGCTTACGGCGCAGTCGTTCACCGAGGACGGCTTCTTCCGCACCGGCGACCTCGGCGAGCGGCGCGCCGACGGCATGCTGAAGATCACCGGCCGCAGCAAGGAGCTGTTCAAGACCAGCAAGGGCAAGTATGTCTCGCCGGCGCCGATCGAGAACGAGCTCAACGCGCACCCGATGGTCGAGATGTCGATGGTCTCCGGCTCGGGCCACCCGGAGCCGTTCGCGGTCGTCGTGCTGGGCGAGGAGCTGCGCCCGCGGCTCGCCGACGCGGCGGTGCGCAAGGAGGTCGAGTCCGAGATGGCCGCGCTGCTGAAGGACCTCAACGCGAAGCTGCCCGACTACGAGCAGCTGCACTGCATCGTCATCGCGCGCGAGCCCTGGAGCATCGACAACGGCATGCTGACGCCGACGATGAAGCTCAAGCGCGCACGCATCGAGCAGGCGATCGGCCCCGAGGTCGACGGCTGGTACCGCAAGCGCGGCGTGGTGTGGGCGTGAGCGCGGCGAGCCGCTCCCGGGCGCTCATCCCGCAGCGCGCAGCGCGCAGGGCCCTGCGGTGAGCGCCGCCACCCGTCACGGCGGCGACCGTATCGCCGAAGCGCTGCAGGCGCACGGCGTGGAGGCAGTCTTCACGCTTTGCGGCGGCCATATCTCGCCGATCCTCGCCGCCGCCAAGGCGCGCGGCATCCGCATCGTCGATACGCGCGACGAGGCCACCGCGGTCTTCGCCGCCGATGCGCACGCGCGGCTCGCCGGCCGCCCCGGGGTGGCGGCGGTGACCGCCGGCCCCGGCATCAGCAACACGATCACGGCGCTGAAGAACGCGCAGCTCGCACAGTCGCCGCTGCTGCTGCTCGGCGGCGCGGCGCCGACCGCGCTGCAGGGCCGCGGCGCGCTGCAGGATATCGACCAGCGGCCACTCGTGGCGCCGCACGTCAAGCGCTTCTTCAAGCTGCGCCGCGTGCGCGACCTGGCGCGGGCGGTGGCCGAGGGCATGGCGCTGGCGGCCTCGGGCGTGCCGGGGCCGGTGTTCCTGGAGTGCCCGGTCGACCTGCTGTACGACGAGGCGTCGATCCGCCAGTGGTATGCCGAGGCGGCCGGCAAGGGCCAGACGCTGGCCGACCGCGCGCTGCGCTGGTACCTGAACCGGCATGCGGCGCGCATGTTCGCCGGCAGCGCGGTCGAGACCGCGCCGGCCCCGCTGGCGGTGGCCACGCCGCGCGCGGGCGACGGCGCGCTGCGCGCTGCCGCCGCGGCGCTGCAGCGTGCCGAGCGCCCGCTGATCGTCATCGGCAGCCAGGCGCTGGTGCAGTCGCAGCAGGCCGACGCACTCGCGCGCGCGGTCGACCGGCTGGGGATCCCGGTCTACCTGTCGGGCATGGCGCGCGGGCTGCTCGGGCGCGAGCACCCGCTGCAGATGCGCCACGCGCGCCGCAACGCGCTGCGCGAGTCCGACGCCGTGCTGCTGGCCGGCGTGCCGTGCGACTTCCGGCTCGACTACGGGCGCCATGTGCGGCGCAGCGCGAAGCTGATCGCGGCCAACCGCAGCGCGCGCGACGCGCGGCTGAACCGGCGTCCCGATGTCGCCGCGATCGGCGACGCCGGCCGTTTTCTCGAGGCGCTGGCCGATGCCCTGACGCCGGCGCCCGCATGGGCCGGCTGGCGCGACGCGCTGCGCGCGCGCGACGCCGCGCGCGAGGCCGAGATCGACACCCAGGCGGCGGCGCGCGGCGAGCGCGTCAACCCGCTGGCGCTGTTCCGCGCGCTCGACGCCGAGGCCGCGGGCGATGCGATCTTCGTCGCCGACGGCGGCGACTTCGTCGCCACCGCGAGCTATGTGCTGCGCCCGCGCGGGCCGCTGGCCTGGCTCGACCCGGGCGCCTTCGGCACGCTCGGCGTGGGCGCGGGTTTTGCGCTCGGCGCGGCGCAGGCGCGGCCCGGGCGCGAGGTCTGGATCGTCTTCGGCGACGGCGCCTGCGGCTGGAGCCTGGCCGAGTTCGACAGCTTCGTACGCCAGGGCATCCCGGTGATCGCGGTCGTCGGCAACGACGCTGGCTGGACGCAGATCGCGCGCGAGCAGGTGAAGATGCTGGGCGACGATGTCGGCACCGTGCTGGCACGCAGCGACTACCACCGCGTGGTCGAGGGCTTAGGCGCCGCGGGGCTGCTGGTGCGCAGCGACGACGAGGTCGTCCCGGCGCTGCGCGAAGCGCGCGCGATCGCGCATGGCGGGCGGCCGGTGCTGGTCAATGTCTGGCTGGACCGCACCGGGTTTCGCGAGGGGTCGCTGTCGATGTGAGGGAGCGGTGAAGGTGCGGAACTGCGCGCTGTGCAATAGTGCGGCCGGGGATCGGAGTCCGTGCGCGCAAGCATCGAGAAAGGAACTTGCGACTTGATTCAAGGTTCGTGCGCGCAACGTCGATGTCATTGACAGCGTGACACGAACTGGGGCGCGGCAGGCTGCGGGCAACAGATGGCCCGCCTCGCGCTTGCCCAATTGCCGGGCCGGGGTTTAGACTAGATATGGTGAGGCAGCAGAGCATGCAGGTCGAACGGTGATGGGCTAATTGGGGGCGTCCGTCGCTGCCTCGCGGAGCTACGGCGCGTCAGGTGAGTCGTATTAGTTCCGCGAGACATATTTTGCGGGGCTTGTGTTATTCGCGAGATTCGCCTGGTGAATCATTGCGGCGACTTCAGAAGTCCGGTCCGAGTCTCGCCATTGATTCTCATGTCAAGCCTCTTCGTCGGCGACATCCTGATCGCTATGCCCATCACGCAAATTCAACGGAGGAACGAATGGGATTCTTCTCGAGCGCCCCAGAAATCATTGGCGACGTCTCGCCTGACCAGATTGTGGAAATCTTCAAAACGGATGGCTTTGCTGCTGAAATCGCAGCGTTGAGCTCGGGCAGGCCGTTCGTGCGCTTCAAGGTTGATGGTTATAACTCAAGTATATATTTCTACTCTGAAACAGAAGGAAAGCCAGGGTTCTACCGAAGCATTCAGTTCAGCACAGGCTTTCGTGACAAGCTGTCATTAGACAAAGCAAACCAATGGAATCGCGAGCGTCGTTTCATTAAGGTCTATGCGGACACAGACGGTGAATTAGCGTTTGATCTAGACATTGCGCTAGATGGTGGGGTAACCAAGAAGTTCCTGCTTGAGAGAATCGCAGATTGGAGAAGTCTCTTTTCCTCTGTCCTGGCGTTCGTTTCGAAGTAAGTCGCATGCAAGACCACACCTGCCGCTCTGGGGGCGGCGCGCGTCAAGCTAGTTGTCGCCTCGTTCATGCAGCCAGCGGCTGCGTGTCGACGCACCCGGAGCGCGCCTTGACGCCGGAGTCGCGTTCAGGATTCAGCGAGACCGCAGCGATCGGCGTCCAGTTGCGGGTGACGCCTGACCAGCGGCTCGGGTGGCGCTCACGAGCCCGCAGGTAGAGCGCGTGGCGCGCCGCGAGGATGGCCGTGTCGTCGCCCACGTGACGTTGCGCTGGGCTGACGTAGCGGATGCCGCCGTCGCGGCGCTCGTGGTTGTACCAGCGCACGAAGTGCGATGCCCAGGCGCGCGCCTCATCGATATCAGCGAAACCCTTGTCCGGGAACTCCGGGCGGTCCTTCGCCGTGCGGAACAGGCTCTCCACGTAGCCGTTGTCATCGCTGGCGGTCGCCGCCCCCGACGAACCGCAGCGCACGCCCCAGCTCGGCCACGGCGTCCCAGAGATACGCCCGGACGTCACGCACCATAGACCGGCTGCTTGTGGCGCTCGATGTCCGCACGGACGTAGGGGTTGCGCAGCGCGCGGGACTCGACCAGGTCGACATGCCTGCCGAGCAAGGACTCCAGCGCGAGCTTCAGGTCCAGCCAGTCGGCGAACCGGGCGGAGGCGGGATCGGACTCGAAGTCGACGAGGAAGTCGATATCGCTGGTGGCGGGATCGAAGTCCGAGCCCCGTGCTGCGGAACCGAAGACCTCCAGCCGCCGCACGCCGAAACGCCTGCACAGGGCAGCGAACTGGTCGTGCTTGGAGGCCACGGTCGGGTGCATCGGCCCAATTTTACGTGCCGTGGATGACATTTTCTCGGACGTCGCCGTCGCCATCGGCCCGTCAGCGCACGCTGATACGCTCGGCGGCTTCGCGCGGCACGATCGGCCGCGCGCAAGCTTCCCCCTCGACGAAGACCGGTCATGCGACCCAGCCAGCCCGATACAAGCCAGCCCGATAAGGCCTGCCCGCCCCGTCCCGCCCCCGTGGACGACGCGCGAGATCGCGCCCAGGCACTCGACGGCCTGCTGCACGCCCAGGTCGCGCCCTGGCTGTCGGGGTTGTCGCCGGTCTCGCTCGCGCTGGCGACGACCGACTGGGCGCTGCACCTGGCGACCCAGCCGGCGCAGGGGGCGCGCCTGGCGGCCGAGGCGGTGCAGCTGGCGGCGCAGGCCGCCAGCGATGCGCTGACCCAGGTGCAGCTTCCGCGCGACGCCAGCGTGCGGCCGGACGACCTGCGCTTTGCCGCCGACGCCTGGCAGCGCTGGCCCTACCCGTGGATCGTCCGAAACTACCTGGCTGCCGAGCGCTGGTGGAGCGGCGCCACCGAGCTGCGCGGGATGGAGCCACACCACCGCGAGATCGTCGGCTTCTTCGCCCGCCAGTGGCTGGACCTGCTATCGCCGGCCAACCTCGGCCTGGCCAACCCCGAAGTGCTCGACCATACGATCGCGCAACACGGCGACAACCTGCGCCTGGGCACGGCGATCGCGCTCGACCACTGGCGCATGCGCCAGGGGCTGCCGCCGCTGCTCGACCACGGGCAGGGTTTCGAGCCCGGCGTCGACGTCGCCGTCACGCCGGGCGAGGTCGTGCACCGCAACCACCTCGTCGAGCTGATCCAGTACCGGCCGACCACGCCGACAGTCCACGCCGAGCCGGTCTTCATCGTCCCGAGCTGGATCATGAAGTACTACATCCTCGACCTGTCGCCGTACAACTCGATGGTGCGCTGGCTGGTGTCGCAGGGGCATACGGTCTTCATCCTGTCGTGGCGCAATCCGGACGAGAGCGACGCGCTGCTCGACATGGACGACTACCTGGACCTGGGCGTCTTCGACGCCCTGGCCGCGGTCGGCCGGCGCGTGCCGGGGCAGCGCGTGCACGCGGTCGGCTACTGCCTCGGCGGCACGCTGCTGGCGATCGCCGCCGCCGCGCTCGCGCGCCCGGGCAGGGTGCAGGGCGCCGAGACGCTGCCCGAACTCGCCAGCCTGAGCTTCCTCGCCGCCGAGACCGACTTCACCGAGCCCGGCGAGATGGGGGTGCTGATCGACGAGAGCCAGGTCACGATGCTGGAAGACATGATGGCCGAGCGCGGCTACCTGAGCGGACGCCAGATGGCCGGCAGCTTCCAGTTCCTGCACTCGCGCGAGCTGATCTGGTCGGCGACGCTGCGCGAGCTGTGGATGGGCGAGCGGCTGCGCCCGAACGACCTGATGGCCTGGAACGCCGACACCACGCGCATGCCGGCGGCGATGCACAGCCAGTACCTGCGCCGGCTGTATCTGAAGAACGAACTCGCCGAGGCGCGCTACTGCGTCGAGGGCAGGCCGGTGTCGCTCAACGACGTCACGCTGCCGGTCTTCCTCGTCGGCACCGAGAAGGACCACGTCGCACCCTGGCGCTCGGTCTACAAGCTGCACCGGCTGACCGACGCCGAGATCTGCTTCGTGCTCACCAGCGGCGGCCACAACGCCGGCATCGTCGCCGAACCCGGGCACCCGAACCGGCGCTGGCGCCAGCGCACGCGGCCGCGCGGTGGCGCCTGGGTGTCGCCGCAGGAGTGGGAGGCCGGCGCCGCGGCGCACGAGGGATCGTGGTGGACGGCCTGGGATGCCTGGCTGCGCGCCAAGGGGTCGGGCAAGCAGGTGCCGGCGCGCGAGATCCGCAGCGCCGACTCGCTCGAGCCGGCGCCGGGCCGCTACGTGCACCAGCGTTACGGCGACTGAGACACCCCGGCCGGCGCATCGCTGCCATGCCGCAGGACACCGACCGCGCGAGCATGCCGCCGGACGCTGCCGCGCCGGAGAAGCCGGCGGGCCGCGCTCCCGACGCGGACGCCGACGCGCTGCGCAGCCGGCTGCTGCACGCGCTGGCGGCGATCGCGCCCGAGTCGGCGATCGTGCCGCTGGAGCCGGGCCGCCCGCTGCGCGACCAGGTCGAGCTCGACTCGCTGGACTGGGTCAACCTGCTGGCGGCGCTGCCACCTGGCACGGACGGCCTCGGCGCGGCCGACGGCAGGCCCCCGCCGGGGCCGCGCGCCTCGCTCGACGAAATCGTCGCCTGGGCTTGCGCGCAAGCGCGGCCCGGCATGCCCACGGACGATGCCGCGCCGCGGCTGCGCCCGCTCGGCGCGGCCGACGCGGCGCTGGAGGCGGCCTTCGTGCGCGAGCTCTCCGACGAGTCGCGCTACATGCGGTTCATGGGGTCGATGGACGAGCTGCCGGCGGCCAAGCTCGCGGCGCTGACCGATGTCGACCAGCGCAGCCATGTCGCGGTCGCCGCCGTCGTGCCGGCCGCGCCGGGTGACGCGCAGCAGGGCGGCGCCGGCACGCCGGCCGGAGAGCGGCTGGTCGGCGTGGCGCGCTATGTCGTCGACGACAGCGGGGGCGGCTGCGAGTTCGCCGTCACCGTCGCCGACGACTGGCAGCGCAGCGGCTTGGCCGGGCGCCTGATGCACGAGATCGTCGGGCGCGCGCGCGCCGACGGTCTGGCGCGGATGGAGGGGGTGATCCTGTCGACCAACCGGCCGATGCTGCAGCTCGCGCGCGCGCTCGGGTTCGAGCTGCAGCACGATCCGCAGGATGCGCACACGGTGCGCGCAACGCTGGACCTCGGATCCGGCTAGCGGACCGGGGCCCTCACCGGCGATAGCGACAGCCCGCACCCGGCCACCAGCGCCGGCCCGGTCACGGGCGCGGCCGCGCCGCGGCTCAAGTCCGGCCGCCGCGCGGCCGAAGAAGCGTCGTGGCGCGCCGCCCGCGGCGCGCTTCACCGATGCCGTCCGCCCGCTCGCGCCGATCCCCGGCCGCTGCGCGCCGGGGCGGCGCCGCGCCGAGGAGCACGCCGCGATGAAGTCCCCGCCGCGCCGCACGCTGCGCAAGGTCGCGCACGAGGGCCTGCGCCGTGCGCTCGCCCACCTCCCGCGCGAGATGCGCTTCGAGATGATGCGCGCGCTGGTCGACTGCGACCCGCGGCCCGACCCGCGGCTGCGGCTGAAGATCGCCGAGACGCAGGACGAGCTCGAGGCCTGCTTCGCGCTGCTGCACGACGCCTATGTCGCCAGCGGCTTCATGAAACCCGACCCGTCGGGGCTGCGCGTCACGCCCTACCACGCGCTGCCGACGACGACGACGCTGTGCGCGAGCTTCGACGGCGAGGTCGTCGGCACGATGTCGCTGATCCGCGAGGGCATGTTCGGTTTTCCGCTGCAATCGGCGTTCGACCTCGGCGCCGTGCGCGCGCGCGAGGGGCGCATCGCCGAGATCTCGGCACTGGCAGTGCACCCGTCGTTCAGGCGCACCGGCGGCGCGATCCTGTTCCCGCTGATGAAGTTCATGTACGAGTACTGCACGCGCTTCTTCGACACGCGGCATCTCGTCATCGCGGTGCACCCGCACAAGGCCGAGCTGTACGAGTCGCTGCTGCTGTTCCAGCGCCTGCAGCAGCAGGTCGTCGACCGCTACGACTTCGCCGGCGGCGCGCCGGCAGTCGGCGCGACGCTCGACCTCCAGCAGGCGCGCGTGGACTTCGAGTCGCTGTACGGCCGCCGGCGCGAGCGCCGCAACCTGCACCGCTACTTCGTCGTCGAGCGCATGCCGAATATCGAGTGGCCCGAGCGGCCGCTGCACACGACGAACGACCCGGTGATGACGCCGGCGCTGCTGGACTGGTTCTTCAACCAGCGCACGCGGGTGTTCGACTCGCTGGACCTGCGCCGCCGACTGCTGCTGCACGCGGTCTACGACGACCCGGCGTACGCGGCGGTGCTGCCGCCGCTGCCCGCCGGCCGCCAGCCGCGGCCGGTGCTGCGACGCCATCCGCGCTTCTCGCTGAAGTGCCCGGCGCGCGTGCTGCCGGACGGCTGCGACCCGGACGACGCGGTCGCGGTCGAGGTCGTCGACATCTCCGCCGCCGGATTCCAGGCCGTCGTGCCGCGGCCGCTGCCGCTGGACGCCCCGGCCTGGGCCTGGGTCGAGCTCGGAGCCGGACTGCGCGCGCGCATCCGCGCGACACCGGTCAACGCCGCGCGGCCGGGCGCGCCGCGCAACGTGGGCTTTCGCGTCGACGAGGCCGACGAGGTCTGGCACGAAGCCGTGGGCGCGCTCGAGGCGGGGATGACGCAGCGCGAGCTGGTCCAGGCCTGCCGGCCATCAGCGGTCCGGTCCGCCCCACGCAGGTCGGCCGCATCCGCGCCGGAGGCGTCCGCCCAAGCTCGCGCCGAGGGACGCATCAGCGCCCGGTAAACCCTGCCGGACCGACCGGCCGATCACCGGCCCGCGAAGCCGGAACACGGCCGAGTCGGCTCGCGACGTCCCGCGCCGGGCTGTCCGCCCGCACCGTCGTTGCGCGCTCGGACATCGGCACACCTTGGGCGCGCGTGTGCCCGCCATGCGATCATCGAATCGTCCTATGCGCAGGCGCGGCAGGAGGATGCGATGCGAATGGCCGACGGCATACGCGAGCGGGGCTTCCGGCGCTGGCACGAGCGCACGCTGCTGGCCAGCCACGGCTGGCTGGCGGGGGCGATCGTGGCGGCATTCGCCGCCTTCGGCTCGCTGGAGGCGGTGCTCGGCAGCGACGCCTGGGTCGACCGCGCCGGGTTCACGCTCGCGGCCTTCTTCTGCGGCGCAGTGACCCTGTCCGCGCTGCGGCGCTTCCTGCTCGCGCTCGTGCGCGCGCAGAGGGCCGCGGCTCAAGCCGAGTGCAGCGGATGCCACACCTTCGGCCGCCTCGAGGTCATCGACGCCGCGGCCGGCAGCCAGTGCGTCAGGGTGCGCTGCCGCGCCTGCGGGCAGGCCTGGACGATGGACGACGGCTGAACCGGCGCCGCAGGTCCGCGCCCCACCCTCTCCGCCCGCTCGTCGCGCCCGGGCCGCTCAACCCACCCAGCGCCGCGCGTTGCGGAACATGCGCAGCCAGGGGCTGGGCGCCGAGATGTCGCCACCCGACCAGCTCATCTGGACGTTGCGGAAGACGCGCTCCGGGTGCGGCATCAGTGCGGTGAAGCGGCCGTCGGGCGTCGTCACCGCGGTCAGCCCGCCCGCGCTGCCGTTCGGGTTGAAGGGGTAGGTCTCGGTCGGCCGGCCATGGTGGTCGACGAAGCGCAGCGCGGCGAGCACGCGCTGCGGGTCGCCGCGTTGCGAGAAGTCGGCCCGGCCCTCGCCGTGCGCGACCGCGATCGGGATCCGGCTGCCGGCCATGCCGGCGAAGAACAGGCTCGGGCTTTCCAGCACCTCGACCAGCGACAGCCGGCCCTCGAACTGCTCGCTCGCATTGCGCGTGAACTTGGGCCAGGCTTCGGCGCCGGGGATCATCGACGCGAGTGCCGCCATCATCTGGCAGCCGTTGCAGACCCCGAGCGCGAAGCGGTCGCCGCGGCCGAAGAAGTCGGCGAACGGGTCCGCGAGCGCCGCGTTGAACAGGATCGATCGCGCCCAGCCCTCGCCCGCGCCCAGCGTGTCGCCGTAGCTGAATCCGCCGCAGGCGACGAATCCCTGGAAGTCGGCGAGCCGCGCGCGGCCGGACTGCAGGTCGGTCATGTGGACATCCCAGGTCTCGAAGCCGGCCAGCGCCATCGCCCGGCTCATCTCGACCTGCGAGTTGACGCCCTGCTCGCGCAGGATCGCGAGGCGCGGCCGCGCGCCGCGGGCGACGAAGGGGGCGGCGATGTCGTCGAGCGGATCGAAGCTCAGCTGCAGCTGCAGCCCCGGGTCGTCGGCGGCACCGACGGCGGCGTGCTCGCTGTCGGCGGCCTCGGGGTTGTCGCGCTCGCGCGCGATGCGCCAGCTCACCTCGTCCCAAGCCTGGTGCAGATCACGCAGGCTGGCCGAGAACTGCAACCTGGCGTCGCGCCAGACCTCGACCATGCCGCGGTCGTTGGTCTTGCCGATGAAGTGGCTGTGGCGGCTCAGCCCGTGCGCGCGCAGCACCTGCATGACCGCGTCGCGCTCGGCGGTGCGGACCTGCAGCAGCACGCCGAGCTCCTCGGCGAACAGCGCCGCCAGCGTCAGCTCGTTGCGGCGCTCGCTCACCTGGCTGGCCCAGTTCTTGGAGTCGCCGTATTCGGCACGGCTGTCGGCGATGCCGTCGCCCTCGGTGACGAGGATGTCGACGTTCAGGCTCACGCCCAGGTGGCCGGCGAAACCCATCTCGCACGCCGCCGCCCACAGCCCGCCGTCGCTGCGGTCGTGGTAGGCGAGGAGGCGGCCCTGCGCGCGCAGCTCGCCGATCGCGGCGGCGAGCGACTTCAGCCGCGCCGGGTCGTCGAGGTCGGGTACCTCGTCGCCGAAGCGGCCCAGCGCCTGCGCCAGCACCGACCCCGCGAGGCGTTTCCTGCCGCACCCGAGGTCGACCAGCAGCAGCGTGGTGTCGCCGCAGGCCTGGCCGCCTGCGGCCGGCTCGATGCGCTGCAGCTGCGGCGTCAGCGTGCCGCGCACATCGTCGAGCGTGGCGAAGGCGCTGACGACGAGCGACACGGGTGCGACGACCTTCCTCGCCTCGCCGTCGTCGACCCATTGGCTGCGCATCGACAGGCTGTCCTTGCCGACCGGGATGCCGATGCCGAGTGCCGGGCACAGCTCCATCGCGACCGCACGCACGGTGTCGTAGAGCGCCGCATCCTCGCCCGGCTCGCCGCAGGCGGCCATCCAGTTGGCGCTGAGCTTGACGCGCGAGAGTTCGACCGGTGCGGCCAGCAGGTTGGTGATCGCCTCGCCGACCGCCATCCGGCCCGACGCCGGCGCGTCGAGCGCCGCCAGCGGCGCGCGCTCGGCCATGCAGAAGGCCTCGCCGCGAAAGCCGGCGAAGTCGGCCAACGTCACCGCGCAGTCGGCCACCGGGACCTGCCACGGCCCGACCATCGGGTCGCGGTGGCTGAGGCCGCCGACCGTGCGGTCGCCGATCGTGACCAGGAAGCGCTTGCTCGCGACCGTCGGGTGGCGCAGCACGGCGAAGGCGAGCTCGTCGAGCTTCGCGCCGGTGAGGTCCAGCGGCGGCTCGCCGCGCGCGACGCGCTGCACGTCGCGCTGCATCTTCGGCGGCTTGCCGAGCAGCACCTCCATCGGCATGTCGATCACGCGCTCGCCGCTCTCGCCATCCTCGACGACGAGCTCGGCCGCCTCGGTCGCCACGCCGACGACCGCGAACGGGCAACGCTCGCGCGCGGCCATCTGCTCGAAGCGCGGCAGCCCGGCCGGGTCGAGCGCGAGCACGTAGCGCTCCTGGCTCTCGTTGCACCAGACCTCCTTCGGCGCCAGCCCCGATTCCTCGAGCGGCACGCGCCGCAGGTCGAAGCGCGCGCCGCGGCCGGCGCCGTCGGCCAGCTCCGGGAAGGCGTTCGACAGGCCGCCGGCACCGACATCGTGGATCGCGAGGATCGGGTTGGCATCGCCCGGCGCGGCGCCCGGCCGCGCCGAAGCCGCGCCGCCCGCCTCGGGCTGCACGGGGGCGCCAAGACTCCAGCAGTGGTTGATGACCTCCTGCGCGCGGCGCTGGATCTCGGGGTTGCCGCGCTGCACGCTGTCGAAGTCCAGCGCCGCGGCATTGCTGCCGGCGGCCATCGAGCTGGCAGCGCCGCCGCCCATGCCGATCCGCATGCCCGGGCCGCCGAGCTGCACCATCAGCGTGCCGGCCGGGAAGACCCGCTTGTGCGTCTGCGTCGCATCGATCGCGCCGACACCGCCGGCGATCATGATCGGCCTGTGGTAGCCGCGCCGCACGCCGGCGACCTGCTGCTCGAAGACGCGGAAGGTGCCGCCGAGGTTGGGGCGGCCGAACTCGTTGTTGAACGCGGCGCCGCCCAGCGGCCCCTCGGTCATGATCTGCAAGGGGCTGGCGACATGCCCGGGCCTGCCGACCGGGTCGCGCTCCCAGGGTTCGGCCAGCCCCGGCAGTTGCAGGTTGGACACCGAGAACCCCGTCAGCCCGGCCTTCGGCCGCGCGCCGCGGCCGGTCGCGCCCTCGTCGCGGATCTCGCCGCCGGCGCCGGTGGCGGCACCCGGGAACGGGCTGATCGCGGTCGGGTGGTTGTGCGTCTCGACCTTCATCAGCACGTGCGAGACGGCCTGCCGGGCGGTATAGGGCGCCGGGCCGTCGAAGGTCTCGGGCATCCAGCGCTCGATCGGGCCGCCTTCCATCACCGCGGCGTTGTCGCTGTAGGCGACGATCGTGTGCTGCGGGCTGGCCTGCTCGGTGTGGCGGATCATGCCGAACATCGACATCGGCTGCGGCTGGCCGTCGATCGTGAAGGCGGCGTTGAAGATCTTGTGCCGGCAGTGCTCGGAATTGGCCTGCGCGAACATCATCAGCTCGACATCGCTCGGGTTGCGGCCGAGCCTTCCAAAGGCGTCCGCGAGGTAGTCGATCTCGTCGGCCGACAGCGCCAGGCCCCATTCGGCATCGGCGCGCTGCAGCGCCGCGCGCCCTTCACCGAGGACGTCGACATGCGCCAGCGGCGGCGCCGGCTGCGGCTCGAACAGCCGCGCCGCGGCGGCGCGGTCGAAGGCGACCGACTCGGTCATGCGGTCGTGCAGCCGCGCCGCCAGCGCGCGCAGCTCGTCGTCGGCCAGCGGCTTGCTGCGGCCGAGCATCCCGCGCTCCAGCGTCAGCCTGAACTCGACGAAACGCTCGATGCGGTGCAGCACGCCGGCGCCGATGCCGCAGTTGCGCGCGATGTCGGTCGCCTTGCTCGCCCAGGGCGAGACGGTGCCCAGGCGCGGCATGACGACGACGAGCGCGCCGTCGCCCGGCCCGCGGTAGGGGTCGCCATAGTCGAGCAGCGCCGCCAGCCGCTCGCGCAGCGCCGGCGTCGGCGGCGCGTCCAGCGCCACCGCGTGCACGTGGCGCGCCGCCACCGACGCGATGCGCGGCACGACCGCCTGCAGCCGCGCGCCCAGGGCGCGGGCGCGGAAGTCCGACAGCGCGCTGCCCCCTTCGATGAACAGCGTGGGGGTCGAAGGGTCGGTCATGATCGGGGGCATCGCACGGGTAAGCCGGTCATTCTAGGAGGGCGATGGAATAATCCCGTCTGATGACGATCGCGATCAAGTCCAGCGGCGATATCGTGTCGATGCGCGTGGCCGGCCGCCTGGCGGCCGAGGTGCTGGACATGCTGGCCGCCCATATCCGCCCCGGGGTGACGACACAGCAGCTCGACCGGCTGGCGCACGACCACATCGTCCACGTCCAGGGGGCGACCCCGGCGCCGCTGAACTATGCGCCGCCGGGCTATGTGCCCTACCCGGCGTCGGTCTGCACCTCGATCAACCACCAGGTCTGCCACGGCATCCCGAACGACCGCCCGCTGAAGAACGGCGACATCCTCAATATCGACGTCACCGTGATCAAGGACGGCTGGCACGGCGATACCAGCCGCATGTTCATCGTCGGCGAGGGTTCGATCCAGGCACGCCGGCTGTGCCGCATCACCTACGAGGCGATGTGGAAGGGCATCATCCAGGTGCGCCCGGGCGCGCGTCTGGGCGATATCGGGCACGCGATCCAGACCTTCGCCGAGTCGGCGGGCTACTCGGTCGTGCGCGAGTTCTGCGGCCACGGCATCGGCGCCAAGTTCCACGAGGAGCCGCAGGTGCTGCACTACGGCCGCCCGGGCACGCTCGACGAGCTGCAGCCGGGGATGATCTTCACGATCGAGCCGATGATCAACGCCGGCCGGCGCGAGATCCGCGAGCTCGGCGACGGCTGGACCATCGTCACCAAGGACCGCTCGCTGTCGGCGCAGTGGGAGCACACGGTGCTCGTCACCGAGACCGGCTACGAGGTGCTGACGCTGTCGGCCGGGACGCCGGCGGCGCCGGCCTTCGTCGGCGAGCGGCAGGCCGCGGTCGCGGCGCCCTGAGCGCCCGAGCCGCGGCGCCGGCCCTGGACTGCATCGTGTGCGCCTTGCCCAGCGCAGGCGTGCCGGCGCACGACGCGGGGGCCGGCGCTGGCTCGATCGCCGAGCTGCGCGACCGCGTCCGCGCCGGCAAGGCGGCGCTGCTGGCGGGGTTCCGGGACGGCCGCGCCACCGCCGCCGCGGCGAGCCGACTCGTGCGCGCGCTCGCAGGCCACGCCGACGAGGCGCTGAGCGCGCTGTGGCAGCGGTTCGAGATGCCGCCCGGGGCGACGCTGGTCGCGGTCGGCGGCTACGGGCGCGGCGAACTCTTCCCGTTCTCCGACGTCGACGTGCTCGTGCTGCTGCCCGCTGGCGACCCGCTCGGGCAGCCGCGCTGGCGCACAGGCATCGAGGGCTTCATCGCCGGCTGCTGGGACCTGGGGCTGGAGATCGGCTCGTCGGTACGCAGCATCGACGAGTGCCTGGCCGAGTCGGCGCGCGACCTGACCGTGCAGACCGCGCTGCTGGAATCGCGCCGTGTCTGCGGTGCGCGGCGCAGCTTCGAGGACTTCCGCCGCGCGCGCGACGCCGCCGTCGACCCGGCCGCCTTCCTGCGCGCCAAGACCGCCGAGATGCGCCAGCGCCACCTCAAGTACGAGGGCACGCCCTATGCGCTGGAGCCGAACTGCAAGGAGAGCCCGGGCGGCTTGCGCGACCTGCAGATCCTGATCTGGGTCGCGCGCGCCGCGGGGCTGGGCCGGAGCTGGAGCGATCTGGCCGCGCGCGGGCTGGCCACGCCGTTCGAGCTGCAGCAGCTCAGGCACAACGAAGGCATCCTGCGCCTCATTCGAGCCCGGCTGCACCTGGTCGCCGGGCGGCGCGAGGACCGGCTGGTCTTCGACCTGCAGGCCGCGGTCGCCGAGAGCTTCGGCCTGAAGCCGCAGCGCGGGCAGCGCAACTCCGAGGCGCTGATGCACCGCTACTACTGGGCGGCCAAGGCGGTCACGCAGCTCAACCAGATCCTGCTGCTGGGCATCGAGGAGCGCATCCTCGGCTCCGAGCACCAGCCGATGCGCCCGATCGACGGCGAGTTCCTCGACCGCGGCGGGCTGCTCGAGGTCGCGCGCGACTCGCTGTACCAGGACGACCCGCGCGCGATCCTGCGCACCTTCCTCGTCTTCGAGCAGGAGGCGTCGATCCACGGCCTGTCGGCGCGCACGCTGCGCGCGCTGTACAACGCGCGCGACCTGATGGACACGCGCTTCCGCCACGACCCGGTCAACCGCGCGACCTTCATGGCGATCCTGCGCCAGCCGCAGGGCATCACGCACGCCTTCCGGCTGATGAACCAGACCTCGGTGCTCGGGCGCACGCTTTGGGTGTTCAGGCGCATCGTCGGGCGCATGCAGCACGACCTGTTCCACGTCTACACGGTGGACCAGCATATCCTGATGGTGCTGCGCAACATGCGCCGCTTCTTCATCCCCGAGCACGCGCACGAATACCCGCTGTGCTCGCAGCTGGCGGCCGAGTTCGACCGCCCGTGGGTGCTGTACATCGCGGCGCTGTTCCACGATGTCGCCAAGGGCCGCGGCGGCGACCACAGCGCGCTCGGCGCGCGCGACGTGCGCCGCTTCTGCCGCGAGCACGGTGTCGCGGGCGAGGACGCGGAGCTGGCCGAGTTCCTCGTCCGCCACCACCTGACGCTGAGCCAGGTGGCGCAGAAGGAGGATCTGTCGGACCCGCAGGTCGTGGCCCGCTTCGCACGCCTGGTCGGCAGCGCGCGGCGCCTGGCGGCGCTGTACCTGCTGACGGTGGCCGACATCCGCGGCACCAGCCCCAGGGTCTGGAATGCCTGGAAGGCCAAGCTGATGCAGGACCTGTACCACACAACGCTGCGTGCGCTCGGCGGCGCGCAGCCCAACCTGCAGGCCGACCTCGAGGCGCGCAAGGCGGAGGCGCGGCAGCGGCTGGCGCTGGCCTCGGCGCTGCCCGGCACCGAGTCGGCGTTGTGGGCGACGCTCGATGCGCGCTACTTCCTGCGCCACGACCCGGGCGACATCGCCTGGCACGCGCGCGCGCTGTGGCGCCATATCGACAGCGCCAGCCCGATCGTCAGCGCACGCCCGTCGCCGGTCGGCGAGGGGCTGCAGGTGATGGTCTACGCGCCCGACCGCGCCGACCTGTTCGCGCGCATCTGCGGCTACTTCGACGGCGCCGGCTTCTCGATCCTGGATGCGCGCATCCACACGACGGCCAAGGGCTACGCCCTGGACACCTTCCAGGTCGTGCGCGCCTTCGGCGACGACCATGGCCCGGCGGCCTACCGCGACCTGATCGCGCTCGTCGAGCACCGGCTGCGCCAGACGCTGGTCGACGAGGGACCGTTGCCGGAGCCGACGCGCGGGCGCGTGTCGCGCCGAGTCCGCTCGTTCCCGGTCACGCCGCGCGTCGAGCTCACGCCCGACGAGCGCGGCCAGCGCTGGCTGCTGACGGTCAGCACGAGCGACCGCTCCGGGCTGCTGTACGGCATCGCGCGCGTGCTCGCGCGGCACCGCATCAACCTGCAGCTGGCCAAGATCACGACGCTGGGCGAGCGCGTCGAGGATACCTTCCTCGTCGACGGGCCGGCGCTGCAGAGTTCGCGCGAGCAGCTGCGCATCGAGGCCGAGATGCTCGACGTGGTCGGGCCGCAGCCATGACCGCCGCGCGCGGGCCAAGCCGTGGCGCGGGACGACGCCCTCGGCGCGTCGCGGCAGTCGCCGCACGCAACCGGACACCCCGCAACCGCAACCCCGCTGCCCGCTGGCAGCATCGCCCGCCATGCCCGACTCGCCCACGCTGGACGCCGCCCGCATCGTGACCCGCAGCGTGCCCGTCGGACGGCCCTGGCACTGGCTGGCGCTGGGTGCGCGCGACCTGCGCCGGGCGCCGCTGCCGGGGCTCGCGCACGGGCTGGCCTGCGCGATCTTCGGGCTCGCACTGGTCGTCGTCGCCGGGCCGCGCTTCTGGCTGCTGGCCGGCGCCTTCAGCGGCTTCCTGCTCGTCGCGCCGATCGTCGCCACCGGGTTGTACGCGGTCAGCCGCGCGCTCGAGCGCGGCGAGCCGGCCGGGCTGGCCACGGCGCTGGCGGCGTGGCGGCCGCAGGACAGCCGGCTGGTCGTATTCGGGCTGCTGCTGGCGCTGGCCGGCACCGGCTGGGTGCTGACCTCGGCCGGGCTGATCACCGGCCTGGCGCCGCAGCCGGTGCGCGACCCGATGGACTTCGTGCACGTCGTCGTGCTCGGCCCGTCGCCGTGGCTGTTCGGCGCCTGGCTGGTGCTCGGCGCGGTGCTCGCGGCACCGGTCTTCGCGTCGAGCGTGGTCGCGATCCCGCTGCTGCTGGACCGCCGCGTCGGCGTCGCCGCGGCGGTCTACGCGAGCTGGCGCGTCGTCGTCGACAACCCGGTGGCGATGGCGCTGTGGGCCTTCGTCATCATGGCGCTGAGCGCGCTCGCGTTCGCGCTGGCGCTGCTCGGGCTGGTCGTCGTCGTGCCGTTGCTCGCGCACGCGAGCTGGCACGCCTACCGCGAACTGGTCGCCCCGGCCTGAGGACGGCGCATCGGCGATGTTCGGCTATACGGAGGAGCAGATCGCATGGTTCGGGCTGACCTTCGGGGTCGGCGCGTTCATGCTCTACATGCTGTTCATCGTGCTGCAGCTTGCGCGCGAGTCCAAGGCCGGCCGCTTCGGCACCTTCGTGCTGCTGCTGGTGCTGGGCTTCGGCATGCTGGGCTTCGCCGCCAAGGGGCTGATAAAGTTCTTCATCCGCGGCGAGTGAGGCGGGTTTTCGTCCAGGCGCTGAGGAGGCGCCACTATGCGCAAATGATCCTGATCGGCCCATGGCAGTCATTCGCGACGCTTGCCTGTTTGCCGCGGCCGGCGTTCGACGCGTAGCGCAGCAAGGCCGCGGGGGCTCTGCGGCCGGGCTCAAGAGTCGCCGCCCGGCCTGCGGCCGGGTCCCCTGCGCTGCTCGCTCCGCGGCGCGGCTGCGGTGGCTTCGCGCCGACGCTCCCGCGTCGTCGCATAAATCCTCCTCGCCGGTCCGT
>JACPVA010000148.1 GCA_016191995.1 Burkholderiales bacterium | reverse complement strand
GGCGGCGCGACCGGCGGGGCCGGGGCCGGCTTCGGTGCGGGCGCGGGCGCAGCCGCCTGGGGCGGTTCGGCGTCGCCGCCGCCGGCCGGGGCCCGGCCCGGCACGCGGATGACCTGGCCGCCGGCGAGCTGGCGCGGCACGGCGATGCCGTTGTAGCGCGCCAACGCGTAGAACAGCATCGGATCCTTGAGGAAGCGCTGCGCGATCAGTGACAGCGATTCGCCGGGCTGCACGCGGTGGGCGAACGAGTCCGACCCGAGCAGCATCCGCGGATCCTCGCGGATCTGCCGCAGCAGGGTCTGCGCTCGTCGATGCCCCGGCTCGGTGCGCAGCACGGCGTCGAGCAGTTCCTCGGCCGGCTGGGCCTCGCCCGACTCGAGCATCTCGATCGCACGCGTGACCGCGCCAGGCACTTCCTGCGGCCCGACGACGATGCGCGGGGCGGGCGCTTCCGGGGCCGGTGCAGGCGCCACGGGCCCGCCCTGGACCGGGGGCGGCTCAGGCTGCTCCGCAGCTGGGGCGGCTGGTGGGCGCTGCGTCCGCAGCGGCGGCTGTTCGCAGCCGGCTGCCAGCAGCATGCCGGCGATCGATGCGAGCAACGCCCACCGGCCCGCTGCGCCGGGGCGCCGGGCTCGGAAATGTGCGGGGGTGTCGGGATCGTCGGAGCCGATGCCATGCGTGGCGGCGGCCGGTTTCGTGGTCGTGGGTCGTGCGGGCTTCACGCGAGCATTTTGACGCCGGATGCGGCTCAAGTCATCCCCGGCATGGTGGATGCGATGCCCACGTCCCGTGCAGGCGGCACGCCGCTCGGGGTGACTTTGGGCGCTGTCGGGCGCTGCGAACGGGCACGACGATGCAGGCGTTCACCTGCCTTGCGCGGCCGGCGCTCCATCGCCTGCATCGCGCACAACCCCATGCAAGCCCCGCCTTCGCCCACGCCGCCGTCCGGTACGCCGACGGGAGGTCCAGCGCCGCGCCCGCCGGGCGCCGGTGCACGGCGGCCGATCATCCCCGCGATCGTTCAGCAGCATGCCGAGGAGGCGAGCTTCCTGCGCGAGCTGCGCACGCGGCTGGTGCGTGCGCCGCATGTCGGGCTGCTGCAACTCGGGCGGCTGGACGAGCGCATCGAGGCGCACCTCGACGGCCTGCGCGTCGCCGGCGACGACGGCACCGCCAGGCTGCTCACGCTGCTCGATGACGCCGGCACCGGTGTCGTCTTCGCGCTCGCCGTGCGCGCGCTGGAGACGCGCGACGCGGCGCTGCTGGAGCGCCTGCTCGCGCTCGTGCCGGCACTCGCCGACGACGATGCGGGGTGGCGCGGCCTGACCTCGGCGCTCGGCTGGGTGCCGGCGACGACGCTGCAGGGCGTGGTGACCCGGCTGCTGACGGCGGCGGCGCCGCACGCGCGCGCGGCCGGGCTCGTGGCGTGCCGGCTGCACCGGGTCGACCCCGGCCAGGCGCTCGCGCGTGCGATCGCCGACCCCGCGCCGCGCGTGCGTGGCGAGGCGCTGCGCTGCGCGTCGGCCGTCGGCCGGCTGGACATGCTCGGCGCCGCCAAGGCGGCGATCGCCGACGGCGACCCGGCGACCGTCTTCGAGGCCGCCTGGGCGGCGGTGCTGCTCGGCGAGCGCGGCGCGGCGTGGCAGGTGCTCGCGCATGCGGCACAGCACTCGGCACCGGCGCAGGCCGCGCGTGCGCTGATGCTCGCGATGGCGGCCGCGCAGCCCGACGAGGCGTCCGATCTGGCGCGGCGCCTGTCCGCCGCGGCGCAAGGCACGCAGGCGGCGCCGCGGGCCTGGTCGCGCATGCTCGACGCGCTCGGGCTGCTCGGCGATGCGCGTTTCGTCCCCTGGCTCGTCGACCGCATGGCCGATCCGAGGCTGGCGCGGCGTGCCGGCCAGGCCTGGTGCTGGATCACCGGCGCCGACCTCGCGGCCGACGACCTCGAGGCGCGCAGCGCGCCCGAGCGGGCGCCGCAGCCATCCGACGACCCGGACGACGAGGAGGTCGCGATCGACGACGACGAGGACCTGCCCTGGCCCGACCCGGCGCGCGTGGCCGCCTGGTGGGAGCGGCACGCCAGCGCCATGCCGGCCAGCGGCAGGCTGTTCGCCGGGGCGCCGTTCGGTCGCGAGGTGGCGCATCGGGTGCTCGCCGACGGCACGCAGCGCATGCGTGCGCATGCCGCGCTGCTGCTGGCCGTGCTGCAACCGGGCACGCCGCTGTTCGCGGTCGCCGCCCCGGCGCCGCGCCAGCGGCAATGGCTGCGCGACGAGGGGGCTGGCCGTTGAGGCGCGGACGGCTGGCCGGCGCAGCGGCGCCTTGCCGGGCGGGTGTGGCCCGCATCGGCGCCGCGCGCGACGCGATGCAAGGACAGGAGGCCGGCGGGCATGGACGCTTCGATCATCCTCGGCGCGCTGGCGCCGCTGTTCGCGCTCGCCGCCATCTGGCGCGGCGTGCGCCAGGGCTGGCGCGGCGCGGCGTCCACCTGGCTGCTGATCGCGCTGGTCTTCGGCGCGGTTGCGATCTGGCTGAGGCTGGCGCGCTGACAGCGCGCGCCGCAGGACCCGGCCGGCGGCGGCTGGCGAGCTGACGACTCGCGGCGCGCGACCCGTGCGCGGGCCGCAGTGCCCCGGGTGACTTTGGTGGATTGCCGGCGCCGCGTCGGCTGCCGACGATGCGCCGTGATGCACCGCCACCCGCCATGACGCTGACCCTGCTGGCCGTCGCGCTGAACGACCAACCACTCTCGCAGCCGATCGTCGGGCAGTTCGATGCCGCCGGCGGAACGATCGGGCGGGCGGACCACAATACGATGGCGCTGCCGGACCCTGAGCGCCATATCTCGCGCCTGCAGGCCGAGGTGGTCGCGCGCGGTGCGGGGTTCGTGATCCGCAACGTCGGCAGCGCCAACCCGATCGTCGTCGCCGGCCGCACGCTCGCGCGCGGCGAAGCGGCGGTGCTGGCCGACGGCGACGAGCTCCGCATCGGCGGCTACCTGCTGCGCGCGCAGGCCG
>JACPVA010000143.1 GCA_016191995.1 Burkholderiales bacterium | reverse complement strand
GCCGAGCGCAGCCGCCCCGGCCAGGCCTGCCGGGCCTGCCGGGTGGCCCCGGGCCACCACGCCGGGGAGCGCGCGCGGCAGGCGCGCCAGGGCGCCGCGGACGAGGATCAGCGGGCCGAACAGCCCGGCCCCGAGCAGGTGTCGTCGATTGGGCAGCATCATCCCTTCAGCAGCTTTTCCTCCGCCAGCGCGAGCGGTTCGGGCAGCCCCGACAGCACGAGCGTATCGCCGGCCGCCAACACCATGTCGTCGTCCGGGACTCCGACGGCGCCGGCGGTGCGGCGCACCGAGACGACGCCGACGTCCATCAGCTCCAGCGCCAGATCGCCCAGCCTGCGCCCCAGGCTCGCGGCCGCCGGCGGCAGCGTGACGCTGGTCAGGCGCGTTTGCTGGCGCTCCTCGGGGCCTTCGTCGTCGACGCCGTGGAACCAGCCGCGCAAGAGGCCATAGCGCGCCGCGCGCGCCTCCTGCGTGACGCGCAGCACGCGCCGCAGCGGCACGCCCAGCAGCGCCAGCGTGTGGCTGGCCAGCATCAGCGAGCCCTCGATCGCCTCCGGCACGACCTCGGCGGCACCAGCCTCGCGCAGCCGCTCGAGGTCGTTGTCGTCGATCGTCCGCACCAGCACCGGAACCGCCGGCGCATGCTCGTGCACCAGGTGCAGGATCTTCAGCGCCGACGGCGTGTCCGGGTAGCTGACGACGACCGCGCTGGCGCGCGCCAGCCCGGCGGCCATCAGGCTCGGCAGCCGCGCGGCGTCGCCATAGACGACGCTCTGGCCGGCGGCGGCGGCCTGGCGCACGCGGTCGGGGTCCAGGTCCAGCGCCATGTAGGGGATGCCCTGCGTGTCGAGCAGCCGCGCCAGATTCTGCCCGCTGCGCCCGTAGCCGCAGATGATGACGTGCTTCTCGGTGCGCATGCTGCGCCGCGCGATCGAGGTCAGCTGCACCGACTGCAACAGCCAGTCGCTCGGCACCAGGCGCGTCACGATCGCATTGCTGTACTGGATGACGAAGGGGGTGGCGAGCATCGTCAGCACCATGCTGGCGAGGATCGGGTTCATCCACTCGGCAGCCACCAGGCCGCGCTCGGCGCCCAGCGTCAGCAGCACGATGCCGAACTCGCCGGCCTGCGACAGGTACAGCGCGGTGCGCAGCGCGACTCCGGGCGGGGCGCGGAAGATGCGCGCCAGCGCTGCGACGAGCACGAACTTGGCCAGCAGCGGCAGCGTCGTCAGCAGCAGCACCAGGCCCCACTGCTCGAACACCAGCCGCCAGTCGAGCTTCATCCCGATTGTGATGAAGAACAGCCCCAGCAGCACGTCGTGGAAGGGGCGGATGTCGGACTCGACCTGATGCTTGTATTCGGTCTCGGCGATCAGCATGCCGGCGACGAAGGCGCCCAGCGCGAGCGACAGCCCGGCGTGCTCGGTCAGCCAGGCCAGGCCGAGCGTGACCAGCAGCAGGTTGAGGACGAACAGCTCCTCGCTCTTGCGCCTGGCCACCAGCGTCAGCCACCAGCGCAGCAGCTTCTGCCCGCCCGAAAGCAGCAGCGCGAGCAACGCCACCGCCTTCAGCACCGCCAGGCCGATCGCCATCAGCAGCGACCGCCCCTCGGCGCCGAGCGCGGGGATCAGCACCAGCAGCGGCACCACCGCCAGGTCCTGGAACAGCAGGATGCCGATCACGCGCCGGCCGTGCTCGGCCTCCAGCTCGAGCCGCTCGGCCATCAGCTTGACGACGATCGCGGTCGACGACATCGCCGCCGCGCCGCCGAGCACGACCGCGCCCTGCCAGCCCATGCGCCAGCCCTCGCCGGTCAGCCGCTGCCAGCCCAGGGCCAGCAGCGCATGCCCGGCCAGCGCCGCCAGCATCGTCACCACGACCTGCGACAGCCCGAGCCCGAAGACCAGCGTGCGCATGCTGCGCAGCTTCGGCAGGTTGAACTCGAGCCCGATGACGAACATCAGGAAGACGACGCCGAACTCGGCCAGGTAGCGCACGCCGGCGCTGTCCTGCGCGAGCGCGAAGGCATGCGGCCCGATGACGACGCCGACGACGAGGTAGCCGAGCATCGGCGGCAGCCGCAGCCAGCGGCAGACGGTGACGCCGGCGACCGCGGCGACGAGGTAGAGCAGGACGAGTTCGAGCGTGCCGGCCATGGGGACCTGTAAGGCCGCGCCGGTCCGTCGACGGTCCGGTGCCGAATCGCGGCGGCCTCCTAGAATGCGGCGATGCTAGCGGAGCGCCCCGATGCAGCCACGGCGGCCGCCGCGCCGGGCTTCGACGCCGGGCGCGCCTTGGCGCTGGCGCGGCGAACCTTCGAGATCGAGGCGCGCGCGTTGCACGCGCTCGGCGAGCGCCTCGACGATCGGTTCGCGCAGGCGGTGCGCATCGTGCTGGCCTGCCGCGGGCGCGTCGTCGTGATGGGCATGGGCAAGAGCGGTCATGTCGGGCGCAAGGTCGCGGCCACGCTGGCGTCGACCGGAACGCCGGCGTTCTTCGTCCACCCGGGCGAGGCCAGCCACGGCGACCTCGGCATGGTGCAGGGCGGCGATGTCGTGCTGGCGATCAGCAACAGCGGCGAGAGCGACGAGCTGGCCGCGATCCTGCCCGCGCTGCGGCGCCTGGGCACGACGCTGGTGGCGATCACCGGACGGCCGGAGTCGACGATCGCACGCCACGCCGACATGGTGCTTTCGAGCGCGGTCGACCAGGAGGCCTGCCCGCTCAACCTGGCGCCGACCGCGAGCACGACGGCGCAGATGGCGATCGGCGACGCGCTGGCGGTGGCGCTGCTGGACGCGCGCGGATTCCGCGAGGAGGACTTCGCGCGCGCCCACCCTGGCGGCGCGCTCGGGCGCAAGCTGCTGATGCACGTGCGCGACCTGATGCGCGGCGGCAGCGAAGTGCCGCGCGTGGCGCCGGACGCGGGCTTCGACGCGCTGCTGCGCGAGATGACCGGCAAGGGGCTGGGGTTCAGCGCCGTCGTCGACGACGCCGGGCGGCCGCTGGGCATCTTCACCGACGGCGACCTGCGGCGGCTGATCGAGCGCGCCGACGGCGGCGCGGCCGATCTGCGCGCGCTCTCCGCCGCCGAGGTCATGCATCCGGGGCCGAAGCTGGTGCGCGCCGACGCGCTGGCGGTGGATGCGGCCGGCGTGATGGAGCGCCACCGCATCACCAGCGTGCTCGTCGTCGACGACGCCGGGCTGCTGGTCGGCGCGCTGAACTCGAACGACCTGATGCGCGCGAAGGTGATCTGATGCGCGCGCCGCGCACCGAGGCCGAGCGCTTCGCGCCCGAACTGCTGCTGGCGGCGCAGGGCGGCGCCGAAGGCATCCGGGCCGCGCTGTTCGACGTCGACGGCGTGCTGACCGACGGCCGCATCTATATCGGCGAGCAGGGCGAGACCGTCAAGGCCTTCTCGACGCTGGACGGGCAGGGGCTGAAGCTGCTCGCCGCCGCCGGCATCGAGCCGGTGATCGTCAGCGGGCGCGACTCGGCGGCGCTGCGCCGGCGCGTCGCCGACCTCGGGCTGAAGCAGGCGGTCTACGGCGCGGCCGACAAGCTCGCCGCGGCCGAGGGTGTGCTCGCGGCGCTGGGCCTGGGCTGGGAGGCGGTGGCGGCGATGGGCGACGACTGGCCCGACCTGCCGCTGCTGGAGCGCGCCGCCTTCGCCTGCGCGCCGCCGCAGGCGCACCCGGAGCTGCGCGCGCTGGCCGACCACGTGACCAGGGCGGCGGCCGGCCACGGCGCCGCGCGCGAGTTCTGCGACCTGTTGCTGATGGCCGCGGGCCGCTACGGGCAGCTGCTGCAGGCGCAGCGGCGCACGCTCGACGCGCGCTGACGCGCGGCGCAGGCGACGCCACCGCGATGCCGGCCGAGCTGCACCTGCCCGACCTGCCGGAGGTCCCGATCCGCCTGGGCGGCGCGCGTCCACCGGGGCCGCCGGCGCCGCCGCTGCCGTGGTCGCTGCGGCTGCGCGACGCGCTGGCGTCCTACCTGCCCTTGCTGCTGATGGGCGCGCTGGCGCTGGCGAGCTGGTGGCTGGCGCGCAATACGCCGGGCGCGCCGACGGCGGTCGAGCGCCCGGCCGGCCGCGATACGCCGGACTACACGATGCGCCGCTTCGTCGTCCAGCATTTCGGCGCCGACGGATGGCTGCGGGTGCAGATCGAGGGACGCGAGCTGCGCCACTTTGCCGATGGCGCCGGCGGCCAGCCTGAGCGCGTCGAGGTCGACGAGCTCGCGCTGCGCGCCTGGGACGACCAGGGGCGGCTGACGACCGCGAGCGCGCGCCGCGGCACGGTCAGCGTCGATGCGCGCGTCGTCCGGCTCGCCGGCGGCGCCGAGGTGATCGGCAGCGACTCGGCCGGGCGGCCGGTCGAGATCCGCAGCGAGTTCCTGGAGGCCAGGCTGCAGGAGGGCCTCGTGCAAACCGACCAGCCCGTCGAGCTGCGGCATGGCTCACAGCAGCTGGTGGCGGCCGGGCTGCTCTGGGATCGCGAGCGCGCGCTGCTGCGCTTCGACGGCCCGGTGCGTGCGCGGATCGAAAGGGCGGCGCGGTGAGCGAGTCGGGGGCCGACGCGCAGGCGGCGCCGCTGGTGCTGATCACCGGCGCGTCGAGCGGAATCGGGCAGGCGCTGGCGGCGCACTATGCGGCGGCCGGCTGGCGCCTGGCGCTGGTCGCGCGGCGCAGCCCCAGCGTGCGCGAATGGGCGCATGCGCAGGGGCTGGATGCGTCGCGCTGGGCGGTCTACGAGGCCGATGTCGGCGACCCGGACGCGATGGCCGCCGCCGGACGCGACTGCCTCGGCAGCCAGGGGCTGCCGCAGGTCGTGATCGCGAATGCCGGCATCAGCGTCGGCATGGACAGCGCCGAGCGCGAGGACCTGGACGTCATGCGCGAGATGCTGGCGACGAATGTGCTCGGCGTGGCGGCGACCTTCCACCCCTTCCTGGCGGCGATGCGCGAGCGTGGCAGCGGGACCCTGGTCGGCATCGCGAGCGTGGCCGCGATCCGCGGCCTGCCCGGGCACGGCGCCTACTGCGCGAGCAAATCGGCGGTGGTCGCCTACTGCGAGAGCCTGCGCGGCGAATGCCGGCCGTATGGCGTGCGCGTGGTGACGCTGCTGCCGGGCTATATCGCCACGCCGCTGACGGCGCGCAACCCCTATCCGATGCCCTTCCTGCTGCAGCCGGCCGAGTTCGCGGCGCGCGCCAAGCGCGCGATCGACGCCGGCGCGAGCTACCGCGTCATCCCCTGGCCGATGGGTGTGGTCGTCAAGCTGCTTCGGATGCTGCCGAATCCGCTCTTCGACCGCCTCTTCGCCGGCCGCGGGCGCAAGCCGCGGCGCAGCCGTGCGGGCGGGCGATGATCGATGTCGTCGTCCTGTTCTTCCTGCTCGGCGTCTTCGCGCGCCTGGTCGGCTCGGACCTGCGGCTGCCCGAGGCGCTGTACGAGACGCTGTCGATCTACCTGCTGCTGGCGATCGGGCTGAAGGGCGGGCTCGAGCTCAGCCGCCAGCCGCTGGCGACGCTGGCGCCGGAAGTGGCCGCTTGCATCGCGCTGGGCTTCGTGATCCCGCTGGCGCTGTACCCGCTGTTGCGTGCGCTGAAGCTGCCGGCGGTCGATGCGGCCGCGCTGGGCGCCCACTATGGATCGGTCAGCGTCGTCACCTTCGCGGTGGCGAGCGCCGCGGTCGCGCGTGCCGGGCTCCCGGCCGAGAGCCGCGCCGCATTGTGGGTCGCGGTGATGGAGGCGCCGGGGCTGGTCGCCGGCATCCTGCTGGCGCGGCGCGCGCAGCGGCGCGACGATGCGGCGACGGCGGGCGCGGGGGTCGCGGCCGGCCAAGGCTGGGGGGCGCTCGCGCACGAGGTGCTGTTCGGCAAGAGCGTGCTGCTGCTGCTCGGCGGCCTGGCGATCGGCGCGGTGGCGGGGGATGCCGGCGTGGCGCCGATCGCCGCCGTCTTCCTCGATCCGTTCAAGGGCGTGCTGGCGCTATTCCTGCTGGAGCTCGGGCTGGTCGCCGGCGGACGGCTGGCCGAGGTCCGGCGCTTCGGCGCCGTGGTGCTGATCGTCGGCATCGGCGTGCCGCCGGTGCTCGCGCTGGCCGGCGCGGCCACCGGCTGGCTGCTCGGGTTGAGCGTAGGCGGGATCGCGCTGCTGGCGACGCTGGCCGCCAGCGCGAGCTACATCGCCGCGCCGACCGCGATGCGGATCGCGCTGCCACAGGCCAACGCGGCGTTGTCGATCACCGCCGCGCTCGGGGTGACCTTCCCGTTCAATATCGTGGTCGGGATCCCGCTCTATATCGCGCTGGCGCAGGCGATCGCGCGCTGATCGCGTTGAAGCCGCCGGAGGGACAGGCATGAGGGCCAAGCACCGCAAGACCCAGCTCGTGATCGTCGCCGAGGCGGCGATCGAGTCGCGCCTGGTAGCGCTGGCGCGCAGCCTGGGCGCACAGCGATGGACGATCACCGACATCCGCGCCGCGGGCCTGGACGAGGTGCGCGAAGGCGGATGGGAGGCCGACCGGACGATCGAGCTGCGGCTGATCGCCGATGCCGCGGTCGCCGATGCGATCGCCGAACGGGTGCTGGCCGACTACGCGCCGCACTATGGCGTCGCGCTGCACTTCAGCGAGGTCGCCGTGCTGAGGCCGGAGCGCTTCTGAACGCCGCGCTTCCGGCCGGGCCCGCTGGCAGCGGGCGGCCGGTGTGGGCCGGGACCGGGCCGGGCGAGGCCCGGCCCCGTGCGTGTTCAGTAACCGTTGCCGTAACCGCCGCGGCCACCGCCGCCGCCGCCGCCGCTACCGCCGCCGCGGCCATACGGGCTGCGGCCACCACCACCGCCGCCGCCGCCATAGGGGCTGCGTCCGCCGCCGCCACCGCCACCGCCGTAGCCGCCGCCACCACCACCGCTACCACCACCGCTACCACCACCGCCACCGCCGTAGCCACCGCGCCCACCGCCGCCGCCGCCGCCATAGCCACCCGGGCGCTCCTCGCGCGGGCGCGCCTCGTTGACGACGATATTGCGGCCCTCCAGCGGCTGGCCGTTCATGCCGTCGATGGCGGCCTTGGCCTCGGCGTCCGAGCCCATCTCGACGAAGCCGAAGCCCTTCGAGCGGCCGGTATCACGGTCCATCATGACCTTGGCCGAGTTGACGGTACCGAAGGCCGAGAAGGCCTGTTGCAGGGAGTCGTCCCGGACCGAATAAGCCAGGTTGCCGACATAGAGTTTGTTTCCCACGGGGAAGCCCTTAAGAGATGAGATGAGAAATGACCAGGCGGAGCTTCAACCCTGCGAAACCCTCTTCGAGACGAAAGGCGCGGCATCCAGACACAGGCCCGGCCATTATCAATGCGCCTAGGTGCCGTGCGCAAAGCTGTCAAGGGCGAATTGTTGTTTTGTTGTCCCCGGGCAAACCCTAGGTACGGTGCGGTCGGCCTCGCCCCAGCGGTCTGTGCCTGCAAGGGCGGCGCGCGGGGAAGCCCGGATGGGCGACGCGCACGCGCGCCGCTACATTCGCGCGCACTCGCGCCCACCGGCCATGCCGGTGCTCGGCGCGGGGGAGCCGAGGAGACATCGGGGGGCCGAAAACAATCCGCCGGGCCACCGGCGCGAATATCACCGCAGCACCACAAAGCGCGCCCGATGCGGCGCCGACAAATTCTTCCGCAGGGGCGCCCACGAGGCGCCCTTGCGCTTCGTGCGGCGGACGCGAGCGTGCTGCAGCGCCAGCGGACAGCGCGGCGCGTTGCCGAGCGAACCGGCGGGCGAACTGGCGGGCGAACTGGCGGGCGGCGGCCGCGCAACTGCGGCGATCGGGCCGCCGGCGGCGTGCCTAGCATGAGGCCACGACCGCCCACGCGCACCGCGCCGCCCCCCGCCATGTCCGTCCAGCCCGAACTGCGCAGCCTCGAGATCGATATCCCGGCCCAGCCCGAGGCGCTGGTCAAGCTGTCGCTGCTGCTGGCCGAGGACGACATCAACCTGCAGGCCGCCGCGGCGCTGATCGAGACCGACATGGCGCTGGCGGCGGCGGTGCTCAAGGCGGTCAACTCCTCGCTGTACGGGCTCAAGGGCCGCGTGCAGTCGGTGCAGCAGGCGATCACCTACCTGGGCATGCGCGAGGTGGCGGCGATCACCTTCGAGATGGGGCTGCGCGCGGCCTTCCCGCCGGCCGAGGAGCTCGAGCCGCTGTGGCAGCGCGCGGCGCAGCGCGGGCGGCTGATGGGGCGGATCGCGGCACGGCTCGGGCTGGACGCCTGGGCCGCACACTCGGCGGGGTTGTTCGAGGAATGCGGCAAGGCGGTGCTGTTCCGCCACGCGCCCGACCATTACCGCGCGATGCTGCGCGCCGCGGCCGACGACACCGAGCTGACCGCGCTCGAGCGCGCCGGCTTCGGCGTCAGCCACGATGCCCTGGGCGCGGCGCTGTGCGAGAGCTGGGGGCTGGCCGCGGCGGCGGTGGCGAGCGTGCGCCACCATGTCGCGTTGCAGGCCGCGACCGGCGAGCCGCCGCTGCTGCCGCCGGCGCTGGCGCCAGCGCGGCGCGGCCTGGTGGTGCTGTCGGCGATCGTGCACCGGCTGATGAGCGCGCCCGAGGCGGTCGACGAGACCGCCGAGGCGCTGGCGCCGCAAGCCGACCTGGAGCCGGTGCTGGTGCTGCGCTGCGTGCGCCAGGCTCAGTCGCAGCTCGACGAGGCGGCGGCGCACGGGCGCGACTGAGGGCCCCAGCCGGGACGGGCCGGGACCGACCCGCGGATCGGGCTCCGCCGAGCCCGGGGGGAGGGCCGCGCGGGCGCTTCCCGCGGCGGGGCCATGCCGCGCGCCGCCGCCTTGCCGCCTTGCGGCCTGGAGGCGCGCCTCTAGACCGGTCGCCGCGCGGTAGCCCCCGGATAGTCAGGATCGGGGCGCTAGGCTAACCTGCGCCTTGGATCAACCAACCCCGCCACGCGCACGCCACGACCATGTCCGCCACCGTTCCCGCAGACCAGCTTCCGCTGCAGCGCCTGTACCACTGGGCCCGTACCGCACCCGACCGCATCGCGTTCACGCAACCCTTGGGCGGTGGGCCGGTGGCCGACTACAAGTGGGCCGATGTGCTCGACCAGGCGAGCCGGATGGCCGCGCACCTGTTGGCGCAGGGCATCGGGCCGGGCGACCGGGTGGCGCTGATCTCGAAGAATACTGCGCACTGGATGATGAGCGACTTCGCGATCTGGATGGCCGGTGCCGTCTCGGTGCCCCTATATCCGACGCTGGCGCCGGGGACGATCCGCCAGATCCTCGAGCACAGCGGCTCCAAGCTGCTGTTCGTCGGCAAGCTCGACGGCTGGGAGCACATGAAGCCCGGCGTCCCCGACGGGCTGCCGTGCATCAGCCACCCGCTGTCGCCCGACGACGCGAAGAAGAGCTACCCGGGCTGGGATGCGCTGATCGGCGGCGTCAAGCCGCTGGGCGAGCTGCCGACGCGCCCGGCCGAGGACCTGTCGACGATCATGTACACCTCGGGCACGACCGGCATGCCCAAGGGCGTGATGCACACCTTCGGCAACCTGATGGCCGCGGTCGAGCAGGGGCTCAAGCGCATCCCGCTGACGCACGAATCGCGCATGCTGTCGTACCTGCCGCTGTCGCATGTCGTCGAGCGTGCGCTGGTCGAGCACGGGCAGCTCGCCACCGGCATGCGCGTGTACTTCGCCGAGAGCCTGGACACCTTTACCGCCGACCTGCAGCGGGCGCGGCCGACCGTCTTCTTCTCGGTCCCCCGCCTATGGGTCAAGTTCCAGCAGGGCATCAACCACAAGATGCCGCAGAAGAAGCTGGACCTGCTGCTGAAGATCCCGATCCTGTCGGGCATCGTGAAGAAGAAGCTGCTCGATGCGCTGGGGCTGGACCAGTGCCAGTTCGCGGCCGCCGGCGCGGCGCCGACGCCGGTCGAGCTGCTGCAGTGGTATGCGCGCATCGGGCTGCGCATAGCCGAGGGCTACGGCATGACCGAGAACCTCGGCGCGACCCACATCGCCACCGGCGACCCGGCCGACTTCGGCACCGTCGGCCGGCCGTACGACCGCGTGCAATGCCGGATCGCGCCCGACAGCGGCGAGATCCAGGTCAAGGCACCGTGGAACATGCTCGGCTACTACAAGCAGCCCGAGCTGAGCAAGGAGGTCCTGCCCGACGATGGCTGGCTCAAGACCGGCGACAAGGGGTCGACCGATTCCCAGGGGCGGCTGAAGATCACCGGACGCGTCAAGGATCTGTTCAAGACCAGCAAGGGCAAGTATGTCGCGCCGGCGCCGATCGAGGACAAGCTGGTGATGCACGTCGCGGTCGAGGCCTGCTGCGTCACCGGCGCCAACCTCGGGCAGCCGCTGGCGCTGCTGATGCTCAACGAGGAGGCGCGCAAGCAGGTCGACGCCGGCGGCAAGGCCGAGCTCGAGGCGTCGCTCGCCGAGCACCTGCAGCATGTCAACGCGACGCTGGATCCGCACGAGCAGCTCGACTGCCTCGTCATCACCGCCGAGGCCTGGACGGTCGACAACGACCTCATCACGCCGACCTTCAAGGTCAAGCGCAACAAGATCGAGGATATGTTCGCGGCCAACTACGGGCGCTGGGTCGGCCAGCGCAAGCCGGTGGTCTGGAACGCCTAGGCCCGACATGGCCGCCGGCGAACTGGTGCTGCACGGCCAGCCCGGCTGGGGCTCGGCGATCGTCGAGGCCCAGCTGGCCTTCTACGGGCTGCCGTTTCGATTCGAGGCCACCGGCGACCTGTTCGAGTCCGAGGCGGCGCGCGCGCGGCTGCGCACCCTGAACCCGCTGGCGCAGGTGCCGGTGCTGGAGCTGGCCGACGGCAGCGTGATGACCGAGAGCGCGGCGATCACGCTGCACTTGGCGGACCTGACCGGCCGCGACGACCTGGTCCCGGGGCCGGCGGCGCCCGAGCGGGCGGCCTTTCTGCGCTGGCTCGTCTTCCTGGTCGCCAATGTCTACCCGACCTTCACCTACGCCGACGAGCCGACCCGCTTCGTCGTCGACGCCGCGGCGGCGCAGGGCTTCCGCGCAGCGGTCGACGACTACGCGCAGCGGCTGTGGCGCGTGCTGGAGGGCGCCGCGACCGGTCCCTGGTTCCTCGGCGAGCGGCTGTCGGCGTTGGACCTGTACCTCGCGGTGATGACGCAATGGCGCCCGAAGCGCCCCTGGTTCGCCGCCCACGCACCGAAGCTGCTGGCTGCCGCGGAGCGCGCCGAGGCGCTCGGCGCGGTGGCGCCGGTGATGGCGCGCAACCGGATCTGAGCGCACGATTCCGCGATACGGGGCGAGGTCCCCGGATCGTGGAGGACTCCCGCGCTGCCTGGCCTCAGCCCGCCTCGCCGCGGCGCAGCTTCTCGCTGCGCCAGTAGATGTCGTCGCCGCCCAGGCCGTCGAGGTTGGCACGGTTGAGGACGCGCGCGAGCACGAACAGCAGGTCCGACAGCCGGTTCAGATAGCGGCGCGGCGCGGGGTTGACCGCCTCGGCGGCCGCCAGCGCGACCAGCGCGCGCTCGGCGCGCCGCGCCACCGTGCGTGCCACATGCGCGATCGCCGCGCTGCGCGTGCCGCCGGGCAGGATGAATTCCTTCAGCGCTGGCAGCTCGGCGTTGTAGCGCGCCAGCGCCTCGTCCAGCCGTGCCACCGCCTCGTCCTTCAGCAGCGTGAATCCGGGGATCGACAGCTCGCCGCCGAGGTCGAACAGCTCGTGCTGGATCTCCACCAGCAGCGTGCGCAGGTCCTCGGGCAGCGGCTCGCACTGAAGCAGCCCGAGCGTCGAGTTCAGTTCGTCGACGTCGCCGAGCGCGGCGATGCGCAGCGCGTCCTTGCGCGTGCGCGTGCCGTCGCCCAGCCCCGTCGTGCCGTCGTCGCCGGTGCGGGTGGCGACCTTGCTGACGCGGTTGCTCATGGTCTTTGTCCTCGGGTGTGGGCTGCAAACCTAGAATGATCCACGATAGTCGCGCGGTCTGCGCGCCGTCCCCGCAGGAGCCACGTCGATGAACGCGCCATTGCCCAACGAGGTCCTGCCCCGCTACGAACGGCGCCCGGTGCCGCCAGCGATGCTCGACGCGCTGCGCGATCGATTCGGCGAGCGCTGCTCGACCGCGCCGGCGCTGTGCGAGCAGCATGGGCGCGACGAGTCGCCCTACCCGGTGACGCCGCCCGACGCGGTCGTCTTCTGCGAGCGCACCGACGAGGTCGCTTTCGTCGTCGCGCAGGCGCGCGCGCACGGCGTGCCGGTGATCCCGTTCGGCATCGGCTCGTCGCTGGAGGGGCATCTGCTGGCGGTGCAGGGCGGCGTCAGCGTCGACCTGTCGCGCATGACGCGCATCCTGCGCGTCAACGCGGAGGACCTGACGGTGACGGTCGAGGCCGGCGTGACGCGCGAGCAGCTCAACCGCGAGATCCGCGACACCGGCCTGTTCTTCCCGATCGACCCGGGTGCGAACGCGACGATCGGTGGCATGGCGGCCACGCGCGCCAGCGGCACCAACGCTGTGCGCTACGGGACGATGCGCGAGAACGTGCTCGCGCTGACGGTGGTGACCGCCGCCGGCGAGGTCATCCGCACCGGGTCGCGCGCGAAGAAGAGCAGCGCCGGCTACGACCTGACGCGGCTGTTCGTCGGCAGCGAGGGCACGCTGGGGGTGATGACCGAGATCACGCTCAAGCTCTACCCGCTGCCGGAGGCGGTGAGTGCCGCGATCTGCCACTTCCCGGGCGTGCAGCAGGCGGTGGCGGCGACGATCCAGGTGATCCAGATGGGGGTGCCGATCGCGCGCTGCGAGCTGCTCGACGCGAATGCGGTGCGCGCGGTCAATGCGCAGAGCAGGCTCGGGCTGCGCGAGACACCGATGCTGCTGATGGAGTTCCACGGCAGCCCGGCGAGCGTGCAGGAGCAGGCCGAGACGGTGCAGGCGATCGCTGCCGAGTTCGGCGGCGAGGGCTTCGAGTGGGCGAGCACGCCGGAGGAGCGCACGCGGCTGTGGACCGCGCGCCACAAGGCCTACTTCGCCGGCATGCAGATGAACCCCGGCTGCCGCAGCGTGACGACGGACACCTGCGTGCCGATCTCGCGCCTGGCCGAGATCATCGACGCGTCGGTCGCCGACGCCGACGCATCGGGGCTGCCGTACTACATCGTCGGCCATGTCGGCGACGGCAACTTCCACCTCGCCTACCTCGTCGCGGAGGGCGACGCCGCCGAGCGCGCGACCGCCGAGCGGCTGTCGATGCAGATGGTGCAGCGCGCGATCGCGCTGGAGGGAACCTGCACCGGCGAGCATGGCATCGGGCTGCACAAGATGGGTTTTCTGGTGGACGAGGCGGGCAGCGGTGCGATCGACGCGATGCGCGCGATCAAGCGCGCGCTGGACCCGGGCAACATCATGAACCCGGGCAAGATCTTCGCGCTGTAGCGGCGCGGGACGACGCGCGATGCGACGCCGAAGCTGGCTGAGGTCGGGGCTCGCGCTGGCAGCCGCCGCGCTGGGGTTGGGGGCCGGCAGCGCGCGCGCCGCGCTGCCCGAGCTGATCGCGCAGGCCAAGCCATCGGTGCTGCCGGTGGGCGGCTTCGACCCGCTGGCCAGCCCGCGCTTTGCGTTTCGCGGCACGGCCTTCGTCGTCGCCGACGGCCGCCTGGCGGTGACGAATGCGCATGTCGTCGCCGACGCCAAGATCAAGCAGTGGACGCTGCAGCTGCCGCCGGCCGGCGGCGGGCCGTCCTGGCGCAGGGCCGAGGTGATCGCGCGCGACGCGGCGCACGACCTGGCGCTGCTGCGCATCGAGGGTGACCCGCTGCCGCCGCTGCGGCTGGGCGCACCCGAGGGCGTGCGCGAGGGGCAGGCAGTGGCGCTGATGGGGTTCCCGATCGGTGGCGTGCTCGGCTTCAGGCCGGTCACGCACCGCGGCATCGTGTCGTCGATCGCCGCCATCGTGCTGCCGGCGGCGACGGCGTCGCAGCTCGGCCAGCGCGCGGTGGCGCAGATCCGCGCCGGCGGATTCGACATCTACCAGCTCGACGCCACCGCCTACCCGGGCAACAGCGGCGGGCCGGTGCTGCACGCCGACAGCGGCGAGGTCGTCGCGGTGATCAACATGGTGCTGACCAAGGGCAGCCGCGAGTCGGCGCTGCAGCACCCGAGCGGGATCAGCTATGCGATCCCGGTGCGCTGGGTGCACGAGCTGCTGGCGCCGCACCTGCGCTGAGCGGCCGGGTCGGCGGGCTCGCGGTGCGCCGCGCCGGCGGCCGAAACCCCGGCCGTGCAGGCGTCGCCGCGGCTACACGCCGTGGTAGGCGCGGTACCAGTCGACGAAGCGCGCGATGCCGTCGTCGATCGAGGTCGCAGGGTGGAAGCCGACCCAGGCGTTCAGCGCGTCGACGTCGGCGTAGGTCGCCGGCACGTCGCCGTCCTGCATCGGCAGGAAGTTCTTCTGCGCCGTGCGGCCGAGCGCACGTTCGAGCGCGCCGATGTAGTCCATCAGCGGCACCGGCTGGTGGTTGCCGATGTTGAAGATCCGGTACGGGACGTTGCTCGTCGCCGGGTCGGGCGTGTCGGGCCGGTAGTCGGGATCGGGCGCGGCGGGCTTGTCGCTGACGCGGATGACGCCCTCGACGATATCGTCGATGTAGGTGAAGTCGCGCTGCATCCGGCCGTGGTTGAAGACGTCGATGGGCCGGCCCTCGAGGATCGCCTTGGTGAACAGGAACAGCGCCATGTCCGGCCGGCCCCAGGGCCCGTAGACGGTGAAGAAGCGCAGCCCGGTCGTCGGCAGCCCGTACAGGTGGCTGTAGGTGTGCGCCATCAGCTCGTTGGCCTTCTTGGTCGCCGCGTAAAGGCTGACCGGGTGGTCGACGCTGTCGTGCTCGGAGAACGGCATCCGGGTGTTGCCGCCGTAGACGCTCGAGCTCGACGCGTAGGTCAGCTGCGGGACCTTGGCGTGCCGGCAGCCCTCGAGGATGTTGACGAAGCCGATCAGGTTGCTGTCGGCGTAGGCCAGCGGGTTGACGAGCGAGTAGCGCACGCCGGCCTGCGCGGCGAGGTGGATGACGCGCTCGAAGCCCCCCTCGGCAAAGAGTCGCGCCATGCCCTCGCGGTCGGCGACGTCGAGCTTGACGAAGCGGAAGCGCTGATGCGCCTGCAGCCGCGCGAGCCGGTCCATCTTGAGCTGGACCGAGTAGTAGTCGTTCAGGTTGTCCAGCCCGACGACCTCGTCGCCACGCTCCAGAAGGCGTAGCGAAAGCGTCATGCCGATAAATCCGGCGGCGCCGGTGACGAGAGTCTTCATGAGGGATTGCGTGGCGAGGCGGAATTGACTGCGATCATAGGTGTCGGTGCTGGGCATCTGGACGGCGGCAGCCAGCCTTCCATCGCTCGCTGCGCCAAGTCCTCACGCAGGGGCGACGGCGCGAAGGGCTGCGAACGGCCCTGAGCGGCCGTTGACCGCACAGGGCCCACGATGCGGTGCCCGCGTTCGAAGGCCCGCGCAGCGAAGCCGGGAGCGGGCCAACCGGTGCGCGCGGCGGAGGCGGTCGGCCCGCTGGGCCGACTCCCCTGCGATGCTCGCGCTCCTGGCCCGCCGCCGAACTCGCTGCGCTCCCTTCGGTCGCTCCGCTCAAACAGTGGCGGCGAGTCAGTTCACGAAGCGCGCTTCGCGCGCGGCCAGGAGCGCTGCGCTTCTCGGCGCCTCCCACGCGCGCCCCGGCCGGCCCGCTCCCGGCTTCGCGGCCACGTAGTCGGTGTTCGACCGTCGAACACCACCGTGGGTCCCGCAAGGACGCGGGGGCTCTGCGGCCGGGCGAATAGGCGCCGCCGAGCAGCGCAGCGCAGCGG
>JACPVA010000154.1 GCA_016191995.1 Burkholderiales bacterium | reverse complement strand
GCATGGTGGGCCGCCGGCCTGCCATGCAACCGATCAGGAGTCCCTCATGAAATTCTCCAAAGCCGAGGTCGACGCCATCATCGAGGCGTCCCCTCGCACCTTCGTTCCCTTCAACAAGCTGGTGCTGTCCGAGGACCACCAAGCCCGCAGTGCCACGGCGCCCGCGATGTCGCTGCCGGAACTGGCCGCGTCGATCAGGGACAGCGGCGTGCTGCAGAACCTTGTCGTCGTCCAGGCGGCGCGCGGGCGCTACGAGGTCTGCGCCGGCGGACGGCGGCTCGCCGCGCTCACGCTGCTCGTGCAGCAGGGCGACATCGCCGACAACTACCCCGTGCCGGTGCTCGTCGTGCCGGCCGACAAGGCGCTCATCGCGAGCCTTGCCGAGAACTGCTTCCACGTGCCGATGCACCCGGCCGACGAGTTTGCCGCCTTCGCCCGGCTGCTCGCGCAGGGCAAGTCCGTCGAGGACGTGGCGGCAGCTTTCGGCGTGACGCCGCTCATCGTCAAGCGGCGCATGAAGCTCGCCACCGTCTCGCCCCAGCTGATGGCTCTCTACCGCGAAGGCGGCATCGGCCTGGACTGCCTCATGGTGCTGGCCTCGGTCGACGATCACCAGCGCCAGGAGCAGGCCTGGGCCGGTTTGCCGAGTTGGAACCAGCGCCCGGAGCATCTGCGGCAGTTGCTGACCCGGGGCGAGATCGAATCGGACGCCGACCCGCTGGCCCGCTTCGTCACCCTCAAGGCCTACGAGAAGGCCGGCGGACCGCTGCGCCGCGACCTGTTCAGCGACGATGACCGCAAGGCCTACCTGCTGGACCCGGCCCTGCTGGAGCGCCTCGCTGCAGACAAGCTGGGCAAGCGCGCGAAGCAACTGCTGTCTGAAGGCTGGAAGTGGGTCGATATCCGTCCGCGCTTCGCCTACGACGAGTACGTCAAGCACGGCGAACTGCGTAAGCCCCGCCGCGCACCGACGCCCGAGGAGGCCGAGGCAATGAAGGCGCTGGACGCGCGTATCGCTGCCCTGCACGAGCAAATGGACGCGCTGGTGGACCGCGACGGCAATGGCGATGCCGGCGATGGCGTCAGCGACGCCGACGAGGACAACGCGTCGCGCGACCGGGCCTTCCTCGCCCTGGAGGCCGAGGCCGATGGACTGGAGGAAGAGCGCAAGGCCAGGCTCGAGGCGTTGACCGAATGGCCCGCGGCCTGGATGGCGCTCTCCGGGTGCGTGCTGCATGTGGGCGCGGACGGCCGTGCCGCGGTCAAGGCAGGGCTCATCCGTCCCGAGGATCGGGCCGATCTGGCTCAGGCCATCACCAAGGCTGCTGAACAGAAGTCGGCCGGTGGAGGGCGCTCGGAAGACGACGCCGACCCTGCGCGCGGCTCGGGGCTCCCGGCCTTGCAGTCGCTTCCATCGGCAACAGGCGCCACAGCACGGCCCGTGCACTCCGAGAAGCTCATGCGCCGCCTCACGGCCCACCGCGTCGCCGCGATCCAGGCCGAACTGCTGGGCCGGCCTGAGGTTGCGCTGGCTGCACTCACGGCCCACCTGACACTGAAGCTGCTGGCCGACCCGCTCCATGGTGCCTACCGACTGCCCAACCTGCTGGCGATCAGCGCGACCGGCAACCAGCACGAGTTGCGGGGCGCGGCCGAGGACATCGAGGCAAGCCCGGCGGCCCAGCGCATCGAAGCCGACCGCGCCACCTGGATCGAGAACCTGCCCAAGGAACCCGACGCGGTGTTCGACTGGATGCTGCGGCAGCCGCCGCAGACGGTGCGGCGGCTGCTGACCTTCTTGGTCGCGTCCACCGTGAACGGCATCACCGGCACCGACGCCGGCCGACCGGTCAATGACGGTCTGGCCCGCGCCCTCGGCCTCGACATGACGCGATGGTGGTCGGCGACGGGGGAGGCCTACCTTCAGCACGTGTCCAAGGCCAGGGTGGTCGAGGTGGTGCACGCGGTGGCCGGCGCCAAGGCCGCTGGTCTGCTCGCGGCGCTGAAGAAGGATGCCGCGGTGGCGCAGGCCGAACAACTGATCGCCGGGCGTGGCTGGTTGCCCGACTGCCTGCGCGTGCACCCGCACGCCGATGCCCCGGCGACGGATGGCGAGGAGGTCGACGCCAACGATCCTGCCCGGACCGAGGCGCCCGCCTGCGCCTGAACGCAGGGCCGGCCCGGACCGGGCCGG
>JACPVA010000151.1 GCA_016191995.1 Burkholderiales bacterium | reverse complement strand
GCGGCGGCATGGCGGCGTCGGGCGCGCGCGCCGGCGCGTCGCCCCAGACCGGGCCGGGTACCGGCAGCAGCCGGTGCAGCGGCAGCGCGGCGGCCGGGTCCAGGTCTTGCGCGAGGGTCGTCATGCCTGCGGGTTGGCCTGTTGCGCCCAGCGCCGCTGCAGGGCGCGCGCCCACTGCCAGGCCAGCGGCGCCAGTCCCTGGTCGAAGCGCACCCAGGCGCGCGTGCCGAGCCGCGCGCTTCCCGACGGCGCCTCGGCGAGCCGCAGGTCGAGCAGCAGCACCGGCTGCGCGGTGCGCCGGCCCTCGCGGTCCTGCGCGTCGGTCTCGATCAGCCCGCCGTGCGGACGTCCGAGCGCGGGGCTGGGCAGCTCGTGCACGGCCGCGGTGCCGTCGTGTGCCAGCGTCGCGCTGTGCACGCGTCCGGGGGCGTCGGCGAGCCGGACCTCGATGCGCCGCAGCCCCTCGCTCCAGCGCGCGGCACGGTCGTCCGGCAGCGCGACGCGCAGCTCGGGCGGCTCGCCGCCGAGCACCTGGCCGATCAGTTCGCCCTGGCGCAGGTAGCGCCCGTCGAGATCGGCCGCGCGCGGCAGCGCCAGCGTGCCGGCGACACGCGCGCGCAGCTGCAGCCCGTCGGCGCGCTCGCGCAGCCGCGCCAGCTCGGCCTGCGCGGCGGCGAGCTCGGCGTCCAGGTCGGCGCTGCGCGCGCTGTCGCCGGGCAGGGCGGCGTAGAGCTCGGACTGCAGCGCCGCGACCCGAGCCTCCTGGCGTTGCAGCTGTGCCGCCAGCCGCGGGTTGGCCAGCTCGAGCACCGGCTCGCCGGCCTCGACGTGGTCGCCGTCGGTCTTGTGCAGCCGCTGCACGAAGCCCTCGGTCTGCGGACGAAGCTGCGCCTGCTCGGCCGGCCAGACGACACCCAGCGCGAGCGTGTGCTGCGGCAGCGGCAGCGCGATGACGAGCACGACCAGCGCGCCGACGCCGGCCAGCAGCGCGCGCAGCCGGCGCTGCGCGCCGCCGGCGGCGAGCGCAGCGCGGCGCAGCGTCTGCCACAGCCGCCAGGGCGGGCGAAGCAGCGCCTGCCAGCCGAAGGCCAGAGCCGCCAGCGCGCCGAGCACGGCCGAGAAGCGCGCCAGCCACAGCGACCCGAGCAGCGCGATCAGCACCAGCCAGACCCAGGCCAACGGCGCGTAGGCGACGAGCCAGGCGCGCTCGCCGCGCGCCAGCGGCATCGGCTCGACCTCGGGCAGCGCGAGCACGCGCCGCTGCAGCCACTGCTGCCACCAGGCGCGGCTGCGTGTCGCCAGGTTGGGCAGCTGCAGCGCGTCGACCAGCATGTGGTAGCCGTCCAGCCGCTGCAGCGGGTTGGCGTTGAACAGCAGCGTCGAGACGCCGCAGACGACGAGCAGCGCGAAGGCCAGCTCGCGCAGCGGCCCGTCGGCGGCGGCCGACCACAGCGCCAGCGCGCCGGCGGCGATCGCCAGCTCGGCGGCGATGCCGGCGCCGCCGACCAGCAGGCGCTGGCCGCGCGCGGCGAAGCCGGTCGCGGCCGAGGCATCGACATACGGCACCGGCAGCCCCATCATCAGCGTGACGCCGGCCTCGTGCACGGCGCCGCCGAAGCGGCGCACCGCCAGCGCGTGCGCGAGCTCGTGCAGCAGCTTGACCGGCAGCCAGACCAGCGCCAGCGCGAGCGCGAAGCGCGCGCTGCCGAAGACGGTGTCGGCATACGCGGCCAGCGCCGGCGCCTGCAGCGCCGCCTGCGCGAGCAGCCAGGCCAGCGCGAGCAGCCACGCCAGCGCGCCGGCGCGCGAGAACAGCAGCCGCCCGAGCGGCTGCAGCCGCCGCAGCAGGCCTGCCGGGTCCGCCAGCGGCAGCCGCCACGCGATCGGGTCGAAGCGCCGCGCCGCGCCTGCGCCTCGCGCCAGATGCGGCAGCAAGCGCGCGAAGTCGGCACTGCGGTCGAACTCCACCAGGCCGCACTCGCGCAGCTGGGCGAGCATGTCGACCGTCTCGTCCTGCGTCGGCGGCTCGGCGGCCACGGACTGCAGAGCCTCCCACAGCTGCTGCACGGTCGCCTCGCCGGCCAGCCGTCCGGCCAGCGCATACGCCGCCGGGTTGAGCCGGCAGCTGCGGCCGCTGGCCGGGTCCAGCAACAGGTACCAGGTCGCGCCGCGAGCGCGCTGGCGCTGCACGCGCAGCTGCGGCACCAGGCGCGGGCGCAGCGTCGCCACCCGGTGCCAGCGTTCGCTCAGCAGTGCCATCGCCCCGGCCCCGGATCAGAGCAGGCGCCACCAGGCCAGGCGCAGCCGGTCCGCGGCGCGAGCGGCCCAGACCCACAGCGGCGGCCGGCGGCCGACCTCGATCTCGATGCGGCCGAGCAGCCCCGGGCGCAACCCTGGCGCGTCGTCGAGCAAGCGTGCCTGCACCTCGAACACGTTGCGCCCGTCGACCGCGCGCGCCAGCGGCGCGATGCGCTCGACCTCGACCGCGTGGCCGCCGAATCCGAGCGCCGACACCATCAGCGTGCCGCGCTGGCCGGCGCGCACGCGCCCGATCTCGCTCTCGTCGATCTCGCCGACGACGCGGTAGCTCGCGCCGACGGCCACCGTCACCAGCGCATCGCCCTGCCGCACCGGGGCGCCGATCGAGCGGCTGAGGTCGCCGTCGATGACCACGCCGTCGAACGGCGCGACGATGCGGCTGCGCCCGAGCTCGCCGTCCAGCAGCGCGAGCTGGGCCTGCGCCTCGCCGGCGCGCGCCAGCGCCACCGCGGCCTGCGCGCGGTCGGCGCGCGCCATCGCCGCGGCGTAGGCGTTCTCGTGCTGCGCGACCTGGCTCGCCCAGCGCCCGCGCTCGAGCTGCAGGTCTTGCTCCATCAGCTCGACCAGCGTCGCGCCGTCGCGCACCACGTCGCCCGGGCGCGCGTGCACGGCCTTGACGAAACCGTCGCTGGGGGCGACCAGCAGGCGCTGCACCGCGCCCTCGACGCGCGCGCGGCCGCCGACCTCGTGCGCCAGCGGGGCCAATGCGACGAAGGCCAGCACCGCCGCGGCCAGCGCCAGCGCGCGCCGGCGCGTGCGGGCACGCGGCTGGCGCAGCGCCGCCAGCGCCCCGCAAGTGGCCAGCCATGCGCGGCGCGGCGCCGACAGCTCGGCGCGCTGCCACAGCACGAGCAGCGGCTGCGCGAGCTGCAGCAGGTCCTGCAGCGCGGCGAGCTCCGGCGGCGAAAACGGCTTGTCGGCGCGGCGCTCCAGGCAGACCGCGAGCAGGGCCTGTCCGTCGCGCCCGAGCGGCAGCGTCGCGACCGCGCCCTCGCCGGCGCGCGCCAGCGCCTCGTGCGCGATCCGGATCGGCCCGGCGGCGGCGGGCTCGGCGGCCGGCACCGTCAGCGCCGCCGCCTGGTCCATCGCCTCGTCCATCGCCGCGCGCAGCAGCGAGGGCAGCTCGGCCGCCGCGTGGCGGGCGTCGAGTGCGGTCGATGCCAGCAGCTTCGTCGCCTGGCGCTCGCGCAGCCCGACGCTGACGCGGCCGGCCGCGCTGAGCCGGGCCAGTGAAGCCGCGAGCCTGTGCGCGGCTTCGGTCAGGGTGGCGGCGCCGGCCAGCGTCGCATAAAGCTGCAGCGCCTGGGCCGCCGGGTCGGCCGCGTCGTCAGTCGGCCGCTCGCGCGCCGCCACGGCGGGCGCGGGCCGCGGCAGGATGGCCGTGGCGGCGGGCGCGGCGCGCGACACCGCAGCAGCCAGGCGCGCGGGTGCGGCCGTGCGCGGGCGTTCGGGGGCGAGCGTCGGGTCGGCTTCGGACATGGTGGAAGCACCGCCGCGGCAGCGCGCACGCGCGCGCCGCGGCGGGCCACGGCTTGAGCGTCGATGGTGGCGCCCGCGGCGCGGCGGAAAGCGGTGAACAGCGCCCGCGGGCGCGGCCTATTGCCAGCGCGGCCCGCGCGGACCCGCGCGCCCCGAGCGACCCGCCCGCGCCGCTGGCAGCGGCGGCGGCTAATATCGCGCGCCGCCTCGACCCATCACGGGAGCCCAGCGATGAGTTCACGCCGAGTACGCGCCGCCGTCGTGCAGGCCGGCGCCTGCCCCTTCGACACTGCAGCGACGGTCGACAAGGCGGTCTCGCTGATCCGCCGCTGCGGCGAGCGCGGTATCGAGCTCGCGGTCTTCCCCGAGGCCTTCGTCGGCGGCTATCCGAAGGGGATCACGTTCGGCGCCGTCGTCGGCGCACGCCGCCCCGAGGGGCGCGACTGGTTCGCGCGCTACCACGCCGCGGCGATCGAGGTCCCCGGCCCCGAGACTGCGGCGCTGGCCGAGGCCTGCGCCGCGGCGCGGCTGCACGCGGTCATCGGCGTCATCGAGCGCGACGGCGGCACGCTGTACTGCACCGCGCTGATCCTCGGCGCCGATGGCACGCTGCTCGCCAAGCACCGCAAGCTGATGCCGACCGCTGCCGAGCGCCTCGTGTGGGGCTACGGCGACGGCTCGACGCTGCCGGTCGTCGACACGCCGCACGGGCGCCTCGGCGCGGTCATCTGCTGGGAGAACTACATGCCGATGCTGCGCATGGCGATGTACGCGCAGCAGGTGCAGATCTACGCCGCGCCGACCGCCGACGACCGCGAGACCTGGCTGCCGTCGATGCGGATGATCGCGCTGGAAGGCCGCTGCTTCGTGCTGTCGGCGTGCCAGGTCGTGCGTCGCGACGCCTACCCGGCCGACTACCCCTGCGAGCTCGGCAACGATCCCGCGCAACTGCTGATGCGCGGCGGCTCGTGCATCGTCGGCCCGCTGGGCGACGTTCGCGTCGCGCCGCAGTTCGACGCCGAGGCGATCCTCGAGGCCGAGCTCGACCTGGACGACATCGTGCGCGGCAAGTACGACTTCGACGTCGTCGGCCACTATGCGCGGCCGGACATCTTCCGGCTCGAGGTCTGCGACGCGGCGCGCCCGCCGGTCGCGTTCGGCGCCGCGCCGCCCGCGCCGCCGCGCTGAAGCGAGGCCCGAAACGGGACGAGCCGCTGCGGGGCGATGCCCTGCAGCGGCTCGACATGATGGTGGCGGAGCGGACGGGGCTCGAACCCGCGACCCCCGGCGTGACAGGCCGGTATTCTAACCAACTGAACTACCGCTCCGCGCGGTGGCGGCTTCGCAGCTCGCGCTGCCAGCGCCGCCAGACTGGCGTCCCCTAGGGGATTCGAACCCCTGTACTCACCGTGAAAGGGTGATGTCCTAGGCCTCTAGACGAAGGGGACCTGGAACCTTCGCGTCTCGTCGGACGGCGCTGCGGTGGTGGAGGTAAGCGGGATCGAACCGCTGACCTCTTGCATGCCATGCAAGCGCTCTCCCAGCTGAGCTATACCCCCTTGCTGCCTTCGCAGCTGCCGGCTGGCGCCATCCAGGCGAGTCGATAATGATAGCGTATTTTCTCAGACGCTCCGCAAGCGGGCGAGGACCGTCTGGCGGTCGAACAACGCCAGCACGGCGTCGATCGACGGTGTCGCGGCGCGGCCGCACACCAGCACGCGCAGCGCCGGTGCGAGCTGCGGCATCTTCAACGCGTGCGCGGCCAGCACCTGCTTGAACGCGGCGCCGATCGCGCCGGGGGTCCACTCGACCTCGGCCAGCCGGCCGCGCAGGTCCTCCAGCGCCGGGCGAATCGTCGGCGGCACATGGTGCGCCAGATCGGCTTCGGCGCGTGCCGGTTCGACGAAATACATGCCGAGCCAGTCGGCGAGCTCGACCAGCGTCGTGCAGCGGTCCTTGAACAGCGCGCACATCGCCGCCAGCCGCGCCGGATCCGCGCCCTGCGCCTGCCCGCGCGCGTGCAGGTGCCCGGCGACGAGTGCCGCCAGCCGCGCGTCGTCGGCACGCTTGAGGTGCTGCGCGTTGACCCAGCCGAGCTTGGCCGCGTCCCACTGCGCGGCGCTGCCGCTCAGGTGCGTGCCGTCGAACCAGGCGACGATCTGCTCGGGGCCGAACAGCTCGTCGTCGCCATGGCTCCAGCCCAGCCGCGCGAGGTAGTTCAGCATCGCCTCGGGCAGGTAGCCTTCGTCGCGGTACTGCAGCGCGCTGACCGCGCCGTGGCGCTTGCTGAGCTTGTCGCCGTCGGGGCCGAGGATCATCGGCACATGGCCGTAGACCGGCAGCGCGCCATCCGGCCCGACCAGCGCGCGCAGGATGTTGATCTGGCGCGGCGTGTTGTTGACATGGTCGTCGCCGCGGATCACATGCGTGATCCCCATGTCGAGGTCGTCGACGACGACGCAGAAGTTGTAGGTCGGCGTGCCGATGCCGTCCGGCGCCTCGGCATCGGCGCGTGCGATCACGAGGTCGTCGAGCTCGTCGTTGGCGAACGCGATCGGCCCCTTGACCATGTCGTCCCAGCGCACGCTGCCGCCGATCGGGTTGGCGAAGCGGATCACCGGCGCGTGCGCCGGCGGCGGCGGCAGCGTCTTGCCCGGCGCCGGGCGCCAGCGGCCGTCGTAGCGCGGCTTCTCGCCGCGCGCGCGCTGCGCCTCGCGCATCGCGTCGAGTTCCTCCGGCGTCGCCCAGCAGCGGTAGGCGCGGCCGTCGGCGAGCATGCGCTGGATCACCTCGCGGTAGCGCGCCATGCGCCTCGTCTGGTAATGCGGGCCCTCGTCCCAGTCCAGCCCGAGCCAGCGCAGCGAGGCGATGATCTGCTCGACCGCCTCCTGCGTGCTGCGCTGCAGGTCGGTATCCTCGATGCGCAGCACGAACTGCCCGCGATGGTGGCGCGCGTAGGCCCAGGCGAACAGCGCGGTGCGCGCAGTGCCCAGGTGCAGGAATCCGGTCGGCGACGGCGCGATGCGCGTGCGCACGGTCGATGGCTTGGTCTGGGTCATGGGATCGAGGGTGCCGCGGCGGCCAGGGCGTCGTCTACAGCCGCGCCAGCCCGCGCGCGAGGTCGTCTTGCAGGTCCTCGACGTCCTCGAGCCCGACCGCGAGCCGGACCAGCCCCGGCACGATGCCCGCGGCGAGCCGCTGCGCCTCGGTCAGCCGCCCGTGCGAGGTCGTCCCCGGGTGCGTGATCGTGGTCTTGGTGTCGCCCAGGTTGGCGGTGATCGAGCAGATCCGCGTGGCGTCGATGACGCCGAAGGCGGCCGCGCGGCCACCGCGCACGACGAAGCTCAGCACCGCGCCACCCTGCCCGGACTGCTGCGCCATCGCCAGCGCGTGCTGCGGATGACTCTGCAGCCCGGGGTGGAAGACGCGCTCGACCTGCGGCTGCGCCTCGAGCCAGCGCGCGATCGCCAGCGCGCGCTCGCCCTGCGCCTGCATCCGGATCGCCAGCGTCTCCAGCCCCTTGAGCACGACCCAGGCGTTGAACGGCGACAGGCTCATGCCGGCGCTGCGCATCAGCGGCACGAACTTGCCCTCGACCAGCTCGGCCGGGGCACAGACCGCGCCGGCGACGACACGGCCCTGGCCGTCGAGATACTTGGTGCCCGAATGGACGACGAGGTCGGCGCCGAGCGCCGCCGGGCGCTGCAGCGCCGGGGTGCAAAAGCAGTTGTCGACCGCGAGCAGCGCGCCGGCGTCGCGCGCGATCTGCGCCAGCGCGGCGATGTCGCAGACCTCGGTCAGCGGGTTGCTCGGCGTCTCGGCGAACAGCAGCCGCGTCGTCGGCCGCAGCGCAGCGTGCCACTCGGCCGGGTCGGTCTGCGACACGAAGCTGGTCTGGACGCCGAAGCGCGCCAGCTCGCCGCCGAGCAGCTTGATCGTCGAGCCGAACACGCTGCGCGAGCACACGACGTGGTCGCCCGCCTTCAGCAGCGCCATCGCCGTCAGCAGGATCGCCGCCATGCCGCTGGCGGTGCCGATGCAGGCCTCGGTGCCTTCCAGCGCCGCGAGCCGGCGCTCCATCGTCGCCACCGTCGGGTTGCCGAAGCGGCTGTAGATGAAGGCCTCCTCCTCGTCGGCGAAGCGGCGCGCTGCGGTCTCGGCGTCGGGGTGGACGAAGGAGCTGGTCAGGAACAGCGCCTCGGCGTGCTCGCCCCACTGCGACGCCGGCAGGCCCTCGCGCACGGCGAGCGTGTCGCGCCGCACGCCGGCCGGCAGCCTGGATCCGATCCTGCTCATGAGCCCCCCGCCTGGCCCTGCAGCGCGAGCTGCGAGCGCGCCACATCCTCGTCGTCGTCGGGCTGCGCGCGGCGCTTCGACCCGAGCGCATCGAGCTCGCCGTCGCCGATATCGCCGGTCACGTAGCGGCCGTCGAAGCACGAGGCCTCGAAGCCGTCCAGGCGCGGGTTGAGCGCGCCCACCGCAAGCTTCATCGCCTCGACATCCTGGTAGATCAGCGCATCGGCACCGATCGTGCGGCGGATTTCCTCCAGCGTGCGGCCATGCGCGACCAGCTCCTCGCGCGTCGGCATGTCGATGCCGTAGACGTTGGGGTAGCGCACCGGCGGCGCGGCCGACGCCATGTAGACCCTGGCGGCGCCGGCCTCGCGCGCCATCTGCACGATCTCCTTGCTCGTCGTGCCGCGCACGATCGAGTCGTCGACCAGCAGCACGTTGCGGCCCTTGAACTCGACGCCGATCGCGTTGAGCTTCTGGCGCACGCTCTTCTTGCGCACCGACTGCCCGGGCATGATGAAGGTGCGGCCGACATAGCGGTTCTTGACGAAGCCCTCGCGGTAGGGCTTGCCGATGCGCGCGGCGAGCTGCATCGCGCTCGGGCGGCTGGACTCGGGGATCGGGATCACGACGTCGATCGCCGACGGCGGCATCGCCGAGACCACACGCTGCGCCAGCGTCTCGCCCAGGTTCAACCGCGCCTGGTAGACCGAGATGCCGTCGAGCACCGAATCCGGCCGCGCCAGGTAGACATACTCGAACATGCACGGATAGTGGCGCGGCGCGTCGGCGCACTGGCGCGCGTGGACGCGGCCGGCCAGGTCGACGAATACCGCCTCGCCGGGTGCGACGTCGCGCGCGACGCGGTGCCCGGTGCCCTCGATCGCCACCGTCTCGCTGGCGACCATCACCTCCTGCGCGCCGTCGGCCCCGATGCCGAGGCTGACGCACAGCGGCCGGATGCCGAACGGGTCGCGAAACGCGAGCAGCCCGTGGCCGGCGATCAGCGCGACGACGGCGTACGAGCCGCGCACGCGCCGGTGCACGCTGGTCACGGCGCGGAAGATCTCCTCGGTCGTCAGCGGCAGGTCGCGCGCGGCGAGCTCCAGCTCGTGCGCGAGCACGTTGATCAGCACCTCGGTATCGCTGTCGGTGTTGATGTGGCGGCGGTCGATCTCGAACAGCTGCTGCTTGAGCGCGGCCGCATTCGTCAGGTTGCCGTTGTGCACGAGCACGATGCCGAACGGCGCGTTGACGTAGAACGGCTGCGCCTCCTCCTCGCTGTAGGCGTTGCCGGCGGTCGGGTAGCGCACCTGGCCGAGGCCGACGTTGCCCGGCAGCGCGCGCATGTTGCGCGTGCGGAAGACGTCGCGCACCATGCCGCGCGCCTTGTGCATGAAGCAGCGCGTGCCCTGCATGGTGACGATGCCGGCCGCATCCTGGCCGCGGTGCTGCAACAGCAGCAGCGCGTCGTAGATGAGCTGGTTGACCGGTTCGCTGGAGATGACGCCGACGATGCCGCACATGGTTTCAACCTCCGAGGCGGGCCGGGATCCCGGGGCCGACCTCGTCCGGCAGCCAGGCTTCGAACCTCGACACCGCGGCGTCCAGCCAGCCGGCGCCGATCGAGGTCGTCCACAGCAGCGATTGTGCCGCCGGCGTGGCGCGCACGATCGTCGCCAGCGCGAGCAGCAGCACCGCGCCGCGCAGCACGCCGAAGGCGCCGCCGCCGACGCGGTCGATCAGCGACAGCGGGGTCGCGTGCAGCAGCAGCCTGAGCAGCCGCGCCGCGAGCGTCCAGCCGACGAGCACGCCGACGAACAGCAGCGCGAAGGCGACCCCGCGCTGCACGACGGCGTCGAAGCGCTGCAGCGGCAGCCAGGTGGCGGCGTCGGCGGCAAACCAGCTTGCCGCGAGGTAGGCGACGACCCAGCCCGCCAGCGACATCAGCTCGAAGATCAGCCCGCGCACGAGGCCGACCGCGACCGACAGCAGGATCGCCGCGAGCATCACGAGGTCGACGACGCCGATGCCGGCCAGGCCCGCGCTCACAGCCGTAGCACCGCCGACGGCAGCCCGGCGGCCTTCAGCCGCCCGGCGACCTTGTCGGCCTCGGTGCGGTCGTCGAACGGGCCGATGCGCACCCGCGTGCGCTCGCCGGCATCGACCTTGACGACCTGGGTATAGCTGCGCAGCCCGAGCTGCTCGACGCGCCCGCGCACCGCGCGCACGGCGCCGGCGTCGGCGTAGGCGCCGACCTGGACGACGTAGCGCGGCGTCGCCTCGGGCGCCGGATCGGGCTTGCCCGCCGGCGTGGCGGCTGCGGCGGCTGCGACCCTTTCCGGCGCGGCCGGGCGCGCCTGCGT
>JACPVA010000150.1 GCA_016191995.1 Burkholderiales bacterium | reverse complement strand
GCCCCCGCGGCCGCCGATCGTGCCGCGCCGCAGGCCGTGCCGCTTTCGGACGAACCGGCGCTGGAGGCCGCGGTGATGCGCATCGCGCACGGGCTGCGCTGCCTCGTGTGCCAGAACGAGACGATCGCGGCGTCGAATGCCGACCTCGCGGTCGACCTGCGCGGCCAGATCCGCAGCCAGCTGCGCGCCGGCCGCAGCGAGCGCGAGATCGTCGACTACATGGTCGAGCGCTACGGCGACTTCGTGCTCTTCACGCCGCCGGTCAAGCCGACCACCTGGCTGCTGTGGGGCGGCCCGTTCGCGCTGCTGGTCGCGATGGCGTGGTGGCTCGCGCGCACGCTGCGGAGCCGTCGCGCCGAGGTCGCCGCCGCCCAGGCGCCGCTGAGCGACGAGGAGCGCCGGCGCGCGCGCGCGCTGCTCGGCGGCGGGGTCGAATGACGCTGTTCTGGGCCGTCGCCGCGGCGCTCGTCGTCGCCTCGCTCGCGGTGCTGCTGCGCCCGCTGCTGCGCGCCGGCGCCGGCCCGGCCGCCGCCGCGCGCGACGCGCAGCGCGACAGCAACGTTCGCATCCTGCGCGAGCAGCTCGCCGAGCTCGACGCCGAGCTCGCCGCCGGCGCGCTGGCGCCCGACCAGCATGCCGTCGCGCGTGCCGAGATCGAGCGCCGCGTGCTGGAGGAGACACGCGACCCGGAGGCTGCCGTCGCCGCGCGCCCCGGGCGCGGCGCCGCGATCGCGCTCGTGCTGCTGCTGCCGCTGGCGTCGGTGCTGGCCTACCTCGCGCTGGGCCATCGTGATGCGGTCGATTCGGTGCTCGCGCGCGCGCCGTCCGAGGCGACGGCGCAGGATGTCGAGACAATGGTGCAGCAGCTCGCCGAGCGCATGCGCGCGCAGCCCGACGACCCCGAGGGCTGGGCGCTGCTGGGCCGCAGCTATGCCGCGATGGGCCGCTTCGAGCCGGCGCGCGACGCCTATGCGAAGGCGGCGGCACTGCTGCCCGACAACCCCTGGCTGCTGGCCGACTACGCCGACACGCTGGCGATGGCGCAGGGCCGCAAGCTGCAGGGCGAGCCCGAGCGGCTGGTGCAGCGCGCGCTCGCGATCGACCCCGACCACCTGAAGGCGCTCGTGCTGGCGGGCGCGGCGGCGATGGAGCGCGGCGATGCGGCCGCGGCGGTGGCGCACTGGAGCCGGGCCAAGGCGCTCGCCCCGCCCGACAGTCCCTTCGTCGCCGGGCTGGATGGCGGATTGCGCCAGGCGCGCGCCGCCGCCGGAATGCCGGCCGAGGATGCGACGCCGTCCGCGCCCGACGCGGCGGCGACCGCGGCTGGCGCTGCAGCCGCGCCGCCCCGCGCCGAGGCGAAGGACACTGCCCCAGCCCCGGCGGCGTCGCTTCGGGTTCGCGTCACGCTCGCGCCGGCGCTGGCCGGCCGCGCGCGACCCGACGATACCGTCTTCGTCTACGCGCGCGCAGCCGAAGGCCCGCGCATGCCGCTCGCGATCGCGCGCCTGCGCGCCGCCGAACTGCCGGCGACGGTGACGCTGGACGACGGGTCGGCGATGTCGCCGCAGATGCGGCTGTCGTCGTTCGCGCAGGTCGTCGTCGATGCGCGCGTGTCGCGCAGCGGCGAAGCGACGCCGCAGCCGGGCGACCTCGAAGGGCGCAGCGGCGCCGTGGCGCCCGGGACGGCTGCGACCGTCGGCGTCGAGATCGCGCAAGTCCGGCCGTAGCGGCCGCGGCCGACCCCGGCCGTGGCCCTGCGACGCCCGACGGCGTCGGGCGAGGAAGCGGCGCGCAGCGAAGTCGATTGCCGGGCGCGGCGACGCCGCCTCGGCGCGCCGCGGTCAGTAGATCCGCACGCCGACGTCGAACTGCCAGGTGCGGCGGATCTCGACCACGTCGTAGCGCTGCGCGAGCGAAGCCGGGAATCGCGGATACGGACGCGGGGCTTCGATCATGCGGCGAATCGCGTCGTCGACCTGCGCGACGCCGCTGGAGACGACGAATACGACCGACTCCAGCGAGCCGTCGCTTCGGATCGCCACCGTGACCATCGGAGCACGGTGCGGGTGGCGCGCGAGATCGCGGACCTGCTCCACCGGCGTGTTGAACTGGATCCTGCGCTCCCAGGCTTCGGCATAGCGGACGAGTTCGTCGTCGGGGTGGCTGCGGCCCCACAGCCGGACGCGACGCGCGCTGCTCAGCGCGAGTGGCAGCACGCCGCCCTCGCCGGCCACGCGCGCGGCGGCCTCGGCGGCCTGGCGCTGCACGGCCTCGTCGTCGAGCTGCCGCCCGATGGCCCGCAGCCGATCCTGCCGCTTCGCCTCGATCTCGGCGGCGGCGCGGCGTTCGGCGTCGATCCGCTCGGCGTCGGCGCGCCGCTCAGCCTCGATCCGCTCGGCCTCGGCCTGGCGCTCGGCCACGATGCGGGCATCTTCCCGGCGCTTCGCCTCGGTCTCGGCGGCGGCGAGTCGTTCGGCCTCGGCGCGCCGCTCAGCCTCGATCCGCTCGGCCTCGGCCTGGCGCTCGGCTACGATGCGGGCAGCCTCCCGGCGTTTCGCTTCGATCTCGGCGGCGGCGAGTCGCTCCGCCTCGGCGCGCCGCTCGGTCTCGATCCGCACGGCCTCGGCCAGGCGCTCGGCCTCCATGCGGGCATCTTCCCGGCGCTTCGCCTCGATCTCGGCGGCGGCGAGTCGTTCCGCCTCGGCGCGTCGCTCGGCCTCGATCCGCACGGCCTCGGCCTGGCGCTCGGCCTCGATGCGGGCAGCGTCCCGGCGTTTCGCCTCGATCTCGACGGCGGCAAGTCGTTCGGCCTCGGCGCGCCCCTCGGCCTCGATCCGCTCGCCCTCGGCCTGGCGCTCGGCCTCGAGCCGCTCGGCCTCGGCCAAGCGCTCGGTTTCGATCCGATCGGCCTCAGTCTGTCGCTCGGCCTCGATCCGCTCGGCCTCGATGCGGGCGTCCTCCCGGCGCTTCGCCTCGATCTCGGCGGCGCCGAGGCGCTCGGCCTCGATCCGTTCGGCCTCTCGACGCCCGGCTTCCGACTCGGCCTGGCTCTCGGCTTCGGCCCGCAGGGCCTCGGCAGCAGCCTGGCGCTCGACCGTGCGCCCTTCGGCGTCGATCCGGGCTGCCTCCTCGAGCTCGTCCGGCGGCTGGCGCGATGGCTCGTCGGCGGGCGGCTCGCGCGCGGGCTGCGCCGCCGCCACGCGGTCGGGTGTCTCGGGCGTGGCTGGCGCATCCGGAACGGCGGGGGGCGGCTCCACACCGGCCTCGGCTGCCAGAGGCTCGGGCGGCACCACGGCCGCCGCGCCAGGTTCGGATTGCGGCGTGTCGGCCTGCGGCGTGAACTCGGCAAGCTCGTGCGACGGCGGGATGTCGACGGCCAGCGGTGGCACTTCCACGGCAGGTTTCGGCGCCGGCTCGGCCGACGCCGGTTCCGGGGCGGGGCGCGGCGGCGCGACCTCGACGATGCGAGGGGCGGCGGGGGCCGGCGCCTGCCGCACGCCCTGCGCCGGCGCGTCGCGAATGCCTGCATCGACGAGCCTCGGCGACTCGTTCGCGGGCCTCGCAGGCCGGGCGGGCCCGGCGATCGCGGCCGGCGCGTCTGGCCGCGGCGCGGGGTCGGAGGCCGTCGTCGGCGGCGGCGCGAGGAGGATGTGCAGATCGCGGGTCGACGCGCGCTGGTCGCGCCCTGTGAAGCCGAGCCCCGCAAGCCCGAGTTCGTCGCCTTCGAGCTTCAGGCCGAGCAGCGACGCATGCAGCAGCAGCGACAGCAGCAGGGCCGGGCCGAGCGCACGATCGCGAGGACGATGGCGCTGCTGCGGCTCGGGGCTGCCCAATGCCCAGTTCCCGTCCCACACCGTGTCGAATCGCAGCGCCGCATCGACGCCTGCAGGGTCGCCGTAAGCCGTCTCGACGGGCGACGGCAAGGCGGCCCCGGCCGTCGCGGGCCTGGAGCCATTCGACATCCGCGTGCGCGCCATCGCGCGCATTCTCCCGGAGTCGAACGGGCGGTCGCGCGATGGCCGGGCGGGAAGGCGAGCGCGAGGTGGTCTGCTTCACGGCCGCGGGATCTGCCGCGGCGCCTCGGCCGGATAGGGCCGGCGACGTCGGGGCGGTGCGGGCGCGAAGCGACGGGCCCAACCGGGTCGCTCGCACCTCGACGCGCCGATGTCGAGGGTCGGCGCCGCGCGGTGAATCCGGCCGCGCCGCGCCGGCCGGCGGCCCGTTTTAGCGGAATTGCGGCAGCAGCACGCTGTCGACGATCCACACCGTCCCGTTGGTCGTGCGCACCGCGGTGCAGTCGGCCTTGGACTGGTTGATCATCGGCGCGCCGCCTGCGCGGTCCCAGCCGGCGAATAGCGTCTGGCCCTGCAGCGACTCGAACTTGCGCGTGGTCGGCGTGCGCGGGTCGGCGCGGCCGGGGACGACGTGATAGGTCAGCACCGCGGTCAGCACGGCGGGGTCGCTGCCGATCGCGCCCAGCAGCGCCGCCGGGATCGCGCCGAAGGCATCGTTGGTCGGCGCGAAGACCGTGAGCTCGCCCGGCGCGGCCAGCGCGTCGGCCAGGCCGGCAGCCACGACGAGGCTGGTCAGCGTCGACAGCGCCGGGGTGGCGACGGCGGCGTCGACGATGGTGCCGGGGAAGTCGACTGCCGTGGTGCTGCGGCACTGCGCGAATCCGGGGCCTGCGGCGTTGGCCGCCAGCGGGGCGGCGAGGGTGACGGCGGTGACGGCGGCGGCCAGCGCGCGGCCGGCCTTGACAGAGGGGACCGAGAACATGCTTGCTCCAGGTTCGGCGCCGCGGGCGGTCGGCACCGGTTGAGGTGGAAGAGACCTTGATCGCCCCGCCGCAATTCGCGACGCGGCAGGCGAAATCTAGACGATCAAGTCTTCCATAAAGACTGCATGGTCATGCCGCGGCCTGGGCGGCCTGCGCATCAGCGGCAGGCGCCGGCGTGCGAGGGGTATTGCCCTGCCCGCGGTGAACGACGGGGCGGGCTGCGGGTCGGTTGGCTGCCGGACTCGAACGGGCGCGGCTCACGCAGCGCGATGCCGCATCGCCATGACGTCCTGCAGCGTCTTGACGACGCCGAAGGCATCCTTGAGCTGGCTGCGCTCGAAGTTGGACAGCTCCGCAGGCCGCAGGTGGTTGTCGGCCTCGAAGCCGGCGAGCATCAGGCTGGCCTGGTGGCGGATGCGCAGCCCGGCGAGGAATTCGAGCGCCTCGCGCAGGTCGCGCCCGCCGTCGGCGCTGATCTCGCCGCTGTCGGCGGCGTGTACGAGCCGGTCGTGCGTATTGACCGCGGGGCTGCCGGCGGCCAGCGCGAAGATGCGCGCCAGGTCGATGACTGGCGCGAGACAGTGGTGCTTGAGGTCGATCGTGCCCTTGTGCTCCCCGCGGCGCACAGTCGTGATCCTCCCGAACAGCCCGAGCGGCGGCCGGTGCTCGAGCGCGTTGCCGACCATCAGCTGCAGGAACAGCTTGGCGTGCCGGGTACGGGCCAGCACCTCGGTGCGCAGCGTCTCCAGCAGCTCGCTGCGCCCGGCCACGCAGCGCACGTCGAAGAAGACGCAGGTCAGCATCAGCGCGGTCGGCTCCGGAGTGTCGACCCATTGGCGGTAGTACTCGCGCCAGACGTGCCGCGGCTGGCGCCACTTGTCGGTCATGGCCATCATCTCGCCCGGGCAATGCACGTAGCCGCAGGCGTTCAGGCCGTCGCAGACGAAGTCCGCCAGCGCGCCGAAGTAGGCGCCGTGGCGCGCCTCGTCGTAGGCGTCGTCGAGGATCAGGCAGTTGTCCTGGTCGCTCCTGGCGGTCTGCTCGTTGCGCCCCTGCGAGCCCGCGGCGACCCAGGCATAGTCCACCGGCGGCGGCCCGAGCCTGGCCTCGGCCAGGTGCAGCAGCCGCATCGTCAGCGCATCGCTGATCGCGGTGACGATGTGGCCGGTGGCCCAGGCCGAGGATCCGGCCGCCGCCAGGCCCTTCTGCAGCGCCTTGACGCGCGCGGCGCAGGCGACCAGACCTTCCAGCTTCGTCTGGCGGTGGATGTCGCCGGCCAGGTAGACCGCCGAGGTGCCGTGCTGCTCGGTGAGGTCGGCGGCGCTGATCATGCCGATGGCGCGCTCGCCGTCGACCGCGGGGACATGGTGGATGTCGTGGCGCGCCATCAGCAGCAGGGCGTCGAAGGCCGCCGCGTCGGCCGCGATCGTCAGCGGCGCGACGGTGGCGATGTCGATCACCGGGCTGCCAGGGTCGACGCCGGCGGCCAGCGCGCGGTTGCGCAGGTCGCGGTCGGTCACGAGCCCGAACAGCCGCTCATGCTCGACCAGCAATACCGCGGTGACGCCATGCTCGCGCATCAGCTCGGCGGCGGCCTGCACCGTCGTCGTCGGTGCGATCGCGATCGGTTCGCGCCGGACCAGGCTGCGCACCGGGATCCGCATCAGGTTCAGGTGCGGGTCACTGGCAACCGCGGGAGCCGGGTCGGACGGGGCCAGCGCCAGCGCCAGCAGCGGCAGGCTGCGCCGCAGCGCGTCGACCGCGTCGGCGTCGAGGAAGGCGACGACACTGTCGTCGAGCGCGCGCACGCTGCAGCGCACGAGCGCATCCGGCGGCGTGACACCGGCGCCGAACCAGTCGGGCGCGCACGACGCCAGCGTGGCGCGCTCGTCGGCGATCGCGATCCGTCCCGCGAGCAGCAGCGCCAGCCGCGCCGAGAGATCGGCGCCCGACGCCACCGGCGCGCCGGCGGCGAAGCGCTGCGGCGCGAGCCGCCGCTGCAGCGCCGCGCGCGCGGCCTCGTCGAGCTGGCCGAGCACGCGGTGCGCCGCGAGCGCGGCGGCGACAGCG
>JACPVA010000135.1 GCA_016191995.1 Burkholderiales bacterium | reverse complement strand
GGGCACCGCGACATGAAGACTCTGTTGGCTGCATTGAAAGCCAAGTCCGCCAGCGTCGCCGAAGCCGAACGCAAGGCCGCGTAGCATTACGAATGAGGAACCGTCATCCGGCCGCGTTCAACAGGCTTCGGGACATCGCCGGCGCCGGCATGGGCAGTGTAAGTTTCAGCGCTGGCCTCGGGCAAGCTCCTTGCGGCCGTGGCATATCCGGCGCCCCGCGTCGCACCGCTTCGCCTCGCCTCGTCCAGGCGCCGACTTCGTGAGCTTGCGCGGGCTTGGCAGGTGTGGCTTCCGACGCCGCGGCGACCCCAGGCACGACAGGCCCCGCGCCGCGTCCCGCGCAGCGTCGTGCCAGTCGATGTGCCAGCCAGCATCGCGCTCACGGCGGCCCTCGGCAGCCGGCTGCGATCGCCGCCAGCGCGGCGCGGTCGGCCGGCAGGCTTTGCACGCAGCGCCAGCGGCCGGCCTGGCAGTGCGGGCAGCGCTCGATGTCGATCGCCGCCACGCGCTGCATGAAGGCGCGCGCGTCCTCGACCGCGCGCGGGTTGGGCGCTGGCATCGCCAGCAGCGCGCGCGAGGTCACCAGCCGCTCGGCCTTGGCCACCGGGGCCAGCAGGCCGTAGTGGCGGATGCGCTTGAAGCTCGACGGCAGCACATGCTGCAAGAAGCGGCCGACGAAGTCCACGCCGTCGACGGCGACGACGCGCTTGCCGCGTGCTTTGCCGCCGCCCTTGCCGCCGCCTTTGACGCCCTCGCCGCCATCGTCGTCCCCGCGCACGCGCAGCAGCACCTGCTCGCCGCGGATCGCCAGCAGCCCCTCCGCACCGATGGCGGTGCGGTTCGTGTAGCGGCTCAGGCAGTCCAGCACCGCCGCCGGCCCGGCCAGCGTCGCCTTGGCGTACACGACCCCGTCGTGCCGCGCCAGCGCGCGCTGGCGCTCGCCCTGCTGCGCGGGGTCGGCCGCCGGGTCGCGCGCGAGCGTCTCGTCGGCTTCGGCCTTGGACAATGCTTCGAGGATCCTTCCCTTGAAGACCCTGGACAGCGCGTGCACCGGGAGCACGATATGCGGCCCGCGCCCGGGCTCGATCCACGCCGGCGCACCCTGGTGGGTCTGATGGGCAGAGCGTGCCCGCCACCCGGATGCCCGAGTCACCCGCCACCCGCCACCCACCACCCGCCAGCGCCCGGCAAGCCACCGCCCCCGCACCCCGGCCGCCCCGACCCTCCCCACTCCGAGCGGCCCCGCAACCCACCCGCGCGGCCCGCACCCCCCATCCCCGGCTACATTGCCCCTCCCGCAGCCGTTTCGCCGCCGCCACCCGTGCCCGCGCCCGAATCCACCCTGTCGCTGGCCCTCGTCAGCCACACCAATGTCGGCAAGACGACGCTGGCGCGCACGCTGCTCGGGCGCGACGTCGGCGAGGTGCGCGACGCGCCGCACGTGACCGAGTTCGCCGACGCGCACGTGCTCGTGCGCACACCGGGGGGCGAGACGCTGAGGCTATGGGACACCCCCGGCTTCGGCGACAGCGCGCGTCTGGTGCGCCGGCTGCGCGGCGCCGACAAGCCGCTGGGCTGGTTTCTGGCGCAGGTCTGGGACCGCGTGGCCGACCGCGCGTTCTGGTCCAGCCAGCAGGCGCTGCGCGCGGTGCGCGAGCACGCCGACGTCGTGCTGTACCTCGTCAACGCGGCCGAGTCGCCCCAGGCCGCCGGCTATGTCGGCCCGGAGATGGACCTGCTCGACTGGGTCGGCAAGCCGGTCGTCGTGCTGCTCAACCAGCTCGGCGCGCCGCGCCCGGCGGCCGAGGAGACGGCCGAGGTCGATCGCTGGCGCAGCGCGCTGGCGGGCCGGCCGCGCGTGAGCGCGGTGCTGGCGATGGATGCCTTCGCGCGTTGCTGGGTCCAGGAGGCGATGCTGTGGCGCGCGGTCGAGTCTGCGCTCGCGGTGCCAGCTGGCGACGACGCCCGGGCCGGGCTCGCGGCGCGCATGCGCCGGCTGCGCGCGGCCTGGACGGCCGAGCGCGAGGCGCGCTTCGATGCCTCGATGCGGCTGCTCGCCCAGGGACTGGCGCGCAGCGCGCTCGCACGCGAGGCGCTGGCCGACGGCGGCCGGCTGCGCGAGGCGGTGCGCCGGCTGGTCGCGGCGGCCGGGATCGGCCGGCCGCGCGAGGACGCCGCCATGCTCGCGCAGCAGGCGCTGGCCGCGCGGCTGGACCAGGAGGTGCGCGACGGCACCGCGGCGCTGATCGCGCTGCACGGGCTGCAGGGGCGGGCCGACGGCGACGTGCTGGCGCAGGTGCTGGCGCGCGTCGCGGCGCACTACGACACGCGGCTGCCGGTCGACGAGGGGCGCGCGGCGGTGCTCGGCGGGCTGGTCAGCGGCGCGCTCGCGGGGCTGAAGGCGGATCTCGCCACCGGCGGCCTGACGCTGGGCGGCGGGCTGCTCGCCGGCGGCATCCTGGGTGCGCTGGGCGCGGCCGGCGCGGCGCGTGCGGTCAACCTCGTGCGCGGTGCCGGCAGCGGCCGCGTCGCCTGGAGCGACGAGGCGCTGCAGGCGATGGCCGACGCCGCGCTGCTGCGTTACCTCGCGGTCGCGCACTTCGGCCGCGGCCGTGGCGACTGGGCCGCCGGCGAGTCGCCGCCGCACTGGCGCGAGGTCGTCACCGACGCGCTGGCGCCGCAGCGCGACGCGCTGGCGGCGGCGTGGCAGGCTGCGCGCTCGCGGGCACCGGCGCGCGACGAGCCGCTGCGCACCCGGGCCAGCGACGAGCGCCTGCGCGCGCAGCCGGGCGCCGCGGCCGGGCCGGCTTTCTCCGCGGACGCGCCCGACGCGGCGGACATCGAGGACACCGCCGACACCGCCGACACCGCCGACACGGCGGCGCTGGCGCGAGCCCTGCATCCGCTGCTCGCCAGCGCCGCGCGCGCGGTGCTGCAGCGGCTTTACCCTGGGGCCGCCGAAGCCGACGCCGAAGCAAGGGCCGACGCCGTCGACGCGACGCGGGATCCGGTCGCCGGCGGCACCGGGACAGCCGTCCAGCCGCGGGATCGCGCCGGCGCGATGGCCGCAGCGCGGCCCGACCCGCGCGCCGCCGACCGCGCACCATAATCGCCCGCCATGAAGATCCTGATCCTCGGCGCCGGCCGGGTCGGCGAGAGCGTGGCCGAGAGCCTGGTCTCGGAGCGCAACGACATCACCGTCATCGATACGGACCCGCTGCGGCTGGCGCAATTGCAGGACCGGATGGACCTGCGCGGCGTGGTAGGCAACGGCATCCAGCCGTCGGTGCTGAAGGAGGCCGGCGCCGAGGACGCCGACATGCTGATCGCCTGCGCGCCGCTGGACGAGACCAACCTCGTCGCGTGCAAGATCGCGCACCAGAAGTTCGGCACCCCGACGCGCATCGCGCGCGTGCGCAGCCCCGAGTTCACCGAGGGCAGCGCGCTGATGGGCAAGGACGGGCTCGCGGTCGACGAGATCATCTGCCCGGAGGAGAGCCTGACGCGCTACATCCGCAAGCTGATCGAGTTCCCGGAAGCGCTGCAGGTGCTGGAGTTCATGCAGAACCGCGTCAGCATGATCGCGGTGCGCGCGGTGCACGGTGGGCCGCTGGTCGACCACGTGATCTCCGAGCTGCCCAAGCTGGTGCCCGACGTGCCGATGCGCATCGTCGCGATCTACCGGCGCGACCTGATGGGGATGGACCGCCAGGTCTTCTGCGACGGCAGCACGCGCATCGAGGCCGGCGACGAGGTCTTCGTGCTCGCCGCCGGCGAGCACATCCGGCGCGTGCTCGACGCGATGCGCAAGCGCGACGACCCGGTCAAGCGCGTCATCATCGCCGGCGGTGGCCGCGTCGGGTTGCGGCTGGCGCGCCAGATCGCGCGCCAGGTGCAGGTCAAGATCATCGAGGCCGACCCCCGGCGCTGCGAATACCTGACGACACAGCTGCCCGACAGCACGCTGGTGCTGCACGGCGACAGCACCGACGAGGACCTGCTCGAGTCCGAGAACGTGCAGGACTGCGACCTGTTCCTCGCGCTGACCAGCGACGACGAGGACAACATCATGTCCTGCCTGCTGGCCAAGCGCATGGGCGCGCACCGCGTGCTGGCGTTGATCAACCGCAAGGCCTACGCCGACCTCGTGCAGGGCACCGGCACCCAGATCGACATCGCGATCTCGCCCTCGCAGACGGTGATCGGCGAGCTGCTCGCGCACGTGCGCCGCGGCGACGTCGCCGCGGTCTACAGCCTGCGCCGCGGCGCTGCCGAGGTGCTGGAGGTGATCGCGCGCGGCGACCGCAAGAGCTCGCGCGTCGTCGGCCGGCGCATCGACGAGATCGCGCTGCCGGCCGGCTCGCAGATCGGCGCGATCGTGCGCGACATCCCAGGCGCCGACGGCACGCCCGGGCGCGAGGTCCTCATCCCGCACCACGACACCGTGGTCGAGAGCGACGACCACGTGATCGTCTTCGTGCCGCGCCGGCGCATGGTGCGCCAGGTCGAGAAGCTGTTCCAGGTCGGGGCGATGTTCTTCTAGCCTCCGCGCCGACGCTGCCGCGATGCCGCTCCTCGCCGTCGTCGCCCTGGTCGGGCGCCTCGTGGTGCTGTTCGCGCTGATGATGGGCGTGCCGCTGGCGTTCGCGCTGCACGGGCACGACCCGGCCGAGGACGCCTTCATCGCCGGCATCACGGTCACCGCCGTCGCCGGCGTGGCGATGAGCCTGGCCACGCGCCGCTTCCGGCGCGAGCTGCGGCCGCGCGACGGCTTCCTGCTCGTCGGCATGGTCTGGCTGCTGATGCCGACCTTCGCCGCCATCCCGCTCGTGCTCGGCGTGCCCGGCATCAGCGTCACCGACGCCTATTTCGAGGCGATGTCGGGCTTCAGCGCCACCGGCGCGACGGTGCTGTCGGGGCTGGACGCGCTGCCGCTGTCGATCAACGTCTGGCGCTGCTTCCTGCAGCTCGTCGGCGGACTCGGGATCGTCGTGCTGGCGGTGGCGATCCTGCCGCTGCTGTGGGTCGGCGGCGCGCAGCTGTTCAAGACCGAGATGACCGGCCCGATGAAGGACGCGCGGCTGACGCCGCGCATCGCCGAGACCGCACGCGGGCTGTGGGCGGTGTATGCGATCGGCTGTGCGGCCTGCCTGCTCGCCTACCGCTGGGCTGGCATGGGCTGGGCCGACGCCTTCATGCACATGTGCACGACGATGAGCCTGGCGGGGTTCTCGTCGCACGACGCGAGCTTCGGCTACTGGGATTCGCCGCGCATCGAGGCGGTGGCGGTAATCTTCATGCTGCTGGCCGGCGTCAGCTTCGCGCTGTATTTCGTCGCCTGGCAGCGGCGCTCGCTGCGCGTGATCTGGCGCAACGCCGAGGCGCGCGCCTTCGTCGCCGTGATGCTGGCGGCCACCATGCTGGTGTCGGGCTACATCTGGGCCCGGGGCAGCTACGACAGCTACTGGACGGCGCTGCGGCACAGCGTCTTCCACGTCGTCTCCGTCGGCACGACGACCGGCTATGCCTCGCAGGACTATGCGCAGTGGCCGATGTTCGCCGCGCTGCTGATGCTGCTGCTGGGCTGCTTCGCGACCTGCGGCGGCTCCACCGGCGGCGGCATCAAGATGATGCGCATGCTGCTGCTGCTGCGACAGGCGCAGCGCGAGCTGATTCGCATCGTGCACCCGAATGCCGTCAACCCGGTCGTGCTGGGCGGGCAGATCGTCGACGCGCGCACGATGGCCAACGTGATCGCCTTCATGATGCTGTACGGTGCGACGCTGGTGACGCTGACGATGCTGCTGCTGTTCAGCGGGCTGGACGTCGTGACCGCGTTCACCGCCGTGATCGCCTGCGTCAACAATATCGGCCCGGGGCTGGGCGGCGTCGGCCCGGCGTCCAGCTACGGCGGGCTGAGCGACTTTCAGACCTGGGTGCTGAGCTTCGGGATGATGGTCGGCCGGGTCGAGCTGCTGGCGGTGCTGGTGCTGCTGAGGCCGCAGTTCTGGCGCCGCTGACCGCATGCGCGGCGCGGGCTGCGTGCCGGCGCGGCCTCGCGCCGAGCGGGCGGCGCCGGGTTCATGACGCCTTCAGGCTGGCCGGCGAGGCTTCGCGCTTCGCTGCGCTGCGAGCGCTGCACGACAACCGCATGCATCCCGAACCCCGCACTGACCGCTTCGTCGCCTGGCTGCTCGTCGCCTGGGTGCTGGTCGTCGGCAGCTCGCTGGCGACGCGCTCGCTGGCGCCGATCGACGAGACGCGCTATGTCGCGGTCGCCTGGAACATGTGGCAGCGCGGCGACTTCGTGCTGCCCTGGCTGGCCGGCGCGCCGTACAGCCACAAGCCGCCGCTGCTGTTCTGGCTGATGCACGCCGGCTGGGCGGTCTTCGGCGTCGTCGAGTGGTGGCCGCGGCTGATCTCGCCGCTGGCGTCGCTCGCCGCGCTGGCGCTGGCCTGGCGGCTGGCGCGCCAGCTCTGGCCCGACGATGCCGGCGCGCCGGTGCGCGCCGGGGTGATCCTGTTCGCCAGCGCGCTGTGGCTGCTGATGTCGACGGCGACGATGTTCGACCTGCTGCTCTGCGTCTTCGTGCTGCTGGGCGTCGGCGGGTTGTGGTCGGCGGCGGCGGCGGCGCCCGGCGCGCGGCGCCGCGGCTGGGCGCTGGTGGCGCTGGCGATCGGCGGCGGCCTGCTCACCAAGGGGCCGATCGTGCTGCTGCACCTGCTGCCGCTGGCGCTAGGCGTGCGCGCCTGGGCGCCGGCGCGCGTCGCGGCGGGGCGCTGGGCGCTCGGACTGGCCGCGGCGCTGGCGGCCGGCGCGGCGATCGCGCTGGCCTGGGCGTTGCCGGGCGGCCGGCGCGGCGG
>JACPVA010000134.1 GCA_016191995.1 Burkholderiales bacterium | reverse complement strand
GCGCCGCGTGGCACGCGCTCGGCGACGCCGCCTTCGGCGCGCGCGCGCTGGCGCTGCTGGCGCTGCTGGCGCCGCCGGTGTGGCTCGCCACGCAATGGCAGCCGACGCCGCAGCGCGCCTGGGCCCTGTGCCGGCGCGCCGCGCGCGCGCTGCTGCGCCTGGCGGGGGTGCCGCTCGAGGTGCAGGGGCTGGACGCGCTGCCGGCCGGCCGCCCGTGCGTGCTGGTGTGCAACCACGCGAGCTACCTCGACGGCATGGTGCTGGTGGCGGCGCTGCCGCAGCCGCATGCCTTCGTCGCCAAGCGCGAGCTGCAGGACCAGTTCGTCGCCGGGCGCTTCCTGCGCCGGCTCGGCGCCGCCTTCGTCGAGCGTTTCGACGCGCGGCGCAGCGTCGCCGACGCGCAGCGCATGGCCGATGCCGCGCGCGCCGGGCGGCCGCTGCTGGTCTTCCCGGAAGGCACCTTCGGCGCCGATCCGGCGCTGCGGCCGTTCCACCTCGGCGCCTTCCTGGCCGCGGCGCAGGCCGGCGTCCCGGTGCTGCCGCTGGTGCTCACCGGAACCCGGCAGATGCTCGGCGAGGGCCGCTGGTGGCCGCGCCGCGCCGCGCTGGCAGTGCGCGTGCTGGCGCCGATCGAGCCGACGGTACGGCTGGCGGACGACGCGCGCCGCGATGAGTCCGGCCGGCCAGCGCCCGGCGGCGCGTTGTTCGCGTCGGCGGTGCAGATGCGCGACGCCGCGCAGTCGGCGATCGCGCGCGCGCTGGCGGCGGCGGAGTGATCGCGAGCGCCGGCGCCTTCCGGGTGCCGCCCTTCGGCGCGTCGGACGTCGTGCCTCCGAAGAGCTTGCGGCGCTCGACGCGGTATCGAGCCAGCCCCTCTCGCACCAGAACCGACGGCATCAGCTTGGCGATGTCGTCGCGCTGCGAGGCTCATGGCCTCGAACGGCTGGAACCGCATTGCCGGACGATCGCCCGGCCGACTCGGTCGGACGAGCGAGCCGGCCGCCGCGATTCGTCTTCCAGGGGGCGGGCGTTCGCGCTCGAGAAATCGGGGCCTGTGCTGCTGGGCTGAGCGACCCTGCGGGATCGCCTCTCACGCGCTCAGATCAGGTCGCGCAGCAGCCGCGCCGCCGGCGCCACCCGCACGCCTTCGGCGCTGACATAGTCGCGCCGGCCCGTGGCCGACACCTGCCACGCGTTCAAGGCGGGGAAACGGGCCTCGAGGTATCGGAGCCCCGGTGCCACGGCGTCGTCGGCGAGCTTGCATTCCACCGCCGCGACGGGCTGCCCTGCCCCGTCGACGACGATGAAGTCCACCTCGCGGCCGTCGATATCGCGGAAGTAGCGCAGCTCGAGCGCACGGCCCTGCGTGTCGCGCTGGAACTCCACCCACTTCAGCAGATGGCCGGCGACGAGGTTCTCGGAGCGCGGGCCCGGATCGGCCACCACCGACCAGTCGCATGGGTAGTGCTTCATCGCCTTCTTCACCGCCCGCAGCCGCGGCGCACCGAAGGGCGCGATGCGGAAGATGCCGTAGACGCGCTCGAGGATCTCCACCCAGCGCGCCACCGTCGGCTGCGAGACCTGCAGGTCCTCGCGCAGCGCGTTCAGCGAAAGCGGGCTGCCCACGCGCTGCGGCAGTGCGAGTGCCAGCAGCTCGAGCTTGCCCAGGTCCGACGCCGTCTCCAGCGCCGTCACCTCCTCGCGCAGCAGGCGCTCGCGATAGGCCAGCGCCCAGCGCCGCGCGAAGGCCTCGCTGCCGCTCGTGAAGGGCTCGGGAAACCCGCCCAGCGCCAGCAGCGCCGGCAGCGCATCGGCGTGGCCGCCCAGCTCGGCCACGCTGAACGGGTGCAGACGAAGATGGAAGTAGCGCCCCTGCAGCGAATCGCCGCCGAAGCGGTACAGGTCGAGACGAGCCGGTGACGAGGATGCGCTGCGTGCGCCCGGGCCGGTCCCACAGCCCCTTCAGATAGTTGCGCCAGCCGCGGTACTTGTGGATCTCGTCGAAGAACCACAGGTCGCCGGGCGGCAACTCGTGGCGCAGGATGGCCTGCCGGTGCTCCGGCACGTCGTAGTTCAGCTCGGCCGCGGGCGAGGTCAGCAGCCGGCGCGCGAGCGAGGTCTTGCCGACCTGGCGCGGCCCGCCGACGAAGACCATCTTGCGATCGAGATCGGCGCGCACCTGCGGCAGCAGGTAACGGTCGACTGGCGCCGACGGGGCCGTTGGGACGGCAGCGTGCCGGTGCGGCGGAGTGCTTCGCAGGCTCTCAGCCGGCGCGGCTGTCGCCGTTGTCCCCACGGGCCGCCGCGATCCCGCGCGGCACGTCGACGCGCGCCAGCAGCAGCAGCCCGACGACGAAGAACAGCCCGGTGGAGACGATCGCCAGCCGGTGGTTGCCGCCCGTCAGCAGCGTCACCAGGCCGTAGGTCATCGGCCCGAGGATGGCCGAGACGCGGATCGCGAAGGTCCACAGCCCGTAGAACTCGGCGCGCCGCCGCTCGGGCGAGAAGGCACCGGCCAGCGCCCGGCCGGCCGACTGGCTGGAGCCCATGCACAGCCCGGCGATCACCGCCGCGACCCAGAACAGCCCCGGCCCGGTGGCGGCCCAGGCCAGCAGCGTCATCACGATCCAGCCGAGCAGCGTGATGCCCAGCGCCGGCCGGTGGCCGATGCGGTCCTGCACGTAGCCCCAGGCGAAGGCGCCGGCGGCGGCGGCGATATTGACGAGGAAGATCAGCATCATCGTCTGCTGCTGCTGGAACTGCAGCACCTGCTCGGCATAGACCGCGGCCAGCGCGACGACGACCGAGATCCCGGCCTGGTAGGCCACCGCGCAGGCCAGCAGCGCGCTGAAGTCGCGGAAGCGCCGCGCCTCGTGCCAGGTGCGGTTCAGCCGTGCGAGCGAGGCGCGCAGCCCGGCCGCGCCGGCCGGCGCGGCCTGCGGCAGCGCGCGCTCCTTCAGCAGCGCGAAGGTGGCCAGCGACGCGAGCGCGAACACGCCGGCCGTGACCAGCATCGTCACCGGCACGAACTGCGACGCCGGCAGCCCCTGGGCCTGGGCCGCGATCACGTAGGCCAGGCTCAGGCCGAGCGTGAGCATGCCGCCGAAGTAGCCGAAGCTCCAGCCCCAGCCCGAGACCCGGCCCAGGCTGCGCTCGGGCGCCAGCTCGGGCAGGAAGGCGGCGATCAGCGACTCGCCGTAGCTGTAGAAGGCGTTGGACAGCACGATCGCCAGCACCGCCCAGGCGACGTCGCCCGGCCCGGCACCGGCCAGCGCGGCGGTGGCGGCGACGCAGCCGATCGTCGACAGCATGAGCAGCCGCTTCTTGGCCGCGCGCAGGTCGGCGTAGGCGCCGAGCGCAGGTATCGTCAGCATCACGATCAGGCTGGAGGCCGCCAGCGCACTCGTCCAGGCCAGCGTCGCCCAGCTCGCGCCACCGGCCACGCCGCCGACGAAGTAGGCGCTGAAGACCGCCGTCAGCACCACCGTCGTGTAGCCCGAGTTGGCGAAGTCGTACATCGCCCAGCCGAACACCTCGCGCTTGCGCACGCCGGGGTTCAGCGCGTCCTGGGGAAACATCGGCATGGCGGGCCCTCGCGGTGGCATCGGCCACCGACGGCGGCGGCGCGAGCGCGCCGAGTATCGGCCAGCCGCGTGACGCGCGTGCGGCCGCGCCGGCCGTGCTTTCGACGGCACGAGGCGCAGCGAGCCGGCGGCGGTCGGGTGCGCGGCCGATCGCGGGCCATGCGCGCCGGCGAAGCGCGCCGGCGCGCCGAGACGGCGCCCGGCCGCCGATCACTCAGGCAAGGTCCTCGTGCAGGCAGAGGATGTTGCCTTCGGGGTCGACGAACCAGGCCGCCTTCTCGGCGCCGAGCACGCAGACGTGGCCGACGGTCTTCAGGCCCGGCAGGTCGTAGTCCTCGAACACGACGCCGCGCGCGGCCAGCGCGGTGACCGCGGCGCCGATGTCGGCGACGCGAAAGCTCAGCGCGGTGTGCTCGGCCTTCGTGCCGTCGGGCTTCGGGAAGAGCGCGATCTCGGTGCCGCCGCAGCGGTAGACGAACTTGCCGTCGGGTTTCGCGCCGACCGCCTCGAGGCCGAGGCGCCGCTCGTAGAAGTCGCGCGCGCGGTCGAGGTCCTTGACCGGCAGCATGCAGGTGACCGAGGTCGAGGCGAGGGGTTCCATCGAAATCCTCCGTGCGGGACAGGCCCGCGACCCGCCACTGTGCGCCCGCTGCGCGCGCTGCGCAAGCGGGCCCCATCCGCCCAGGCGGGCCATCCGCCCTGGCCGTGCGCCCTGGCCATCCGCCCTGGCCGTGCGCCCTGGCCATCCGCCCGCCAACGCGGCACCCCACGGTCGTCGCAGCAGGCCGCGAACGGCAACCGAACGGCAACCAACCGCGCGATGGGCGGCCGAAAGAGAAACGGGCTAGCCCCTCGAGAGAGCTAACCCGTTGATTTGATTGGCGCGGCTGGCAGGATTCGAACCCACGACCCCTTGGTTCGTAGCCAAGTACTCTATCCAACTGAGCTACAGCCGCGCGAGCCGGGCAGTATAACACCGGCCATTTGGCCCAGCCGTGGCGGCGGCGCGGCGGCTGGCGGCGCTCAGCCGCACAGCGCCGCGGCCTCGCGGTCGCAGCTGGCGGCGGTCTGGGCATCGCCCTGCTCGCGCGCCAGCGCGGCCAGCCGCATCCACGCGATGCGGCGCAATGGCGGCGCGAGCCGGTCGTCGCCGGCGGCGCGCTGCAGCAGCTGGCGCGCCTTGCCCCAGAGCTGGCGCTCGGCGAAGGCCACGCCGACCGCGAGCTGCACCTCCGGATGCTGGCCCTGGCGCTGCAGCGCGGCCTCGAGCAACGGCAGCCAGTCGCCCTCCAGCCCTGGCGCCGCGGCGACCAGCGCCTGCGCGAGGCGCTCGCGCGCGTCGGCGTCGTCGAACCCGGTCAGCGTCTCCCAGTGCGGCCGCAGCCACGCGCGCGCGTCCGCCAGCAGCCCGAGCGCGACCGCGCGCGATGCGGCGCGCACCGCGACATGCGGGTCGCGCCGGTCACCGGCGTCGAGCTGCTGCCAGGCCTGGCGCAGCTGCTGCGCATCGTGCGCGGTGTCCAGCGCGTCGCACGCCAGCGTGCGCAGCAGCCCGCGCGCGACCTCGGGCGAGAAGGCCTGGTGCTTGGCCAGCAGGCGCGCGGTCTGCAGGGCCTGCAGCGGCCGCGCGGCGAGCTGCGCGGCGCGCAGCCGCAGCCGCAGCGCATGGGTGCGGCGCGCCACGCCCGGCGGCAGCTCCGCCAGCAGCGCGGCGGCGCGGTCCGGGTCGCGGTCGTCCAGCGCCCACTCGACCGCCGCCAGGCGCGCGCCGTCGTCGGCGCGCGTGGCGCCGCCACCGCGGCGCAGCTCGGCCAGGCTCGTCAGGTGCTCATCGCGGCGCGCCCGGTCGCCGAGCCGGTGCAGGCTGCCGGCGGCCATCAGGTGCGCGAGCTGCGCGAACTCGCGGTCCGCGCCGCCGGTGTCGTGGTGCAGCGTCAACGCGCGCAGCGCCGCCTTGTGCGCGCGCGCGTAGCGGGCGCCGAAGGATTCGCCCAGCGACTCGCGCAGCGCCGCCTGCGCCGCGCGCTCGCGCTGCAGCGCGCGCCACTCGGCGGCGCGCCGCGGCAGCCGCAGGACCGCCAGCAGCGCCTGCGCGACGAGCAGCGCCGCCGCACCCAGCACCAGCATGCCGATCAGGAACAGGTTCAGCGACAGGTCGGCGCGCCAGCCGCCCCAGTACAGGCTGACCAGGCCGTCGTTGCGGCCGAAGGTCAGCGCCGCGACCACCGCGGCGGCCGCCAGCAGCAGCAGCCAGATCACCAGACGCATGCGCGCCCTTCAGCGCCCGCCGACGGCGGCGATCGCCGCCAGCGTGGCCTCGGGCCGCGGCAGCGCGGCAGGGCGCGCCTGCGCCGCGACCTGGCGCAGCGTCTGCAAGACCGCCTGCACGGCGCGCGAGCGGCGGTCGAAGTAGCGCTCCAGCAGCGCGCGCGCCGCGGCCAGGTCGGACTGCGCGGCCTCGTGCCGGCGCGCCAGCACCGCGACCCGCGCGCCCAGCAGACGCAGCTCCAGGTTGCGGCGCAGGAAGACCGCCTGCTCGGGCGCCAGCAGCGCCGCCTCCGGCGCATCGATTCGCGTCAGCCGCACGAGCGACAAGGTCTCGTCGCGCACGCCCTCCCACATCTCCTGGGCGAGGCGCCGCCAGGCCGGCGCCGGGTCCTGCGCCGCCTGCGGGGCGCCCGGCGTGGCCGAAGGCGCGGCCGCTGCGGGGCGCGCGGGGTCGGCCGCACCG